>NZ_JAOWHJ010000007.1:0-281 GCF_030332695.1 Citrobacter sp. Cpo089 | reverse complement strand
CTCAGAAGTGAAACGCCGTAGCGCCGATGGTAGTGTGGGGTCTCCCCATGCGAGAGTAGGGAACTGCCAGGCATCAAATTTAGTGTGCTGATATGGCTCAGTTGGTAGAGCGCACCCTTGGTAAGGGTGAGGTCCCCAGTTCGACTCTGGGTATCAGCACCAGTTTTTCGGTTAAAGTTCGGCACTTAGAAAAGAATTTGTCTGGCGGCTGTAGCGCGGTGGTCCCACCTGACCCCATGCCGAACTCAGAAGTGAAACGCCGTAGCGCCGATGGTAGTGTG
>NZ_JAOWHJ010000006.1:0-222 GCF_030332695.1 Citrobacter sp. Cpo089 | reverse complement strand
ACTGGGGTGAAGTCGTAACAAGGTAACCGTAGGGGAACCTGCGGTTGGATCACCTCCTTACCTTAAAGAACCGACCTTTGCAGTGCTCACACAGATTGTCTGATGAATGATGAACTTCTGAATGTACTTTCGAGTGCATTAAGAAGTTTTGCTCTTTAAAAATCTGGATCAAGCTGAAAATTGAAACGACACACTGTTTCATTTCTCCGTAATAAGAAATGA
>NZ_JAOWHJ010000005.1:0-304 GCF_030332695.1 Citrobacter sp. Cpo089 | reverse complement strand
ATAGCTCAGTTGGTAGAGCACGACCTTGCCAAGGTCGGGGTCGCGAGTTCGAGTCTCGTTTCCCGCTCCAAAATTTGAAAATGCTTGTAAAGCACAGACCACCAATCGCAGGATTTCGAATTGCGACAAGGCGGCAACTGAATGAGTCCTTTGGAGCTTACTGAAGTAAGTGACTCAGGCGAATGAAGGCAGCCAACGCAGTAGCGGTTCGAAAAACGAAGATTATGCGGGAATAGCTCAGTTGGTAGAGCACGACCTTGCCAAGGTCGGGGTCGCGAGTTCGAGTCTCGTTTCCCGCTCCAAA
>NZ_JAOWHJ010000004.1:0-24878 GCF_030332695.1 Citrobacter sp. Cpo089 | reverse complement strand
AATCGGTGGAGCTGCATGACAAAGTCATCGGGCATTATCTGAACATAAAACACTATCAATAAGTTGGAGTCATTACCCGCACTACGCTTTACCGATCGGGGACACATCATCCTGCATAGCCGATGTGAGGGCAAAAACTGGTACATCGAGGTTGAAGATACGGGATGTGGAATTGACCCTGCCCGCCAGCACGATATTTTTCAGCCGTTTGTTCAGGTAAGCAGTAAACGAGGTGGAACCGGACTCGGACTAACCATCAGCGCCAGTCTCGCCCAGGCAATGCAGGGAGAGCTGAGCGTCACCAGCACGCCCGGCGTCGGGAGCTGTTTCCAGCTGCGTCTGCCATTGCGGGCAACCACGATGCCCATCATGAAACCCGCACAACGTTCCATATCGTTACAGGGCTTACGCTTATTGCTTATCGAGGATAATCCTCTTACACAACGTATCAGTACTGAAATGCTCATCCTCAATGGCGCACAGGTTACTGCTGCCAGCAGTGCCGCTGAGGCGCTAAAAATATTGCAGGAAGATACACGCTACGATGCTGCTCTGGTTGATTTCGATCTTCCTGATATCGACGGGATCACGCTGGCACAGCAGTTAGCCCACGACTATCCGGCACTTAGCCTGATCGGCTTTAGCGCGCACGTCATCGACGAAACGCTAAGCCAAAGAACCAGTACCCTGTTCCTTGGCATTATTCAAAAACCAGTCCCCCGGGATGAACTCAGTCGACTTATTACGCATTATCTGCATGGTAGTGCGACTCCCCCGCTTGCATCAGAAAATGACAACAAACGGTTAGATTTTCAGCAGTTGGCTGGAGATATCCAGGTTATGGGATGGCAAAAGGTGCACGAATGGTTAGCGCTCTTTAAGCAACACACTCTTCCTGTATTAGATGAGATTGACGCTGCCCGCGCAGCACATGACGACGAGCGGATAAAACGTCTGACGCATCAGCTAAAAAGCAGCTGCGCCAGCATGGGAATGCGCTCAGCCAGCACGATGTGTGCAGCACTTGAACAGCAGCCGTTGGGTGATTTTTCACTCAGAGAGGAGATCCAACAAAGTCTTTATGAGGTAGAACGTTGGCTGGAAAAAGAAAAATTGTCCCGCGCGTAACGGTACGTTGAAGCTGAGTATAGGGACTGATTTTGAATGGTACGCCCTGTAGGATTCGAACCTACGACCTACGGCTTAGAAGGCCGTTGCTCTATCCAACTGAGCTAAGGGCGCATTGCGAAGTGATTACTTCATGCAGATGAAACGCGTGAATTATACGGTCAGCGCCTGCTGAGTCAATGCCTTTTGTTTCAGTTGCTGGCGAAGTGAACGAATGTTGATTTTTTCTGCTTGTTCAAGGGTATCCAGGAAATCGCCTGGTAACAACTCAGCTCACGAAACGCCAGATTTAGGGATACATGTATTTAGAATATTTATGATTTTGCTTAACATTCCCTTACCCCTCCAGCGGTTCAGGAACTCTTTAATGTTAAGTATCGCCATCAAGGAAGAAAACAGTCACTTCGAACATGGACTAAAAATTATCATCTCCCATTTGGCAAATCAGTGGCATCAGGAGATTTGCTTTTTGCCTGTCGAGGATATCGATCGCGCTGACATCGCGTTTATTTCCCTGGATGAAGATTGGCTCAGCGCCGATTGCTATCAGATTCCGGTCCATACCCGCCGCCAACACCGGGTTGTCATCTGCAACAGAAACGATAAAGATAAGCTGATGTTCCGGCCCTGCCTGTACATGTTGCCACTGATCTATCGGGAAGATGACGTTGAGGAAATGACTAAAAAATTAGTCCTCATCCTGCAAAAACGTGCGCTGCGCAACAACGTGCCCGCAACTATCTGCCATTACTGCACCACTCGCAACTTTTCTATCGAAGAACGTCAGTTCTTAATGTTTCTCGCCA
This sequence comes from Citrobacter sp. Cpo089, assembly GCF_030332695.1. Lineage (NCBI taxonomy): Bacteria > Pseudomonadati > Pseudomonadota > Gammaproteobacteria > Enterobacterales > Enterobacteriaceae > Citrobacter > Citrobacter sp. Cpo089. The sequence goes on along the minus strand of NZ_JAOWHJ010000004.1, from coordinate 22,944 downwards.
GCGGCTATACCTTAGCCGAAACGGCTCACCTGCTCTCGGTAAGCGAAATTCAGGCCAAAGCCACCCGTCGCAGCATTATGAAAAAGCTGCATGTGAAAAACGATCAGCAATTCTTAAGATACATCCGGGCGCATCTGAACTTTCTACAAAATTAGGTGGCATCTTTCTGCCTGATTTTTTATTGAGAAAAATCTCATCACCAATTAAGTATCGACACCTACTGTACCTGGCTTCAGGCTGCCAGAATAATCCTGGCTTACTATTTCCGGGGTAACAGAAAGACACACCCGGTAATATTTTATCTAATCCCATAGAGAGGTTGAACTGGATAAAACGACTTTTTGGGCATTGAGTAAGACATCAGAAAACTTCCGGCAGATTATTCTGATGGGATACGCAATTGCCAGTCTGATGATTGCTGAAGCATTGAAACCCAACAGCACAAGGAAACTCGCCTTTACGCTGGAGAAAATTTGGGTCAGGGATGTTTATAGTCGGCAATTTATCCAGACCTGCCGCAACAGAAATGGAATGGAAAAGGATGCACAGCGCAAAACGCCGGGATCGACATCGCCGTATACGAAACACTAACTGTACCTGGCAATATCCTCACTACACATCACAGGTATTTGACCAACTTGAGTATCTGACGCAAAAACTCGAATACGCATTACCGAGTGACACTATATCTCAGGCGATTATTACGACAGATTACTATCTGGCCTATGCGCTGGGTCGACATTTATTTTCAGGAGCACGTACCGCGATCTTCCAGACCATTGAATCGGCCAAAGTCAGCCTGCGAGAGTCGGTAATTAGTCAGTTAGTGGTTGATATGGAAGGTTTAACAATCTCTTATTTTGATGTTCTGGAGTATCTGCGCCAGCTAATTAAACCGCGGAATAACATCCAAATCTTCATATTGCTTTCCCGTCACGATGAAGACCTAATCCCTTTTATTTCTCTGTCCGGTCCATTTTATATCTTGTCACGTAGCCTGCACCTCCCGGAGATGCGCCGCGCTTTCTTGTCGCCAGTCCTTAACTATATTCACTCCAGGCACATAAACCAGCTCGATTGGGAGATGGTGGAATTACTTTTACAAGGTAACTCCTTAAAAGAGATTGCTTTGTTACAAGCTCGCCCCTACCACCGTATCATCTATCGCCTGAACCAGCTGATTGCGCGTCTGGGCTTAGCAAACCGGCAGCGTTTTTTGCACCTGATACATCGCCTCAGCGTTACCTCTGCTCATTTAATTTAACACCCTAACCCTATGTGCCATAAGATTTTTTAGGAAATTACTTATTTTTATATGAGATAAAAGATCTAAATTTCACAACTATTTAATATTTACAACTATTCCTGGTATTATGCTAACTTCCACCACCCCAGTAAACCATACTGATTCTGTGCATATCAGCACAAATAGCGTCATTCCCACCTTAACAAATCCTAAACAATTAGTTTATTGTATTGTTTTTACCATTTAAAAATTTTTTTCAGTCTGCCATAATTCAAACAGCAGTAAAATAATGCCAATAGTCATTAACACATCTGGATCTTTTAGAACATCCTAACTGACATTAACAACCTGAATGTTGTAAGCCTTTTCCGAAAGAACAGAGCAGGTATAATCCCCATAGTTTTCTGATTAATTGTTAGTTTTCCCAGTGTGAAATGGATTTTCCACAAATTCATTGTTCTGTAGAAGAGCAACCGAATAAACAAGGATGAAATAATATTTATTCGACTCTCCCTCAGAACAACCCTTGGCTATTTGACAATATTATAACGCCTGATGTTTTATAAAATTATCAAAATACGCATACAGTTTGAGGCATACAACAATGAAACCAGCATCCGTTATCATTATGGACGAACACCCTATTGTCAGAATGTCGATAGAAGTACTACTTGAAAAAAACAGTAATATCCAGGTTGTGTTGAAGACCGATGACAGCCGTACGGCAATAGAGCACCTGCGCACTTACCCTGTCGATCTTGTCATTCTGGATATTGAACTACCTGGTTCAGATGGATTTACATTACTCAAGAGAATAAAGTCTCTGCAGGAGAATACTCGGGTGCTGTTTCTCTCCTCCAAATCGGAGTCCTTTTATGCCGGGCGTGCTATCCGGGCCGGTGCAAATGGTTTTGTCAGTAAACGAAAGGATTTGAATGATATCTACAATGCGGTAAAAATGATTTTATCGGGATATTCTTTTTTCCCTTCAGACACCCTAAACTTCATTAACAATATAAATATGAAAAAAGGTGTATTGAATGACATGCCGCTCTCTAATCGCGAAGTTACGGTTTTGCGTTATCTGGCAAATGGCCTCTCTAATAAGGAAATTGCTGAGCAGCTGTTACTCAGCAATAAAACGATTAGTGCTCACAAAGCTAACATCTACGCCAAACTCGGCTTACATACTATCGTTGAGCTGATCGATTACGCAAAAATGCATGAATTAATGTAATAGCACTCCCGGCGAGACTTCGTTCGGGAGCATTTTATCCGCTCATTGATTAGTTATAGTTAATCATAAATGTGGCATCGGCCCTGGCGAGGCCTGGCTGAACCCCGTCTGCTAACGCGATATAGTTGGCGAAAAAGGTCAGCGTGGCATTGCCGTTCTCATCAATCCCCACGGTTTGGCTGGCCTGCTCGAGCGGTAATCGCGTACGGTCGCTGTCATGCAGTTCGATCGCCACCTTTTGCGCCATCACTGCGTCATCAAGCGCCAACAACGTCGTACCGGGGGCCGGAGTACCAGAAAACGTTATTGACGCGGATCCCGGCGGGCAGCCTTCCAGCTTCAGCGTAAACGCGACTGGTTGGGTAGTATCCCCGCTGGTCTGTAACTGCTTTGTTGGCCAGGTGCCCAATTCAACCGACTTATTGCTGTCACTGGCAATCACCGCACAGGTAAAGTCCACCACGTTTCCGCGCAGTTCAATATTGATTTCGCCCAGCGATGAGGCCGCATGGCACAACGAGCTGAATATCAGTATGGGCAGCATCACCAAAAGCGCCCATGAAGTTGGCGTTTGCTTGTTAGTCATAATCTACTCGCAGATAGCCACGGGCAGTAAAAGGCCCTTCGGTAGGTTTATTCCCTGTCACGCTGACCGGCCATGTCCGAATACTCACGTTTGCCACGGCGTTATCATCCAGTTGAAATGGGATCGTGCTGGACAGATTATTGGGCGTCAGCGGTCTACCGGTTTTGTCGGCGACAATGAACCCTAAGTCAGGATTGTCCGATACCATCATTTGCCCGGAGGCTTTCTCGGCCTCTACCCGCATGGTTAAGTAGGCTTGTGCAGCGACGTTGGTGCATTTTATCGCCACCGTTTTGGTCTGCGGATTAATGCCTTCGGGACGGTTTCCTGCCCCCGCCTTGCTGAACAACGATGCGCCAATATCGCCAAAATCAAACTCGACAATCTGCCCTGCGTTCACCTCACAGTTTTGTGGAACCTCCACCTTACCGCTGTAGCTGATGGTATAAACCGGCGTGCTTAGCGCATCTCCAGTACTGGTCGTGACATAGACTCTGAACATGGTCTGGCGCGGGAGCGGCACCATGTAAATAAACGAGCGAATCACTTTGAGTTTAAACACCAGCTTTGAATCCATTACGCCAAAAGGCTGCTGCTTAGGTACGTTGGGATGAGTTCCCATACGGATATAATTACGCGGGGGATAAAACAACCCAGCAGAGCTATCGGTGATGCTCATAGCCCCCAGCAGGTAGTCATTGAGTTTCAGGTACTGAAAACCATTTTCTGTACTTTGCACAGGGAGTTCCGTAACGTAGCTTCGATAGGTGTAATTCACCGTCGTCCCGGCCGGACAGGTAGCATTAACGCCAATCCAGCCCGATTTTTCCGGTAACGTCACCACCTGTCCCGGCCGGTTATTGCTGCTGTTAAAGACGTTCGACAGATCGTAAAAAACATCCGTTGGTGTGCCATTCGAGTTTTGGCAGACTGTCGCCCATGACGAATGGGCCATCAGCAGTAAAGCGCATCCCAGTAACAAACCCGTTTGTCGTTTCATCGTATTATTCCTGTCGTGCCGTTGGAGATTCGCACGTAACGTTCGTGAGCGTCACCGCCTGTTTCAGACTCTCCTCAGGCAAGGCATAGTGCGCCACGCAGCGAGCGTTAGCGCTTTCCCCCCATTGGATCAGTAATTCACCTTTTAGCGGCAAGCCGCTCAGGTAGATTTGCCCGTCTTCGCCCACCATACTGGTCACGCCGCTGGTGTTTTCACGCACAACGGAGCCAAATGGCACAGGTTTACCTGCATATTTCGCGGTTATCAGCGCCCGCACACCGATACGTGTATCAAACGCCGCTCGCACTAATGCCCCTTGCGTTGGCACGACGCTGCTAACGTTATTTTCCACATCGGTATTGTTGTTCATTGAATTGGTATCTAATGCGACGCGGTTATAGCGATAAACGGTGGCATACGGCATCACCGCGTATCCACGCCAGTCGGTTTGCACGCCGGTCTGGTTTTCTACTCGTACGCCCTGCGCGCCAGGCGCTTTAACCAGCACGTTGGTGTCCCCCAGCGGCTGACTGAGCGTAATACCGTCCGCATGCCCCACCACGCCGCCGGAGAGCTGCCAGTTGTAGTCATGCTGATCGCGATCGTAGTTGTATCCCACGCCCAGCGTGCCATAGGCCGCCTGCCAGTTGGCGCTGGCGTTTCCGCTGTAGCCGTTGGTGCTGCTGTGCCCCTGATTCACGCTGTAGCTCAGGTTGCGCCCATCCAGTAACGTCCCGCCGATCCCGCTCTGCCAGCTGTTTTGTCCGTTGCTGTTGCGGTTGGCATTAAAGGTGGCGTAGGTGCGATCGAGCGCGTTATCACGCGAGTAGCGCCGTCCGCTTAGCAGGCTGAACGGCACTGACATATTGAATGCCAGAATACGGTCGGTGTCGGAGATGCCTACCGATTCATTCCACGACCAGGAGAGTGAATAGCTAATCCCCTGCCAGCCGCTGGCATAGCCCACCTGATACCAGGTATTGGTGTCTGAGGTATTCCAGTACGTTTGCTGACTCCCCGAAACATACAGCGAGCCGTAGTCTCCCAGGTTCTGCGAAATGTTAATCTGAAAGCGGCCCTTTTTGCTGTAACTCAGATTGTGATAGCTCTTCACATCGGGCACGTCGTGGCGATTACCTTCGCTGTCGTATTCATACTCATAGCCTTCCATGCTGCGATACGCGACGTCATCAAGGGTATAGAAGCCGCGCGTTGAGTAGCGATATCCCAACAGCTGGAAGTTTGTGCCAAAGTTGTTCAGCGATTTTGCATACAGAAAACGCAAAGACTGCCCCTGATGCGTACTGTCATCCGCCAGCTGACTGCGCGCATGGGTTAAATCCACAGAAACCGCCCCCCAGTCCCCCAGGTTTCGGCCAGTGCCTAAAACTACCGCGGTGTAACGTGAGGCCAGCTGCGTACCGCCATAAGCGGTGTAGCCTTCTGGTAACCCGGCAATTAATGTTCCCTGGAAAAAGAACGGTGAAGATTGCTGGCTATTGCCGCTGCGAAAATCCCCGGCAACCACGTCGTATTTGAAACGCCCTTCTCGTTGTAACAAGGGAACCGTGGAGTACGGCACCGTATAGCGCTGCTGGCTGCCGTCCTTTTCGTCCACTGTCACCTCAAGGTCACCGCTGGATGACGTCGGGTTGAGATCGGTTATCGAAAAAGCGCCCGGTGAAACATAGCTTTGATAAATCACATAGCCATTCTGACGAATGGTCAGTTTCGCTGCGGTACGCGCAATGCCGCGAACGGTAGGCGCGTAGCCCTGTAAGCTGTCGGGATACATACTGTCTGAGGAATAGAGCCGCGCCCCGCGAAACCCGACGCTGTCAAAAACGTCGTTGCCGGTGTTGCTGTCGCCCATCACCAGTTCACCCTTCAGCGGGATAATCGCGCGCTGAAGCCATGTACCGATATTTTTCCAGCTTTGTGAGTGGTATCCGTCACCTTTGGAATAGCTCCATGCGCCGTTATTTCTCAAGCGCCAGGGGCCATAGTTCAGGCCACTGAGCATACTTAAGAAGTAGCTGTCAGTGTCACTGCCGCGGCTGCCGGTAAAGCTGTAGTTGACCAGCGCAGCCGGGATCCCTTCATCCCACTCTTCCGGCGGAATATAGCCACGCGCGCTGTTTAACATTGACGCCTGAGGCAGGCTGACGTTTAAGCGCAGGGTAGAAAAATCAAATGCAATCTCGCTGCCTGGAATCGCCTCAGGTAGATTGATACAGGTATCGTTCGCATCCTTACTGAGTGCCGGAAATGCGGTGATATTGACACCAAGGCGCTTCACCCAGTCGAGTCCAAAACATGGCATCAGCCCACCGGACTTCTCCCCGGCTTTTCCCGCGCTGGTCGTAAAACGAATATCCTGAGTGGCAACAAACTCATCGTTGCGCCAGATATCCACACGATAAACGCCTTCAGGCTGGTGATTGCCTTTTTCAAAACGTGATAAATCCGCCACGGTTGCCGTATCCGCGGATAAAAAGGCCGGATTAAAATAGCTTTCCCCATGGCTTAAAGAGGGAAAGAGCGCCGCCAGCGTGGACAACGCCACCCCCGCCAGCGGTGGCGTAACCCCCGGTAACAGGCCAGGAAAATACGTTGTCTTATTCATCGTTATCTCAACGCACGCTAACCGTTTGGGCCGGAGTCACAGCGCCATAATCATTGACCGTCTGGAACGTGACGTTGCCCTGAACGCCCGTTGGTAGCAGGACCTGCGCATCACTTTTCGGCGCGACCATCACGTTATCAACCTTCGTTTTCCCCACGTTGAGATTGACCAAGGTGACGTAATACGCTGACGGATTGTTGATTTTCAGGTGGTTGCCGGTACGGGAGAATTTCAGCATCCCGGGCGCATCTTCCGGAATTTGCTGCAGATTATTCGGACGGACAAAAAGCTTGATGCGGGACAGAATCGCCAGTTGCAGAACGTTTTTACCCTCGAGGCTGTTTTTATTGACTGACGGAATAGCTTTCACGTTCATCCAGAACAGCGACTCACGATCTTTAGGCAGCGGAACACCTGCATAGATGATACGCAGCGTGTTTTCGCTTTTGGGCTCGCTGACAAACAACGGAGGCGTAACCACGAACGATTTTTCTTTAACGCCTGCGCTATTCTCGATCCATGAATTGACCAGGTAACGTTCTTTGGTATCACTATTGCTAATAGACAAGGACGTTTGTTTGGCATCGGCTGGATAAATAACGCGAGTAGCGCCTAATGCAATACCGCCTGCAGCCTGAACACTGGCAGCAGAAAATAAGGCCAGTAAAAGGATAAAACCTGATTTTAGATAATTAAACATAGCTACAAATACCTTTGATGCGATTATCGTTGGAAAATAAATCAGGGATAAACCAACGTAAACCACACGTCTGAACGAAGCGCTCCCGGCGTTATATTTTCCGAGACAGCCCGATAACGAGCAGTGAAATGAAACGTCATCTCTTGCGTTATAATCGGCGCATAATGAAGCGGCAGCGCATTCGGAATAATTTGCCGTTGGCGCTCATCAAATAACGCCAGACCGATCCCTGAAGCCGCAGACGCATCGCCACTGGCAAGAAAAACCTGCGGATCTTCCGCTGGCGTCACACCTGCAAACGCAATCCCAACATGGTCATAAACATCGGAGCTGCATGACGTTAAGCGCAGTGAAAACGGCACGCTGGTAGAGGCAAAGCTTCCCGTCCCGGAGAAAGCATTGGTGCGATACTGCCCCATTTGCACCCGCAAATTTTGGCTGTCGGTAGCGACCGTACAGGCACCATTGACGAGCTGCCCTCGTAAGTGAAGGCGGCCACTTTCCAGTATTACCGTATGTGCAAACACAGGCAGTACGCACAGCATTCCCGCCAGCGCCACGCCTTTCCCTATCATCTGCCGCATCCTTCATCATCCCCGGAAATTGCCTCATCCAGTGAGGCGAACGTCATCCTTGCGCAAATCAGAACGGCTTATTCGTACTTCATGATGAACGTCGCGTCGGCATTTGCCTGACCCGGCGTAGCGCTGGTGGCTGTGGCTTTGTAACGCGCAGAGAAACGCAGGGTGTTGGTCCCTTCTACCAGCGCCTGAGCGGTAGAGAAGGTGGCTCCATCCGGCTTCAGCGCGGTGGACGTATTGTCCAGAATTTCAATCCCGACACCGCTGGCAGTGGTACCGTTGTCTGCAGAAGTGACGGCCAGCAGGTTGTTGTTGGTGATGTCGGATTGACCAGAGAAAGCCACGGCTGCGGTTGCGGCAACTTTCGGATCACAGTCATTCAGCACGATTGAGAACGGAATTTGCGCCGTTGTATCGCCAACTGCGGTAAAACTGGCGGTACGATACTGGCCTAAGGTGACAACCTGATCGGATGACTGAGTACTGACTGCACAGGCTGCATTGACCAGTTCACCTTCAAAATGCACAGTACCGCCGCTAACGCTTACCGGATCGGCTGCAACCGTTGCACCTGCAACTAACATCAGGCTGGCAATAACAGAAGAGGTCATTAATTTACGTTTCATGGATTTCCCTTGAATTACACACATCCGGCTCCGGCGTCCTGCGGGATCCGTTTGAATCATTATCGACATTAAATGTCAGGCTAATTATCTCTGCATCCTGTAAAGATATATATCGCAAGAGAATTAGCTAACCTTTTACCCCAACTCTCCTGAGTATTTGATTCACTAATTAATCTTCGCGAATATGACTATTCGTCACAGGGTTAAATTAAACATTTCAATTAATGAAAAATACCTGCAAATCCTTTTATTGACCCTGGCCAATTCTTATTGGGACCTAAGAAAAATCTGGGTGAATATTACTTAAATCCTTCCATAAAGGTACGTAACAGACTGGTTTATGGCGCATTACCCCTGAAAACACTAGGGTGATGAATTGTTTCATTCACGTTAATTTTAATTCGCATGCTCATTAATTATTCGGGGGACTTCAGCCTCTGAACTGACCCCGTTCGCAGACCGCGGTGATCCCTATCGCACGTAAAAACGCAAACGAAAACTGACAGCACGCCCCGCTTCTGACAAAATAGTGGCATCCCCTTCGGTTTAACGTAACAGACGGAATTCTCTCTCTGATGGCAGCAAAGATTATTGACGGTAAAACGATTGCGCAGCAGGTGCGCTCTGAGGTTGCTCAAAAAGTTCAGGCGCGTTTAGCGGCTGGATTACGCGCCCCAGGCCTGGCTGTTGTGCTGGTAGGTAGCAACCCGGCTTCGCAGATTTATGTTGCGAGTAAACGCAAAGCCTGTGACGAAGTGGGGTTTGTCTCCCGCTCCTATGACCTGCCTGAAACCACCAGCGAGGCGGAGCTTCTTGAGCTGATCGATACGCTCAATGCAGATACCACCATCGACGGTATCCTGGTACAGCTGCCGTTGCCGGCGGGTATCGACAACGTGAAAGTTCTGGAACGTATTGCACCAGATAAAGACGTTGACGGTTTCCACCCGTATAACGTCGGTCGTCTGTGCCAGCGCGCGCCGCGCCTGCGCCCATGTACTCCGCGCGGTATTGTTACCCTGCTTGAGCGTTACAACATCGATACCTACGGTCTGAATGCCGTGGTCATTGGCGCCTCGAATATTGTCGGTCGCCCAATGAGTATGGAGCTACTGCTGGCTGGCTGCACCACCACCGTCACCCACCGATTCACCAAAGATCTGCGCCGCCACGTAGAAAATGCTGACCTGCTGATTGTTGCCGTCGGTAAACCGGGCTTTATTCCTGGTGAGTGGATCAAAGAAGGTGCGATTGTGATTGATGTCGGCATCAACCGTCTGGAGAATGGTAAGGTTGTTGGCGATGTGGTCTTTGACGATGCGGCCGCACGAGCGTCATATATCACGCCGGTCCCCGGCGGCGTAGGCCCAATGACGGTCGCCACACTTATCGAAAACACGCTGCAGGCGTGTGTTGAATATCATGATGTAAAGGACGTTTAAGATGGCCACATTTTCACTAGGTAAACACCCACACGTTGAACTCTGCGATTTGCTGAAGCTGGAAGGCTGGAGCGAAAGCGGCGCCCAGGCAAAAATTGCTATTGGCGAAGGGTTAGTGAAGGTCGATGGCGTTGTTGAAACGCGTAAACGCTGCAAAATCGTTGCCGGACAGACAGTCAGCTTTGAAGGCCACAGCATTAACGTCGTGGCGTGACCCTAAGTGCCGGATGAGGTTAACACCGTATCCGGCCACTTCCCCCTCTCGTTTTCAGATAATGACTTCATCCCCGCTTCACAGTGAACTGTTAGCATGTTGTTTTTCAACACGAAGCGATCATCATGCCCACTATCGTTACTCACGCGGCCGTTCCGCTCTGTTTAGGCTTAGGTCTCGGACTTAAAGTCATCCCCCCACGATTACTGTTTGCTGGCGTCGTTCTGGCCATGCTGCCAGATGCCGACGTGTTGTCATTTAAGTTCGGCGTCGCCTACGGCAATGTGTTTGGCCACCGGGGATTTACCCACTCACTGCTGTTCGCCTTCGTGGTACCGCTGCTCTGCGTCTTGATTGGCCGACGATGGTTTAAGGCGGGATTGATTCGCTGCTGGCTATTCCTGACGGTTTCACTGCTGTCGCACAGTCTGCTGGATTCTGTCACCACCGGCGGTAAAGGCGTCGGCTGGCTGTGGCCGTGGTCGGATGAGCGCTTCTTCGCGCCATGGCAGGTGATTAAAGTCGCCCCGTTTGCGTTATCACGCTACGCCACGCCGTACGGGCACCAGGTGATCATGTCGGAGTTAATGTGGGTATGGCTGCCGGGAATCGTAATGATGGGTGTGCTGTGGTGGTATCGGAAACATTAATCTGCCGGATGCGACGCGATGCGTCTTATCCGGCCTACACGGCCCGGTAAGCGTAAGCGCCACCGGGCATTACAGAGTTACTTACGACGCCAGGTGGTACCCTGCGGGCCGTCTTCCAGCACGATGCCCATCTCGTTGAGACGGTCACGCGCGGCGTCAGCTGCCGCCCAGTCTTTCGCCTTACGTGCATCCAAACGCTGTTGGATTAGCGCTTCAATTTCAGCAACTTCACCGTCATCCGCCTGCGCACCGCTTTGCAGGAATGCCTCTGGATCCTGTTCCAGCAGGCCCAGTACGCTGGAAAGCTTACGCAGATGCGCAGCCATGCCGTTAGCCGCCGCCATATCTTCACCCTTCAGACGGTTAACCTCACGCGCCATATCAAACAGCACGGAGTAGGCTTCCGGGGTGTTGAAGTCATCGTCCATCGCTTCAATAAAGCGCGCTTCAAAGGCTTCGCCACCGGCTGGCGCAACGGATTTGTCGGTGCCACGCAGCGCGGTATACAGACGCTCCAGCGCAGAACGCGCCTGCTTGAGGTTCTCTTCGCTGTAGTTTAACTGACTACGGTAATGACCGGACATCAGGAAGTAACGGATGGTTTCGGCATCGTAGTATTTCAGCACATCGCGAACGGTAAAGAAGTTGCCCAGCGATTTGGACATTTTCTCGCGGTCAACCATCACCATCCCTGAGTGCATCCAGTAATTAACGTACTCACCGTCATGAGCACAGGTGGACTGAGCGATTTCGTTTTCATGGTGCGGGAACATCAGGTCCGAACCGCCGCCGTGAATATCGAAATGGTTGCCCAGCTGCTTGCAGTTCATCGCCGAACATTCGATGTGCCAGCCCGGACGGCCCGCGCCCCACGGAGATGGCCAGCTCGGCTCGCCTTCTTTGGACATTTTCCACAGCACGAAGTCCATCGGGTTGCGCTTCACATCAACCACGTCAACGCGTGCGCCTGCCTGCAGCTGATCCAGATCCTGGCGCGACAGCTGGCCGTAGTTCGGGTCAGTCGGCACGTCGAACATCACGTCGCCGTTATCAGCAACGTAAGCGTGACCTTTGGCAATCAGCTGTTCAGTGATTTCGATAATTTCAGCGATATGGTGCGTAGCACGCGGCTCCAGATCCGGGCGCAGAATATTCAGCGCATCGAAATCGCTGTGCATTTCCGCGATCATTCTGTCGACCAACGCCACAAAGCTTTCGCCGTTTTCATTCGCGCGCTTGATGATTTTGTCATCGATATCGGTAATGTTGCGCACATACTTCAGCTTATAGCCGAGGAAGCGCAGATAACGCGCAACGACGTCGAAAGAAACGAAGGTACGTCCGTGGCCAATATGACAGAGATCGTAAACGGTAATACCACACACGTACATGCCGACTTCCCCGGCATGAATAGGTTTGAATTCCTCTTTTTGGCGCGTCAGTGTATTAAAGATTTTTAACATCGAAGATTCCGTGTAGACGTGTGTGGATAGTAAAGTCTGTATAATACCCATAATTTAGACCGGAAGCAGCACACTTTGCGAGGTGATCGCAGCTTGCGGTTATGCTATAACACACCCCTAACTCTGACCCTTGACGGGGTCGAAGCACCAATCTATCGGAACAGGATGCAAAAATGGTTACTTTCCACACTAATCACGGCGATATCGTAATCAAAACGTTTGATGATAAAGCGCCTGAAACAGTTAAAAACTTCCTGGACTACTGCCGCGAAGGTTTTTACAACAACACCATTTTCCACCGTGTTATTAACGGTTTCATGATCCAGGGCGGCGGTTTCGAGCCAGGCATGAAGCAAAAAGCCACGAAAGAAGCGATCAAAAACGAAGCGAACAACGGTCTGAAAAACACCCGTGGTACGCTGGCGATGGCGCGTACTCAGGCTCCGCACTCCGCAACCGCACAGTTCTTCATCAACGTTGCAGACAACGACTTCCTGAACTTCTCCGGCGAAAGCATGCAGGGTTGGGGTTACTGCGTGTTCGCTGAAGTTGTTGAAGGCATGGACGTGGTTGATAAAATCAAAGGCGTTTCCACTGGTCGCAGCGGTATGCATCAGGATGTGCCAAAAGAAGACGTTATCATCGAAAACGTGACCGTCAGCGAGTAATCGTGGCGACACTGTTTATTGCAGATCTTCACCTCTGCACAGAAGAACCGGCGATCACCGCCGGTTTTCTGCGTTTTTTAGCCGGTGATGCGCGAAAGGCCGATGCGCTATACATTCTTGGCGACCTGTTTGAAGCCTGGATTGGCGACGACGATCCTAATCCACTGCATCGTGAAATGGCCGCGGCGATAAAATCACTGACTGATTCCGGCGTTCCCTGCTTTTTTATTCACGGCAACCGTGATTTTCTGCTCGGTAAACGTTTTGCCCGTGCGAGCGGCATGACCTTGCTTCCCGAAGAAAAAGTGCTCGACCTGTATGGCCGCAAGGTGCTGATCATGCATGGCGACACCTTATGCACCGACGACGCAGGCTATCAGGCATTTCGCGCCAAAGTGCATCAACCCTGGTTACAGAAGCTGTTCCTCGCTCTGCCGCTGTTCGTTCGCCAGCGAATCGCTGCGAAAATGCGTGCCAACAGCAAAGCAGCCAACGACACCAAATCGCTGGAAATCATGGATGTGAATCAGCAGGCCGTGATTAGCGAGATGGAAAAACATCAGGTTCAGTGGTTAATTCACGGCCATACCCACCGCCCTGCCGTCCACAAACTTACGGCCAATGAGCAACCCGCTTTCCGCGTGGTATTAGGCGCATGGCACACCGAAGGTTCGATGATCAAAGTCACCCCTGACGACGTTGAACTGATCGCATTTCCGTTTTAATTCTGCAGATACCCAGTTCCTCTTTACACAAAACTATTCGAGTTGCATCAAAGCGGCAAATCTGTGAGTCCCCTGGAGCTTACAAAAGTAAGTGACTGGGGTGAGCAGATGTAGCCAACAAAGAGGCCGCTTGAAGAGTGAAGTACAAAGCGCGCAATCGTTTTCCTTGGCGGTGAATTATGCTATTCTCTGTGGCCTCAAAAGTCGAGTGTAGTGCACCACAGGAGTTTTCAGACGCATGTCTTCCCGCAATAATCCGGCGCGTGTCGCCATCGTGATGGGGTCCAAAAGCGACTGGGCTACCATGCAGTTCGCCGCCGAAATCTTCGAAATCCTGGACGTTCCGCATCATGTTGAAGTCGTCTCCGCCCACCGCACCCCAGACAAACTGTTTAGCTTCGCCGAAAGCGCTGAAGAGAACGGTTATCAGGTGATTATTGCCGGGGCCGGTGGCGCAGCGCATTTGCCTGGCATGATTGCGGCGAAAACGCTGGTGCCTGTCCTCGGTGTTCCGGTGCAAAGCGCAGCGCTGAGCGGCGTAGATAGCCTCTACTCTATCGTTCAAATGCCGCGCGGTATTCCGGTCGGCACGCTGGCGATCGGCAAAGCGGGTGCGGCAAATGCGGCCCTGCTGGCAGCACAAATTCTGGCAACACACGACAAAGCCTTACACCAGCGTCTGAACGACTGGCGCAAAGCGCAAACCGATGAGGTGCTGGAGAACCCGGACCCGCGAGGTGTCGCATGAAGCAGGTCTGCGTACTTGGCAACGGACAGCTAGGGCGCATGCTGCGCCAGGCCGGTGAGCCACTGGGCATAGCGGTCTGGCCCGTCGGGCTGGACGCTGAACCGGCTGCGGTCCCTTTTCAGCAAAGCGTGATCACCGCTGAGATTGAGCGCTGGCCGGAAACGGCACTCACCCGCGAACTGGCACGCCACCCGGCGTTTGTTAACCGCGACGTCTTCCCGATTATTGCCGACCGTCTGACGCAAAAGCAGCTTTTTGACAAGCTCGGTCTGGCGACCGCGCCGTGGCAACTGCTGGCAGATAAAAGCGAATGGTCTGCGATATTCGACAAACTTGGCGAGCTGGCGATCGTGAAACGTCGCGTCGGCGGCTACGACGGACGTGGACAGTGGCGCTTGCGCGCAAATGAAACTGAGCAACTGCCGGACAACTGCTACGGCGAGTGCATCGTCGAGCGGGGAATCAACTTCTCCGGTGAAGTCTCACTGGTTGGCGCTCGTGCGCACGACGGCAGCACCGTTTTCTATCCGCTGACCCATAACCTGCATCAGGATGGCATTCTGCGCACCAGCGTGGTGTTCCCGCAGGCTAACGCCAGACAGCAGGAACAGGCTGAAGCAATGCTCTCTGCCATCATGCAGGAGCTGGGCTATGTCGGCGTGATGGCGATGGAGTGTTTTATCACCCCGGAAGGTCTGCTGATTAACGAACTGGCTCCGCGCGTGCACAACAGCGGGCACTGGACGCAAAACGGCGCCAGCATCAGCCAGTTTGAGCTGCATCTACGTGCCATTACCGACCTGCCGTTACCGACGCCGGTGGTGAACCACCCTTCGGTGATGGTAAACCTGATTGGTAGCGACCTGAACTACGACTGGCTGAAGCTACCGCTGGTGCATCTGCACTGGTATGACAAAGAGGTGCGTGAAGGGCGTAAGGTGGGTCACCTGAACCTGAGCGACAGCGATACCGCGCGCCTTAGCGCGACTCTGGAAGCGCTTATCCCCCTGCTGCCGCCGGAATATGCCAGCGGTATTATCTGGGCGCAGTCAAAACTGAAATAAGAAAATAGGGGGCGTGCATATAAACGCCCCCTTTTTTTACAGACGGATACAGGTTCCGGCTTTGCCTGCCAGCGTATCTTCAATGCGTGACAGCGCGCCAATCCATGCCGGTTTTCCACGTCGCTTCACATATCCGCTTACGGCAGTGACCTTAGGCCCCATCGAACCATCAGCTTTAGCAAACGGCGCCAGTTCATCAGGAGAGGCCTGACGGATCGCGCGTTGCTCCGGCGTCCCCCAGTTTTCATAGACCGCATCGGCATCGGTCAGAATGACCAGACCATCGGCAGCGATCTGTTCAGCCAGCAACGCCGCCGCCAGGTCCTTATCAATGACAGCTTCAGACCCTAATCCTTCGCCAGTGACGGGCACGCCGCCGCCCCCGCTACAAATCACCACATGCCCTTCTTTGAGTAAGAGCTTAATAGCATCGCTTTCTATGATCTGGCGAGGTTCTGGCGAAGTGACAACACGCCGCAGGTATTTGCCGTCACGCTTCATATGCCAGCCGTAAGTCGCTTCCAGTTGCGTTTGTTCTTCGGGCGAATACACCGGGCCGATAAATTTTTCCGGTGCCATAAATGCAGGATCGTCCTCGGATACCACAATCCGCGTTAACACCGTGGTCACCGGCGGCATTTCCGGTTCTGCGGTCAGGCTCTGCGCCAACATATAACCGATCATGCCCTGCGTCTCGGCCACCAGCACATCTAATGGATAAGGCTCGACCTCCTTCCAGGCAAGGTTCTGTAACGACAGCAGGCCAACCTGCGGTCCGTTACCATGTACGATTGCCAGGCGATACGAACGCGCCAGACGCGCCAGGGCGGGTACGGCGCTGGCAATATTACGATATTGATTTTCTGCCGTTAGCGCCTCGCCGCGCTGCAATAATGCGTTGCCACCAAGAGCAACAACCAGCGTTTTCATTCCCTATCCTTCTATGATTTGTTGTCCAAGCCAGAACCCCAACAAGGTGTCTGCGCCGGAGGTATGCCCAAGCGCAAGCAGCGAATTTATCGCCGCATCCAGCCTTTCCTGGCGATGCAGAGCATGGGTGAAGTGGAGTAAAGGTGAAGCGAAGTACCCTAGCGCCGCGTAGCGCAAGTAGCTCACGCTAACCACGGTCGTCGCTTTTTCAAGGTTGCCGGAATAATCAAAGAAACGGTGACCGGAGTCCTTATTCAGCGCACCAAAATACCAGGCGGCCAACAGCATGCCAGTCAACGTGTCATCATGGCTGGGCGTTAAACCTGGTCCCTTGCCCAACCACTGCCGCCAGTCTGTCGACAAACCGGCAAGTGCCGAGAAGAAGCAGTGGCGGAACTGACGCAGCTCGGGGCACAAAGGCAGGCTTGTGGCCAGCATTAACGGTCCGAATAATCCCGTTTCCTCGCCGCGCTCCATCCAGCCAGGAGCAAGGCGCGCGGCATGAGGGCGATAGGTTATTTGCAATGAATAGCAGCGCTGAGGTTGACGTAAAAGATACTGTCCCAACACAATCCCCTCGGGGACAGCCAGAGGGGTTTCACTACCACTTAACGACGTACGCAGCGCATCAAAGTCATGTGCGCGGATCACCCATCCTCCTGGGCTAAAGCCGCTTCCCTGGCGGTGCAGCGTTAACAGTGCGCCCCCTTCGGCTACAAGGTTAATCGAGCGTCGCCAGACACCAGACAATTGCCATGACTGGCGAAAATCCGCAGACTGCTGGCTGCCCATCAGAGGATGGATGATCATCATGCGCACCTCAGTTAGCTAATGCCCATGCTTTCAGCCAGCGCTTCCAGTGCCAGCTCAAAGCAAGCGAGCGGCGCACGGACTGTACCTGCACCGATCTGGCCAATACCGGCCTCTTTATGGGCAATACCAGTATTGATCAGCGGCGTGATCCCCGTTTCGACCACGCGACGGATATCGAGTCCCAGACAGGCCCCCTGGAAATCCCAGCCGGGGATCTGTAGCTGCATATTGCGCTCCAGATAGATTTCCGCCATCTCTTCGGAGACGGATTTTGCGGCTTCCATTCCTCCGGCACCGACAAAACGCGTTACGCCAGGCGCGGCAATCATCGCCGCACCGCCAATACCAAAGGTTTCAGTGATGGCGCTATCACCCATATCCGGGTTAGCCTGTTCCTGCGAAAAACCGGTAAAGAACAGTCCCTGCGGCGTGTTAACAGGTGCGGTAAACCAGCGATCGCCAAGTCCGCTCACGCGAATACCGAACATGTCGCCATTACGGGTCATTGCCGTCACAATACTGCCAGAACGCACCTGCGCCCCGGCGTCCATTGCCGCTTTGCAGTAAGCCATCGCCAGGTTGAGGAAGAACTGGTCGGTTACACTCAGGAAATCCATCACCTCAGCAATCTGCTGCTTATCATGTTCCAGACGGGCAATTTGTGGTGCCAGCGTACGCATCAACAGAGCTGAAGAGGCAATATTGCGCTGATGGAACTCATCGCCCATCGTAATGCCCTGTGCCATCATGGCGGTCAAGTCAATACCCTGCTCCAGTGTGGCCAGCGCTGCGCTTAAGACCGGCATCAGAACATCACGCATCCAACGTAAACGCTGCTGGACATCCTCACCGTACGCGCCAAAGCGCATCACTTTGCCGATGCCTTCGTTGAGATTGCAGTAAGCCCTGTTCCCTTCGGTGATATTTTCCACCACCAGCATCGGCATGCTGGCAGAGGTAATTCCACCCATTGGCCCCACGGCATTAACATGATGGCAAGGTACAAAGTTGACTTTGCCCTGCTCCAGTAATGCCAGCGCACTTATCTCATCATCAGCCCACCCTTCAAACAGGCATGCACCAATGCAGGCCCCTTTCATCGGGCCGGTCATCTCTTGCCAACGCATTGGCGGTCCTGCATGAAGCAGTGTTTTCCCCTCATTGAGTTCGCTGATTAACGAGGACGCGGGTTGCACATCCAGCCAGTGTGGACGCGCACGACGAATTTGTTCGATTACTGCAGCATTGGCTTGCGCCACTGATGTAAACATTGGAACCCCTTATTGCAAACGTTCTAATAAACGAGCCAGTTTTTTATTACCGCCAGCGACAGGCGCCCACTGGTAATGCACCACAGGTTTTTCTGCCGCCTGTAAATCCAGTGCAAAACTGCGTAACCCGGCATTAATGACCGCCACTTTTTCCAGTAGCGCAGGTGCGGATTGATGAGATAACGGTTGAACTGTTCGAATCAGTTCAGCGGCAAGTAGTGTTGCCTCAGGCAGTGAATTCACCACGGCGATACCGGCATCTTCCAGCGTGGCAATTTGCAGTGAACGGCACTGCGGATCGCGCTCGGTGCCGGTGACCGTCGCAATGGCAAACAGCGGTTGATCGCTATCTCGAGCAGCACACGCTTTCTGCCAGGCCTGAGCCAGTGATGCAGCCGGGTCGGCTGTCGCACCGTAGCCAATCACAACATCCACCAGCAGCACCCTAACCTGCGGCTGCGAACCCAGATCCGTAATAAGCTGATTACGTAATGCGGGATCGATCATCGGATGCGGACGCCCGACGGTGTAAAAATCATCACCCAGATCGATAATCTGATGCCCGGCGGCATCCAGCATCATCCCGTGGTGGTGTTCTGCATCCGCCGGGACATTCAGGTGACCGGCCAGCAGCCCCGCCGCTTCAGCAGCCAGCGTACCTCCGGTATACAGCCCCCTGATTACGCCATCTCCTGTAGCGAAAAGCGCACTGCGTCGCGCAGTCACTCGCGCCAGTAAACAGGCAAGACGGGCTGCATCATCCAGCGTCGCTGCAAACCAGACATTCTCGTCTCTGGCAACCGCAGAGACATAACCTAAAAACAGGGCGACAACAGGTTTGCCCGTGGCTTTCATCGCCGTAACCATACGCTGGCGAACAGCCTCCGCTGGTGGTTTAGAGACAAATGCCAACACCTGGCTTTTATCATCTGCACCGAGCATTTCCAGTGCGGTAAGTGCGCTAATTCCGCCCACCTCGGCACTTAGGTCTCGTCCCCCCAGACCAATGGCGTGAGTAATACCTTCACCAGCCAGTGCTATCTGTGAACAGAGCTCCTGAATCCCTGTACCGGATGCACCTATCACACCGATGTTGCCTTCCGGCATCACGTTGGCAAAAGCCAGCGGCGTACCGGCGATCATGGCGGTTCCGCAGTCCGGTCCCATCACCAGCAGACCTTTATCTTGTGCGCGGCGCTTGAGATTGATTTCATCTTCCAGCGTGACGTTGTCGGAGAACATCATGACGTTCAGGTTACGATCCAGCGCCTGGTTCGCCAGTTCTGCCGCATATTCGCCCGCAACAGAAATTAACGTCATATTCGCCTCAGGCAGTTTCTGACACGCGCTTTCCCAGCGTCTGACCTGCAGGAGCGCTTGACTCCCCCCGGTGGCCTGCGCCAACTGCTGCAACGACTCATCCAGTTGCTGCAAAATAGCCTGCGTAATACTTTCATCAGCCGTTTCAGTACGAATAGCCACGCAAATATCATTCGGCGTTGCCTGATTAAAATCGTCATGCCAAAACCCGGTCGTTTCCAGCAACGATTTATTCGCCGGCGTACCCATCATGACCGATACATCGTCTACATTTTCGGACTCACTCAGCTTGCGTGAAATAATCATTAAACTGACAGAGTCCTGAAAACACCCTTTTTTAATAAAGGCGTGAATCATAACAACCCCTTAATAATTGCACCCATGGCAATTGCACGAGTAGTGTTAATGTGGAACTCAAGGTATATATCCGGCATCACAAATAGAGTGACTGATATCACATACAATTTATTAGCAAAAGAATTTTAATAACCACCAGAGGATTACATGTTATTTTCTAACGGCATTATTTATTTAAAAAGAAATGGCAAATCAGCGCTGATTATCAAATAAATTCTAACTATATTTTTTTGTGTGTCTGGATCACATAATCTGTTTATATTCCCGGTATGTTAACGACAGTCATGCTTCACACCGTCGTTAAAAAGGAAGACAGATGAAAATCAGTCGGGAAACACTCCACCAGCTTATCGAGAATAAGCTTTGCAAGGCCGGACTAAAACGTGAGCACGCAGCAACGGTTGCCGAGGTATTGGTTTATGCCGATGCCAGAGGCATTCACTCTCATGGTGCCGTACGCGTTGAATACTATGCCGAGCGCATTTCAAAAGGCGGCACCAACCGCGAACCCACATTTCGTTTTGAAGATACCGGTCCCTGTACAGCGATTTTGCACGCCGATAATGCCGCCGGGCAAGTCGCAGCAAAGATGGGCATGGAGCATGCAATTGAAATTGCTAAAAAAAATGGTGTCGCCGTTGTCGGAATTAGCCGAATGGGACACAGCGGAGCCATTTCTTACTTTGTGCAGCAAGCTGCCCGGGCAGGCCTGATTGGCCTCTCCATTTGCCAGTCCGACCCGATGGTTGTACCTTTCGGCGGCGCGGATATTTACTACGGAACCAACCCATTAGCCTTCGCGGCACCTGGAGAAGGTGACGATGTCATAACCTTTGATATGGCCACAACGGTGCAAGCCTGGGGTAAAGTTCTCGATGCCCGCTCGCGTAATGAACCGATTCCCGATACCTGGGCTGTCGATAAAAATGGTGCACCTACCACCGACCCTTTTGCAGTCAATGCGTTATTACCCGCAGCTGGGCCAAAAGGCTATGGTCTGATGATGATGATCGATGTGCTATCTGGCATTCTGCTGGGATTACCATTTGGTCGTCAGGTCAGTTCCATGTATGAAGATTTGCATGCGGGGCGTAATTTAGGCCAACTGCATATAGTGATTAATCCCGATTTTTTCTCCTCCAGCCAATTATTCCGTCAGCATCTCAGCCAAACCATGCAAGAGTTAAATGCCGTTACGCCTGCACCTGGTTTTAAACAAGTTTATTACCCTGGACAAGATCAAGATATTAATCAACGTAATGTCGCGGTCCATGGCGTCGACATTGTTGACGATATTTATCAATACCTGATTTCCGATGCTCTCTATATCAAGTCATACGAAACAAAGAATCCCTTTGCACAATAATTATTGAAACAGGAATTTCATATGATCAACCATTTTCGTCACGCAATAGAAGAAACCCTTCCCTGGCTCTCTTCCTTTGGCGCAGATCCTACTGGTGGGATGACGCGCTTGCTGTATTCGCCAGAATGGCTTGAAACACAACAGCAATTCAAAAAGCGTATGGATGCCAGTGGCCTGGAAACGCGCTTCGATGAAGTGGGCAATTTGTACGGTCGCCTGCGCGGAAGCGCATCACCGGAACAGGTAATTTTGAGCGGATCGCATATTGATACCGTCGTCAACGGCGGCAATCTTGACGGCCAGTTTGGCGCACTGGCGGCGTGGCTAGCGATTGACTGGCTTAAGACCACCTACGGCGCGCCGCTGAAAACGGTCGAAGTAGTTTCTATGGCAGAAGAAGAAGGCAGTCGATTCCCATATGTATTCTGGGGCAGTAAGAACATCTTTGGGCTGGCAAATCCCGATGACGTTCGCGACATCCAGGATGCCAAAGGCACACGTTTTGTTGATGCGATGAACGCCTGCGGCTTTACCCTTCCTGCCAAGCCGCTTCACGCTCGCAGTGACATCAACGCCTTTGTTGAATTACACATCGAGCAAGGGTGCGTGCTTGAAAGCAATGGTCAGTCCATCGGTGTCGTCAGCGCGATTGTCGGGCAGCGCCGCTATACGGTAACGCTGAACGGCGAATCCAATCATGCGGGGACAACGCCGCTGAGCTACCGTCGCGACACCGTTTACGCCTTCAGCCGTATCTGTAGCCAGTCGATTGAGAAAGCCAAAAAACATGGCGATCCTCTGGTACTAACCTTTGGCAAAGTTGAGCCGCAGCCAAACACCGTCAACGTAGTGCCAGGAAAAACGACTTTCACGATCGATTGCCGTCATACCGATGCCGAAGTGCTGCGTGATTTTACTCAGCAACTGGAAAATGACATGCGCGCCATCTGTGATGAAATGGACATTGGCATTGATATCGATTTGTGGATGGACGAAACGCCGGTCCCGATGGACACAAAACTGGTCGCCACCCTCACCGAACTGTGTGAAAAGGAACAGCTGAACTACCGGGTGATGCACAGTGGTGCGGGCCACGATGCGCAGATTTTCGCTCCCCGTGTGCCGACCTGCATGATTTTCATGCCCAGCATTAACGGTATCAGCCACAACCCCGCTGAACGCACAAATATTAACGACCTTGCCGAAGGGGTCAAAACTCTGGCATTAATGCTTCGGTGATGCTGCCAACTTACTGATTTAGTGTATGATGGTGTTTTTGAGGTGCTCCAGTGGCTTCTGTTTCTATCAGCT
>NZ_JAOWHJ010000077.1:3615-28309 GCF_030332695.1 Citrobacter sp. Cpo089 | reverse complement strand
GACAGGCTCCGGAAGACGGTTGTTGCGCACGTATTCGGTGAACGCACTATGGCGACGCTGGGGCGTCTTATGAGCCTGCTGTCACCCTTTGACGTGGTGATATGGATGACGGATGGCTGGCCGCTGTATGAATCCCGCCTGAAGGGAAAGCTGCACGTAATCAGCAAGCGATATACGCAGCGAATTGAGCGGCATAACCTGAATCTGAGGCAGCACCTGGCACGGCTGGGACGGAAGTCGCTGTCGTTCTCAAAATCGGTGGAGCTGCATGACAAAGTCATCGGGCATTATCTGAACATAAAACACTATCAATAAGTTGGAGTCATTACCTAAATCCGCATCGAGCGGGATTTTGTCCAGCGCGTTTTTCCCCAGTTTTACCAGTTCCACACCCAGGTGTTTTAACTCCTCGGCGTCACGTTTTATTTCACTTTTACTGACCCAGATAATTTCATCGTCTTCGTCTTCGATGTCATCACCGGGAACGTCGTCGAGCCAGTCTTCGGGCTGCTTAGTCATGTCAGGCTCCTTAAAAAAAGAGGCTAATGTTACCAGTTAAGATGCGCACTGAAAAACGGTTCTCTGTTAGACTTCAGAGAAACTCTCTCTACATTATGGCATTTGCGATGAAAGTAATCTCACAAGTTGAAGCGCAGCGTAAGATTCTGGAAGAAGCAGTCTCGACGGCACTGGAATTAGCGTCAGGTAAGTCGGATGGCGCGGAAGTCGCTGTGAGCAAGACCACGGGTATTAGCGTCAGCACCCGTTATGGTGAAGTGGAGAACGTCGAATTCAATAGCGATGGTGCACTGGGGATTACGGTTTACCATCAAAACCGTAAAGGCAGCGCATCGTCCACCGATTTAAGCCCGCAGGCGATTGCACGCACCGTGCAGGCCGCGCTGGACATTGCACGTTACACTTCGCCGGACCCGTGTGCGGGTGTGGCAGATAAAGAACTGCTGGCCTTTGATGCGCCCGATCTGGACCTGTTCCACCCGGCGGAAGTTTCCCCTGACGAAGCTATCGAACTGGCTGCCCGCGCTGAACAGGCGGCGTTGCAGGCCGATAAGCGTATCACCAACACCGAGGGCGGCAGCTTTAACAGCCACTATGGCATCAAAGTGTTTGGCAACAGCCACGGCATGCTGCAGGGCTACTGCTCCACGCGCCATTCCCTTTCCAGCTGCGTAATCGCAGAAGAAAATGGCGATATGGAGCGTGATTACGCCTACACCATTGGCCGGGCGATGGGCGATCTGCAAACGCCGGAGTGGGTGGGGGCTGACTGTGCTCGCCGTACCTTATCTCGCCTGTCTCCGCGTAAACTTTCCACCATGAAAGCACCAGTGATTTTCGCCAATGAAGTGGCGACCGGACTGTTCGGACACCTGGTTGGCGCGATTGCTGGTGGCTCGGTGTACCGCAAATCCACCTTCCTGCTCGACTCGCTGGGCAAGCAAATTCTGCCGGAATGGCTGACCATTGAAGAACATCCGCACCTGCTGAAAGGGCTGGCGTCGTCGCCGTTCGACAGCGAAGGCGTACGGACCGAACGCCGCGACATTATTAAAGACGGCGTGCTGACTCAGTGGCTGCTGACCAACTATTCCGCACGTAAGCTGGGGCTGAAGAGCACCGGTCATGCAGGCGGGATCCACAACTGGCGAATTCCGGGACAGGGTCTAAGCTTCGAGCAGTTGCTTAAAGAGATGGGCACAGGTCTTGTGGTTACCGAGCTGATGGGACAGGGCGTAAGCGGCATTACCGGCGATTACTCGCGCGGCGCGGCGGGCTTCTGGGTCGAAAACGGTGAAATTCAGTACCCGGTGAGTGAAATTACCATCGCCGGTAACTTAAAAGAGATGTGGCGTAATATCGTCACCGTCGGCAACGATATTGAAACGCGCAGTAATATTCAGTGTGGTTCGGTCCTGTTGCCGGAGATGAAGATCGCCGGGCAATAATATCCGTCATACTTCAAGCTGTGGCGTGAATTATTGAGGGTATCTGGCGTTTGTTTATTTTTGAATAATAAAAAAGGAAGTGAGCAATGCGTAAACACCTGTTAGCGATCGTCGCAGCTTCAACGCTGGTTCTTGGTTCTTCTGCGTTTGCAGCCGATCTTGAAGACGATATGGGGATCCTCAACGACAACCTGAAAATCGTCGAAAAAACGGATAATGCGACTGAACTGAAAGATGCGTTAACCAAAATGCGTGCAGCCGCGCTGGACGCGCAAAAGGGAACGCCGCCGAAGCTGGAAAACAAATCCCCGGACAGCCCGGAGATGAAGGATTTCCGCCACGGCTTTGACACGCTGATCGGTCAGATCGACGGTGCGTTGAAGCTGGCGAACGAAGGTAAAGTTAAAGAGGCGAAAGCCGTTGCGGAAGAGCTGAAAACTACGCGCAACGAAAACCACAAGAAGTTCCGCTAATCTGCGCTATCCGGCCTGCATACCCGTAGGTCGGATAAAACCCCCGCTACTGCACGTCCCATAAGTAAACGCTATCCCCATCACATTTTTTCATTTTTATCGTCCATTCATTGTTCGCACTTCCTTCCATTTTTCTGCTCGCTCTTGCGATCTCAATCACATTCTTCCAGTGATAAATCGTGGTTCCAGCCCTTTTTGCGGCACAGATCACTATCGCTGCACACCTTTCCACTTCGAAGTGGAAAACAACTCGCTACAAACTCATAACCTCCGTCGCTAATTTACCCTCAGAGACATTAACGGGGTAAGACGAGTGAATAACGGAGCTGTAATGAATGACATGGGGGAATCGGTGGAACTGGCCGACCGCATGCTGGCGCAGGTGTATGCCTTGCTGCGTGAACGCAACATTATTCCCAACGCCGTACAGGAACAGATGCTGACGTCGCATGTTCGCGCCATGGCGCACCGCTCGGTAACGGGTGAACCCTTACCAGAGGTCGATGCCAGCTTGTTTGATGAAATATCTGCCGAATCAATGGCGCTTGCCCGCGACGTGGTCGCCGAGTTTGGCAATCTTCCTGAGGAAGAGGCCTGGCTGCTGTCGGTGCACTTCGAAGTCGCGAAAGACAACCTTTAAGGAGCAAAAGATGGAACAGATTACCGTAGTGATTGGCGATCGTCTGGGTAAAGGCCAGAAAGTGGCGGCAGGCGTAGAGAAAGCGGGTGGCCGTGCCGTTGTGGTGCCGGGCGTTGCAGCAGATATGAAGCTGGGTGACGTGATGAAAGCGGAAAACGCCACCTTTGGTATCTCGTTTTGTGGCAGCGGTGGTGCGGGTGCGATTACCGCGCAGACCAAATACGGCTACAAGGCGAAATACGGCATGCGCTCGGTCGATGAAGGGGTAACCGCCATCAACGAAGGGTGCAACGTACTGGGATTCGGCTTTATGGATAAAGAAGAGCTCGGCGAGCGCCTGGTGCAGGCGTGGCAAAAGAAACACGGCGCTTAAGCATGAAAGAGCAATTCACCACCACGGTGAGAGTCACGGGTAAGGGCGAGACTAAAGCTCGCGCCTTTGCCGATGCCCTGAACCACGTTCAGGCTGCGGTGATGAAAGCGTCGCCGCATATCTTACTGCGTATTGAGCCACAGGATGTGCAGGTTGTTCAAGCGCATGAATCGGTGCGTAAAGAGGCGTTTTTATTCCTCTTTTTGCGCCGGGAAAGACGCACTTTCAGCGTGGAGCTGGACGTGACCGTCAACGTGACTGCCATCAATCTCGACAAGGTGGATTTCGTTACGCAACGCTGATTTTTCTATTAAAAGGCATAATTATGTTCCTGATAATTTTAATAAAATCGCTCATCATCGGCGCATTGGTTGGCGTTGGTGTCGGCGCTGGGGCTGCACGCATGTTTCATGCGCCTACCACTCAAGGGATGGGCGCGTTTCGTACTCTGGGAGAACTGAATTCCTGCGAAGGAGATCCAGCTTCTCACTTCTCGTTCGGCCTGGGCTTCTTCTTTAATGCCTGGGCTTCCTCCGTTGCGGCGGGGGCGTTCACGCAGGACGTCGACCATCGCATCATCCCCAACTGGGGCGCCGCCGCGCTGATGATTAAAAATCGTAACGTCAGTGAAACGCTGCACGACCCCAAACGCATGGCAATTGCCTGCGGCGTTATCGGGATGATCGTAGTGACCTTCCTGAACCTCACCGCATCATCCGTACCGGAAGCGTTGCAGGTTACCGCCGTCAAGGTGCTGGTGCCCGCGGCTAACCTGCTGGTTAACACCGTGATGCCAGTAATCTTCTGGCTGGCGGCGATCGACGCCGGTAAGAAATCTGGCTTCTGGGCCACCGTTTTTGGCGGCGCGGCGCAGCTGATCATGGGTAACGCCGTTCCGGGTCTGGTGCTCGGCATTCTGATCGGCAAAGGTGTTGAAGAGAGCGGCTGGAACCACGTCACGAAAGTGATGATGGTGGCTATCGTCGCGCTGTTTGTCCTGAGCGGCTTCTTCCGTGGCTTCGACATGAAGATGATCGAATCCTTCCATCTGACCGTGCCTAACTGGCTCGAACTTATCCACAACTCGCTCAGCGGCAAATAACGGAGGTCATCATGGAACAGAATAAAGGTTTTTGGTTCGCTGACTGGTCGTTCCCGATCTTCGTGGGCCTGCTCTCCTCTGGCGTATTTGCCGGAACACACATGTACTACCTGTACGGTATTGGCGCATTTAACGAAGTGGCTTTTGTGGCGATGCTGAAGGCGGGAATGGATACCGGCTCCTACGGGGCGGTGGCGGCATTTGGCGCAAGCTTCCTGTTTGCCCGCATCATTGAAGGTTCGCTGGTGGGGATTTTGGACATCGGCGGGGCGATTCAGACCGGGGTCGGATTAGGTGTTCCGGCGCTGCTGCTGGGCGCGGGCATTATCTTCCCGGTCGCCAACTTCGCCGCCTCGCTGGTCACCGGTCTGGTGATTGGTCTGGCGATTGGCTACATCATCATTCTGGCGCGTAAGTTCACCATCAACCAGAGCGACTCGACCTACGGTGCGGACGTCATGATGGGGGCCGGTAACGCCTCCGGCCGCTTCCTCGGACCGTTGATTATCCTTAGCGCGATGACGGCTTCTATTCCTATCGGAATCGGTTCTCTGGCGGGCGCACTGCTGTTTTATCTGTGGCAAAAACCGATTACCGGCGGGGCGATCCTCGGCGCAATGATCCTCGGGTCCATCTTCCCGATTGCTATTAGCTGATGGTGTGTCGTTGTAGGCCGGATAAGGCGCAGCCGCCATCCGGCAATGACGCCTGATGGCGCTGCGCCTTATCAGGCCTACACGACCGCCCCCATTTCAACAGGAGAGAGACATGTTTGATTTACTCCTGCGCCGTGCGCGCCTCGTTGACGATACGGTGAGCGATATTGCGCTCAAAGACGGCAAGATCGCGGCGTTGGGTGACGTTGATGGTCCGGCGCTGAAAACCATCGAGCTGGGCGGTGAGTGCTACGTCAGCGCAGGCTGGATTGACTCCCACGTTCATTGCTACCCGAAATCCCCGATTTATCACGACCAGCCGGATAGCGTCGGTATTGCGACCGGCGTCACTACCGTGGTGGATGCGGGCAGCACCGGGGCGGATGACATCGACGATTTTTACACCCTGACCCGGGAAGCTGCGACCGAAGTGTACGCGTTGCTGAATATCTCCCGCGTGGGGCTTATCGCCCAGAACGAGCTGGCCAACATGGCCAATATTGACGCTGATGCGGTGCGAGAGGCGGTGAAACGCCACCCTGATTTTATCGTCGGTCTGAAGGCACGTATGAGCAGCAGCGTAGTCGGTGAAAATGGCATCACGCCGCTGGATCGCGCCAAAGCGATGCAAGCACAGAACGGCGACCTGCCGCTGATGGTGCATATCGGCAACAACCCGCCGAATCTCGATGATATCGCTGAGCGCCTGAGCGCGGGTGACATCATTACCCACTGTTACAACGGTAAGCCGAATCGCATTCTGACGCCGCAAGGCGAGCTGCGGGCGTCAGTGACGCGGGCGATTTCACGTGGCGTGCGTCTGGACGTTGGGCATGGCACCGCCAGCCTGAGCTTTGCGGTGGCAAAACGCGCGATCGGCCTGGGCATTTTGCCGCACACCATCAGCTCCGATATTTATTGCCGCAACCGTATCAGCGGCCCGGTACATTCCCTGGCGAATGTGATGTCGAAATTCCTCGCCATTGGGATGTCGCTTCCGCAGGTCATTGAATGCGTTACCGCCAATGCCGCCGATGGTCTGCGCCTGAAACAGAAGGGGCGGCTGCAGGTCGGTCTGGATGCCGATTTAACCCTCTTTACGCTTAAGCGCCAGCCAACCGTGCTGGTAGATGCAGAAAACGACAGCCTGCAGGCTGAACAACTGCTGGTGCCGCTTGCCGCAATACGTGCGGGCAAGGGCTATATGACCGAACAAGGGAGCGCGGAACATGCCTTCGATTTTTGAGAAATACGATTTAAAACAGGTGATTAATACCTCCGGCCGCATGACGGCGCTTGGCGTCTCCACGCCGCGACCAGAAGTGGTTGAAGCCGCGATGGCGGGGATGAACCAATATTTCGAGATGAAAGACCTGGTCAATAAAACAGGCGACTACATCGCGAAATTACTGGAAGTGGAAGGGGCAACGGTTGTCTCTTGCGCCTCGGCCGGGATCGCCCTGTCGGTGGCTGGCGTATTGGTTAAAGATAGCGACTGGCTGCTGGAGAACCTGCACGTCACGCCCATTGAAAACAACGAAATCGTGCTGCCCAGAGGTCACAACGTCAACTTTGGCGCTCCGGTAGGCACCATGGTGGCGCTTGGCGGCGGCAAGTTAGTGGAAGCCGGTTATGCCAACGAATGTTCCGCGGCGCAGCTGGCGGCGGCCATTACACCGCGTACGGCGGCCATTCTGTATATCAAATCTCACCATTGCGTCCAGAAAAGTATGCTCAGCGTGGAGCAGGCCGCGGTGGTGGCGCGTACGCATAATCTGCCGTTGATCGTGGACGCGGCGGCGGAAGAGGATTTGCAGTGCTACTACCGGGTTGGTGCAGATCTGGTGATTTATAGTGGCGCCAAGGCGATAGAAGGACCAACCAGCGGTCTGGTGATAGGTAAAACCCAGTACGTTGAGTGGGTGAAGCGCCAGACGGCGGGAATTGGCCGGGCGATGAAGGTGGGCAAAGAGGGAATTCTTGGACTGACCTGCGCCATCGAACTGTATTTGAACGCGCAGAAAGAGAGCGGCGCGGAGATGGTCGAGAAAATGACGCCGTTCATTAATGCCTTGAACCAGCTTAACGGCGTGAGCGCCCGCGTGGTGTGGGATAGTGCAGGGCGTGACATCGCCCGCACGGAAATTAAGTTTGATGAAGCGGTAACCGGGATCGCCACGGGGGAACTGGTCGACGCGCTGAAACAGGGGGAGTACGCGATTTACTTCCGTGGTTACAAAGCCAATGAAGGCATTATCGAAGCCGATGTGCGCAGTGTCGATCGCGCGCAGCTGGAGATTGTGGCCCGTCGAATTGGTGAAGTGATTTCGCAGGAGAAAAACGCATGAAACTGACCCCTAACTTTTATCGCGACCGCGTCTGCCTGAACGTGCTGGCAGGCTCCAAAGAAAATGCCCGGGATATTTACGCGGCGGCGGAAGGACACGTGCTGGTTGGCGTGTTGTCAAAAAATTACCCGGATGTCGCAAGCGCGGTAGCGGATATGCGTGAATACGCGGCCCTTATCGACAATGCGCTCTCCGTGGGGCTGGGGGCGGGCGATCCTAACCAGTCGGCGATGGTCAGTGAAATCTCCCGTCAGGTGCAGCCCCAGCATGTTAATCAGGTCTTTACCGGCGTGGCCACCAGTCGCGTGCTGCTGGGCCAGCAGGAGACAGTGGTCAACGGTCTGGTCTCGCCAACCGGCACGCCGGGCAAGGTGAAAATCTCCACAGGTCCGTTGAGCAGCCAGACGCCGGACGGTATTGTACCGGTAGAAACCGCGATTGCGCTGCTCAAAGATATGGGCGGTAGCTCAATTAAATACTTCCCGATGGGCGGCCTGAAATGCCGTGACGAGTACATTGCGGTCGCGCAGGCCTGCGCCCGTCATGACTTCTGGCTGGAGCCAACCGGCGGTATCGATCTGGATAATTTCACTGAAATCCTGCAAATTGCCCTCGATGCCGGAGTGAGTAAAATCATTCCTCACATCTATAGTTCGATTATTGATAAGGTGAGTGGTAACACTCGTCCGGACGACGTACACCAGCTGATGGCGATGACCCGGGCCTGCGTAGGCTAACTGACTGATGAGGAAACTGACGTGCGATTCCCCAACCAACGTTTAGCACAGCTGTTTGACATGTTGCAAAACGAAGCGCTTCCGCAGGACGAGCTGGCGCAGCGGTTGTCGGTTTCCACACGCACCGTACGGGCGGATATCACCGCGCTAAACGCGCTGCTCACCCAGTACGGCGCACAGTTTGTCCTCAGCCGGGGTAATGGTTATCAGCTCAAAATTGACGACCCGGCAAGCTTTCACACCCTGCAAACGCAGCAGCCCAATACGTTGCTGCGCATCCCACGCACCAGCCAGGAACGGATACACTGGCTGGTGGTGCGTTTTCTGACATCGGCTTTCTCGCTGAAGCTGGAAGATTTGGCTGATGAATGGTTTATCAGCCGCGCGACGCTGCAAAACGATATGGCTGAGGTGCGCGAGCATCTGCAACGTTATCATCTGACGCTGGAAACGCGTCCCCGTCACGGCATGAAGCTGTTCGGCAGCGAAATGGCGATCCGCGCCTGTTTGACCGATCTGCTGTGGACGCTGGCGCAGCAGGATCCGCAGCATCCGTTAGTGACGCAAGAAGCGCTGAATGCGGGGCTCCCTGAACAGTTGCAACCCGTTTTGCAGGACATTTTTGCCCGTTTCCATATTCGTCTGACCGATGAGGGCGAGCTGTTTTTACGCTTGTACTGCGCGGTGGCGGTACGGCGGATTAGCGAAGGATATCCACTCCCGGATTTTGCCGCAGAAGAGGCCGATCAATCGGTGTGCCTGGCCACGCGGGAAATCGCGGCGGTATTGCACCGCCTGGCAGACAAACCGCTTTCCGTTTCCGAAGAAAACTGGCTACAGGTGCATATTGCTGCCCGCCAGGTACAAGAGATCGCGCCCAGTGCTATCAATGCGGATGATGATGAAGCGTTGGTCAATTACATCCTGCGTTTTATCAACAGCCAGTACAACTACAACCTGTTGAATGACAAACAGTTACATGCTGACCTGCTGACGCATATTAAGACGATGATCACCCGGGTGCGTTACCAGATAATGATCCCCAATCCGCTGCTGGAAAATATTAAACAGCACTACCCCATGGCGTGGGACATGACGCTGGCCGCCGTCTCGGGATGGGGAAAATATACGCCGTACACCATCAGTGAAAATGAGATTGGCTTCCTTGTGCTGCATATTGGCGTCGGGCTGGAGCGTAGTTACAACATCGGTTACCAGAGACAGCCGAAGGTTCTGCTGGTATGCGATGCCGGAAATGCGATGGCGCGGATGATTGAAGCGGTACTGGCGCGTAAGTATCCGCAGATAGAGATCGTCGATACCGTAACGCTTCGCGACTACGAACAGCGGGAAAGCATCAGCGAAGATTTTGTCATCTCTACCGCGCGGATTGCTGAAAAAGATAAACCGGTGGTGATGATTGCGCCGTTCCCTACCGATTATCAACTGGAACAAATTGGCAAACTGGTGCTGGTCGACAGAACCCGTCCGTGGATGTTGAACAAATTCTTCGATGCCGCCCATTTTCGTGTGATCGACGAGCCAATGGATCAACAAACGTTGTTCAAAACCTTATGCCGTCAGTTGCAGGATGAAGGTTTTGTCGACGCGGAGTTTCTTGATTCGGTGGTGGAACGTGAGGCCATCGTCAGCACCATGCTGGGTGACAGCATTGCCTTGCCGCACGCCCTCGGTCTGCTGGCCAAGAAAACGGTGGTCTACACCATCCTCGCCCCGCAGGGTATCGCCTGGGGCGATGAAACGGCCCACGTGATCTTCTTGCTCGCCATCAGCAAGAGTGAATATGAAGAGGCGATGGCTATCTACGATATCTTCGTCACCTTCCTGCGCGAACGCGCGATGACGCGGCTCTGCGCGTGCCGTAATTTCACCGAGTTCAAAGCGGTTGCCATGGAGTGTGTGAGCCGTTTTTGAGAGGCGGAAAACAGAATATTTACCGCCTGGAAATTAACGCAAATGATGTACAACCTGGTTGCTGCTGCCGCGCCAGATCAGTGCCGGGTCTTTAAGATCCTGCACAAATTTACCATCGACCAGCACGTTGATGAGATCCACCACCTGCATTTGTGCGGCGTTGAGTTCATCAAGCTTGTAGCCGGTCCACACCCAGATATCTTTCCCCGGACACTCAGCGTGAATACGCTGTACCAGTTGCAGGATATCCGGCACGTTTTGCGGATGCAGCGGATCGCCGCCGGACAGCGAAATACCCTGGTGAGGGATTCGCGTGTCGTTCAGATCGGCAATGATCTTGTCTTCCATCTCTTTGGTAAACGGCTGGCCGGAATTGAGTCGCCAGGTGCTTTTGTTATAGCAGCCAGGGCATTCATGCACGCATCCCGACACAAACAGGGTGCAGCGAGTGCCGGGGCCGTTAACGATATCGACGGGATAGTATTGATGGTAGCGCATAGCGGGTGTCCAGAAAGCATGTAGGCCGGATAAGGTGCTTGCACCGCATCCGGCAACATTGTGATGCCTGATGACGACGCGATTGCGTCTTATCAGGCCTACGGCCTTTGCAAACGGAAATTAACCTATCTGCCCATTACCTAAATGCTTAACGCGGCGCTTCACTTCTTCCTGCTTACCGGCGTTAAACGGACGAGCGTCCGGGCTGCCTAAATAACCGCATACGCGGCGGGTGACCGACACGCGTGCGGCGTCGTGGTTACCACATTTCGGGCAGGTAAAGCCTTTGCTGGTGCACTCGAACTCACCGGTAAAGCCGCACTCGTAGCATTCATCGATTGGCGTGTTGGTCCCGTAATACGGCACGTGCTGATAGCTGTAATCCCAGACGTCTTCCAGTGCTTTCAGGTTGTGCTGAATGTTCGGGTACTCGCCGTAGCAAATGAAGCCTCCGTTCGCCAGCGGCGGGTACGGCGCTTCAAAATCGATCTTGTCGTACGGGTTAACCTTTTTCTCCACGTCGAGGTGGAAGCTGTTGGTGTAGTAACCTTTGTCGGTAACACCCGGCACCACGCCAAACTCGGCGGTATCCAGACGGCAGAAACGATCGCACAGGTTTTCACTTGGCGTACTGTACAGACTAAAGCCGTAGCCGGTTTCGTCTTTCCACTGATCGACCGCCTGACGCAGACGTTCCACAATGGCGATAGCTTTAGCGCGAAGCTGCTCGCTGTCGTACAAGTGTTTGTCGCCAAACAGCGCGTTGATGGTTTCGTGAATGCCGATGTAACCCAGAGAAATCGACGCGCGGCCGTTTTTAAAGATTTCAGACACGTCATCGTCTGCTTTCAGACGCACGCCGCAGGCCCCTTCCATATACAGGATCGGTGCAACGCGGGCCTTCACGCCTTCCAGACGCGCAATGCGGGTCATCAGCGCTTTACGCGCCAGGAGCAGACGGTCGTCGAGCAGTTTCCAGAAGGTGGCTTCATCGCCATGAGCTTCCAGCGCGATACGCGGCAGGTTAAGGCTGATAACGCCGAGATTGTTACGGCCATCGTGGACCTGTTCGCCGTTCTCGTTTTCCCATACGCCCAGGAAACTGCGGCAGCCCATCGGCGTTTTGAACGAGCCGGTCACTTTAACCACCTGATCGTAGTTCAGGATGTCCGGATACATACGCTTGCTCGCGCACTCCAGCGCCAGCTGCTTGATGTCATAGTTCGGATCGCCAAACTTGTGGTTCAGACCGTCACGAATCGCAAACACCAGTTTCGGGAACACGGCGGTTTTACGATTTTTACCCAGGCCGGCAATGCGGTTACGCAGAATGGACTGCTGGATCAAACGCGATTCCCAGCTGGTTCCCAGGCCGAAACCGAAGGTAACGAACGGCGTCTGACCGTTGGCGGTATGCAGGGTATTCACTTCATACTCAAGGGACTGGAATGCGTCGTAGCACTCTTTCTCGGTACGGGAATGCGCATAACCGTCGGCATCTGGGATCTGCCACTCTTCAGCGGTTTTGCGATGCTTATTAAAGCTCTCGGTCACGAACGGTGCGAGAACTTCGTCAATACGGTTAATGGTGGTACCGCCATAAATATGGCTGGCAACCTGCGCGATAATTTGCGCGGTGACGGCCGTCGCGGTGGAGATGGATTTTGGCGGCTCAATCTCCGCGTTACCCATCTTAAAGCCCTGCGTCAGCATACCTTTCAGGTCGATCAGCATGCAGTTAAACATTGGGAAGAACGGAGAGTAGTCGAGATCGTGATAGTGAATATCACCACGCTCGTGCGCTTGGACGACATCACGCGGCAGCAGGTGTTGACGCGCATAGTGTTTGGCGACGATACCGGCCAGCAGATCGCGCTGGGTCGGGATCACTTTGCTGTCTTTGTTGGCGTTTTCGTTCAGCAGAGCAGAGTTGGTTTGCTCAACCAGACCACGAATTTCCTGGTTCAGACGGCCACGTTTTTCACGCTGTATATCACGGTCGTGGCGATATTCGATGTACGCACGGGCGAGTTGTTTGTACGGACCAGACATCAGCTGGTTTTCTACCGCTGTCTGGATCTCGTTGATATCGACCTGGCTGCGCTCATTCATCTGGCTACTAACGACTTCTGCGACGGTGGCACAGTAATCTGCGTCATCGACTCCCGCTGCTTTAGCTGCACGCAGAATGGCTTCTTTGATGCGCTCTGATTTAAACGGCACTTTACAGCCATCTCGTTTCATCACATGCGGTGTCATGATCACTCCATATTTATAAGAACAGGTTATCCACAGAGGTTGGAGAAGCGGCCATGGCTTTATTCATCTATCTGGCCAATGACTTCCCGCAATCCTGACCCACTTTATCCACAATTCCACCGTTAAACGGTGCACTGTAGTTGTAGCAATTGTAGTCGATTAATACAACATATTGGGTCGGCGTGCATTTTAAGTTCTATATGTAGTGATTTGCATCAAGGATGTTTACGATTTATTTGATGTAGCGCAAAGTAAAAATCGGAGCGTACAGATGACGGGCAGTACAGCGATTGTAAATTGTGGGCAGAAAATTCTGATTAATTATTCAACAAAAACAGGAAGCTAAGCTAAGCGTATATAGCAACGCCCGGTAGCGCTATGCGTACCGGGCCTGAACATAATTGCAAGCTATTTTTGCAACCACCAGACGGCCTCAAAAGGACGCAGTGTCATGTCCCCAGGTTGGCTGGCAACCTCGGCATAGTTGTGCATCAGCACCTGCCAGTTTCCGTCGGTCTGGGCTGGCTGCCAGCTCTGGAAGGTATCGCTCAGATTGGCAATGACCAGCAGCCGCTGCCCTTGCCACTCTCGTTGATAGCACCACAGATGCGGGCTGTCCGGTAGCAGATCCTGGTAGTCGCCCCAGGTGATAACCGGCTCCGCTTTGCGCAAGGCGATCAGCTTCTGATAGGTGTAGAACACCGAGTCGGCATCGTTCAGTGCTGCCGCCACGTTAATGTCTGCTGCGTTGTCACACAGATTGATCCATGGCTCGCCGCGGGTGAAGCCCGCGTGTTTGCTGGCATCCCATTGCATCGGCGTGCGGCTGTTATCGCGTGATTTACTGGCGAGGATCGCCAGCAGTTCTTGCGCATCGCGTCCCTGGCCGTTCAACTCGGCAAACATGTTATGGCTTTCCACATCGCGATAATCGGTAATCTGGCGGAAGTGCGGGTTGGTCATACCGATCTCTTCACCCTGGTAGATATAGGGGGTGCCCTGCATGCCATGCAGCACCATCGCCAGCATTTTGGCCGACGGAACGCGGTATTTACCTTCATCGCCAAAACGCGACACGATGCGCGGCTGATCGTGGTTACACCAGAATAATGCGTTCCAGGCCTGATTGTGCATGCCCTGCTGCCAGTGGCGGAACAGGGTTTTCAGCGCCATATAGTCGGGTTTTGCTAACGTCCACTTCTCGCCGTTGGGGTAATCCACTTTCAGGTGGTGGAAGTTAAAGGTCATCGACAGTTCGCTACCATCTTGTGCGGCGTACTGCTGGCAATGTTCCAACGTGGTGGATGACATTTCGCCGACCGTCATCAGGTTGCGTGGGGTAAAAACATCGCGGTTCATCTCACGCAAAAATTCATGCGCGCGTGGGCCGTCGGTATATAAACGCCGTCCATCGCCGTCGGGATCGTTCGGGAAGTCCTGGTCTTTAGAGATAAGATTCACCACGTCGAGGCGCAGTCCGTCCACGCCGCGATCGGCCCAGAACTCGCAGACTTTTTTTAGCTCGGCGCGGACCGCCGGGTTTTCCCAATTCAGGTCGGCTTGCTCCGGAGCAAAGAGGTGCAAATAGTACTGCTCGCTTTCGGCGTGCCAGTCCCAGGCGTTGCCGCCAAACTTGGAACGCCAGTTATTCGGCGGGCAGTCTGGCGTGCCGTCGCGCCAGAGATAAAACTGACGATACGGGCTGTCTTTATCCAGCGCTTCACGAAACCAGGCGTGCTGGGTTGAGGTGTGGTTAAACACCATGTCGAGAATAATACGGATGCCGCGTGCTTTCGCCTGTACCACCAGTTCGTCAAAGTCTTCCAGCGTGCCGTAGGCCGGATCGACAGACGTGTAGTCTGCGACGTCGTAACCGTTATCAACCTGCGGCGAAATATAGAACGGCGTCAGCCAGATGGCATCAACGCCCAGCTTTTGCAGATAGTCGAGGCGCTGCGTCACGCCGCGTAAATCTCCGGTGCCGCTGCCGGTGGTGTCCTGAAAACTCTTGGGGTAAACCTGATAGATAACGCCGTTTTGCCACCAGTGGGGAATATTCATGGTTGTTTCCTGGAAATACGCTGGGGCGCAACTGCGCCCCGAAGAAAAGTTAGACAATCTGTAATGTGCCCAGACGGTGTTTACGCTGGTAAACGAATGAGGTCAGTACCATTGGGATGACAATCGCAATGACCATCGCCATGCCAAAGACCTGCCAGTAAGTCGGCTGGATGGAGAGGATGCCCGGCAAACCGCCGACGCCAATCCCGTTCGCCAGCACACCGTTCAGGCCGCACAGCAGTCCGGCGAGACCGGAACCGATCATCGCGCACAGCATCGGGAAGCGGTATTTCAGGTTGATCCCATACATCGCTGGTTCGGTTACCCCGAGATAAGCGGAGATCGCGGCAGGAACGGAAATTTCACGTTCGTTGTGTTTGCGACTGGAGATAATGATCCCGACCACCGCAGAGGCCTGAGCGATATTCGACAGTGCGATCAGTGGTCATACCGGCGTGCCGCCCATGCTCTGAATCATCTGCATGTCGATAGCCAGCGTGGTCTGATGCACACCGGTGATCACCAGCGGGGCGTACAGGAATCCGAACAGCGCCGCGCCGATCGGGGCAAAGCTGCCGGTCAGCAGATGACGGACCGCAAACGCGACACCGTCGCCAATCATGCGGCCAAATGGACCGATAAAGGCATGCGCAAGGAATACCGCAAGGATCAGCGAGCACACCGGGACGATCACCAGATACAGGTAATCCGGGACGATGCGCTTCATGCGTGTTTCAATAAACCCGAGCGCCAGCCCGGCCAACAGTGCCGGAATGACCTGCGCCTGGTAGCCCACTTTCTCAATGCTGAACAGGCCGAAGTTCCACACGTCCGGCACCTGCTGACCGAGCAAATAGGCGTTCATCAGTTGCGGAGAAACCAGGGTCACGCCCAGCACAATACCGAGGATCGGCGTACCGCCCATTTTCTTCACCGCCGACCAACAAATCCCGACCGGCAAATAGAAGAAGATCGCTTCGCCAATCAGCCACAGGAAGTCATAGAGGGTTTTCAGCGAAGGATGCATCTGCGCCAGCGTCTGCCCGTTACTCATGGGCAGATCGCCGATCACGTTACGGAAACCTAAGATCAGGCCGCCGCTAATCAGCGCTGGCAGCAGCGGGAAGAAGATCTCCGCGAAGTGAGAAATCAGCTGCTCGTGCCACTTCATGTTCTGCCGCGCCGCTTTCTTTGCCTGCTCTTTGTCGGCACTGGCTTGTCCGGTGGTCGCCAACAGCGCTTTGTAGTAATCGCCCACCTCGGTGCCAATTACCACCTGAAATTGCCCGGCGTTGGTGAAGCAGCCTTTGACCATTGGCAACAATTCGATCTCTTTCGGCCTGGCGTTCGCAGGCTGATTCAGCACAAAACGCAGGCGAGTAATGCAGTGGCTCACCGTAGCGATATTGTCGCGCCCGCCAACCAGCTCAATCAGCCGGTCGATGTCTGCTTGTTTTATTTTGCTCATGATGGTGTGTGTTCCCCGTAGACCGGAAAAGACGCTGTTGCGTCGTCATTCGGCAACTCTCTCGTTGTTGACGCCAGAGTATATCTTCAATGAATTTTTAAAAATGGGAACGTTCCCTAAACGCAGCGAAGATCACAAATTAATGCTCAGAAAGCGATCAGGAGAGGGTGGAAGGAATAACGATTTGTCGTGGTTCGCTACGGCCGTTGATCTGTTCGATCAGCTGCGAGGCCGCTTGTCGCCCGGCTTCGGCGTATCCTGGATCGACGGTGATAATTTCCGGATGGAGGAATTTCATCAGCGGCGTGCTGCCCACGCTTGCCAACTGCAGGTTCTCTATTCGCTGCTCCTGCAAGTATTTGCTGACGCCAAGGGCAAGGGTATCCGTCGCACAGACTAAGGCGGTGGTTTCCGGGGTGATGACGTTGGCGGCCTGTTCATAGCCCTGCTTCATGGCCAGACCAGGTAGCGCTGCCACAGGATGCAGTTTATGTTTTTTACAGAATGCCAGGTAGGCCTCATGGCGGCGTTTACCAGTGGTCACATCGCTATGCGGAACACCAAGAAAGCTAATATGGCGATGCTCGCGTTCGTATAAACGCTGCATCAGGGTACGAATGGCACCCTCATCGTCATAGCAGACGGAGGCAAAGCCTTTTGCATCTCTTGCCAGCAGCACCAGAGAATCCTGCCAGGAGGCGAGCATGGTTTCAGTAATGCCGGTAAAACCGAACAGCACCACGCCATCAATGTTACGGCGTCTGAGCATGCCGAGATGTTCTTCAACCAGCTCGGGCGAGAACTGGCTTTCCATCATGATCGGATCGTAGCCCTGTTCATAAAAGGCGGGCAACATGGTCTGCACGGCGAGATTTTCCGAAAGCGAGTCCAGACGCGTGACGATAATCGCCACCACCTTGTCGCTTTGTCCGCGCATGGCGCGTGCGGAGCGGGAAGGGGAAAAACCGTGCTGATTCATCACCGCCTCAACGCGTTCGCGGGTACGTTCACTCACGCCGCTTTCATTGTTGAGCACACGGGAAACGGTTGATTTTCCCACACCGCTTAAGCGGGCGATGTCTTTAATGGTCAGCCGATTTTGCATCCTGTTTTCCCATGTTGCGTGTGAAGTTATGCCAAATAGAGAATAACTTTACTCAAGCACAGTGCAATGGGCAAAGTCTGGTATATGTTTGGTTTAGTTTCCATGGTTTATCATACCGCCATAATTGCCACAAACCTTATGGTTTTCTGCGTATAATCCGCAGCGCAAATCATTCACTTACCGGAGGCTATATGGATCCCGATCCCACCCCTCTCCCGAGATGGAGAAACAACCCTTTCCGGTAAGCTTGTCTTTCACTGTCTTACCGGAACTGTAAGACAGTGACGTTCTGACGTCCCTGTTGTGATTTTAATATTGCCACCAGGCAAGGCTTTGCCACGCCTGAAGGATTTACTGCGCCTGTTTATACTGGTGCAGAGGGACTGCCTATGTTCAAAAATATAACCCGCCAGCTGTTTGCCCGGCTAAACCGCCATTTACCGCATCGTCTGGTGCATCGTGATCCATTGCCGAATGCTCAGACCGTTGCCAGCACGCCGATCCCGCCATCGCTGAGCGAACATTGCCTGAAAATGGCGCTGATGGACGAAGAAGCGCTGTGGAAAACGTTCGGCGCTCATCCGGAAGGCTTAAACGCCACAGAAGTCGAAAACGCCCGTGAAATACATGGCGAGAACCAGTTGCCGGCGCAGAAGCCGTCGCCCTGGTGGGTGCATCTGTGGGTCTGCTATCGCAACCCGTTTAATATACTGCTGACCATTCTCGGGGCGATTTCCTATGCCACCGAAGATCTGTTTGCCGCTGGGGTCATCGCCCTGATGGTCGTCATCTCTACGCTGCTGAATTTTGTGCAAGAGGCGCGTTCCACCAAAGCGGCTGATGCGCTGAAAGCGATGGTCAGCAACACCGCCACGGTGCTGCGCGTTATCAACGAGAAAGGGGAGAACGGCTGGGTTGAACTGCCGATCGACCAGTTGGTTCCCGGCGATGTCATCAAGCTGGCGGCAGGGGATATGATCCCAGCCGATTTGCGCGTGGTGCAGGCTCGTGACCTGTTCGTGGCCCAGGCTTCGCTGACCGGTGAATCGCTGCCGGTGGAGAAAGTGGCAACCAGTCGCGATCCGCAGCAGAGCAACCCGCTGGAATGCGATACCCTGTGCTTTATGGGCACCAACGTAGTGAGCGGCACGGCGCAGGCCATTGTGATTTCAACCGGCGCCAATACCTGGTTCGGGCAACTGGCAGGCCGCGTCAGCGAGCAGGAAAGCGAGCAGAATGCCTTCCAGAAAGGGATCAGCCGCGTCAGCATGCTGCTGATCCGCTTTATGCTGGTGATGGCGCCCATCGTGCTTATCATCAACGGCTACACTAAAGGCGACTGGTGGGAAGCGGCGCTGTTTGCCCTGTCTGTGGCGGTGGGACTGACACCGGAAATGCTGCCGATGATCGTCACCTCAACGCTGGCGCGTGGGGCGGTGAAGCTGTCAAAACAAAAGGTTATTGTTAAACACCTCGACGCTATCCAGAACTTTGGCGCGATGGATATCCTGTGCACCGATAAAACCGGCACCCTGACTCAGGATAAAATTGTACTTGAGAATCATACGGATATCTCTGGAAAGCCCAGCGAACATGTCCTGCATTCTGCGTGGCTGAACAGCCATTATCAGACCGGGCTGAAGAATCTGCTGGATACGGCGGTGCTGGAAGGCGTGGACGAAGAATCAGCCCGCCAGCTCTCGACTCGCTGGCAGAAAATCGATGAGATCCCGTTTGATTTTGAACGTCGCCGCATGTCGGTAGTGGTGGCAGAAGAAACCGATATACACCAACTGGTCTGTAAAGGGGCGCTACAGGAGATCCTCAACGTCTGTACCCAGGTGCGTCACAACGGTGAGATAGTCCCGTTAGATGACAACATGCTGCGTCGGGTGAAACGCGTCACGGACACGCTGAACCGCCAGGGGCTGCGCGTGGTGGCGGTGGCGACGAAATACCTGCCAGCGCGTGAAGGTGATTATCAGCGTATTGATGAATCAGATCTGATCCTCGAAGGCTATATTGCGTTCCTCGATCCGCCGAAAGAGACCACCGCACCTGCGCTTAAAGCGCTGAAAGCCAGCGGTATTACGGTGAAAATCCTCACTGGCGATAGCGAATTGGTGGCGGCGAAAGTGTGTCATGAAGTGGGCCTGGATGCGGGTGATGTGGTTATCGGTAGCAGCATTGAAGGGTTAAGCGATGATGAGCTGGCTCGGCTTGCTCAGCGCACCACGCTGTTTGCCCGTCTGACGCCAATGCACAAAGAGCGCATTGTCACGCTGCTCAAGCGCGAAGGCCATGTGGTCGGCTTTATGGGCGATGGTATAAACGATGCCCCGGCGCTGCGCGCGGCGGACATTGGTATCTCCGTTGACGGCGCGGTAGATATTGCACGTGAAGCGGCGGATATCATTCTGCTGGAAAAGAGCCTGATGGTGCTGGAAGAAGGGGTGATCGAAGGACGCCGTACCTTCTCTAACATGCTGAAGTACATCAAAATGACGGCCAGTTCGAACTTCGGTAACGTGTTTAGCGTGCTGGTGGCGAGCGCCTTCTTACCGTTCCTGCCGATGTTACCGCTGCACTTACTGATTCAGAACCTGCTGTACGATGTATCCCAGGTAGCGATTCCGTTTGATAACGTCGACGAAGAGCAGATCAAAAAGCCGCAGCGCTGGAATCCCAGCGAATTGGGCCGCTTTATGATCTTCTTTGGACCGATCAGCTCGATCTTCGATATTCTGACCTTTTGCCTGATGTGGTTCGTCTTCCATGCCAATACGCCTGAACATCAGACGTTGTTCCAGTCTGGCTGGTTCGTGGTGGGCCTGCTGTCGCAAACGTTGATTGTGCATATGATCCGTACCCGTCGCGTGCCGTTCATCCAGAGCCGCGCCGCATGGCCGCTGATGCTGATGACGCTGGTGGTAATGGTGGTGGGCATTGCATTACCGTTATCGCCGCTGGCCAGCTACCTGCAATTGCAGGCGCTGCCGCTGAGCTACTTCCCATGGCTGATTGCGATTCTGGCGGGTTACATGACATTAACCCAGCTTGTGAAAGGTTTTTATAGCCGTCGCTACGGCTGGCAGTAATCCTCAACGTCTCTGCAGGATGGTGTTAATACCATCCTGCATTTCTCTTTTTCATTCGAAAGATATTCTCCCAAAATATTAGTGTTTTATTTTTATTGAAATGCTAACGGGTGTTATTAGTATCAAATCGCCTTCTTTGCGTTGTTTTTGTATCAATAAAACGATCTGCATTGCAAAAATGAAACAGTGTGCTAAAAATTTTAAGCATCTGCGATTTTTTGTGAACACAGTCATCGAAATAAATTGTTACACCAGTTAGTCTGCGCAGGTAACGTCGTTAAGAAAGTTTCTCGCTGCCCGTTTTTAATTCCGGCAGTCATTTGCTCTGCAAGCTATTCCTGTTAATGGATATTATGAACTTCTGGAGAAGGACAAATGAAACTGACAAAAAACCTGTTAAGTCTGTGTATTGGCGCGTCTGTATTCCTGGCGAGTCATGCAACGCTGGCACAAACTTTTCGCGCCGCAGATGTGCATCCGGCTGATTACCCGAACGTTGTTGCTGTCAAACATATGGGGGAAAAACTTAGCGCTGCGACCGACGGCCGTCTGGAGATTAAAACCTTTCCAGGTGGCGTGTTAGGCGATGAAAAACAGATGATTGAACAGGCGCAATTAGGCGCTATCGATATTATTCGTGTCTCAATGACGCCTGTTGCCGCCATTCTCCCTGAAATTAACGTGTTTACCCTGCCATATATTTTCCGCGATGAGGACCATCTGCATAAGGTTCTCGATGGCATGATCGGTCAGGAAATTGGCGACCGTCTGACGGCCAATACCAAATCGCGGCTGGTGTTTCTCGGTTGGATGGATGCCGGCACGCGTAACCTGATCACCAAAAATCCGGTGGTGAAACCGGAAGATTTACACGGTATGAAAATCCGCGTTCAAGGAAGTCCGATAGCGCTGGATACCCTGAAAGCGATGGGCGCTAACTCCGTTGTCATGGGCGTCAGTGAAGTATTTAGCGGCATGCAGACCGGCGTTATTGATGGCACGGAAAATAACCCGCCAACGTTTGTTGCGCATAACTATTTGCCGGTCGTGAAAAACTATACCTGGAGCAAACACTTTATTATTCCTGAGCTTTTTCTG
Source organism: Citrobacter sp. Cpo089 (assembly GCF_030332695.1). NCBI lineage: Bacteria > Pseudomonadati > Pseudomonadota > Gammaproteobacteria > Enterobacterales > Enterobacteriaceae > Citrobacter > Citrobacter sp. Cpo089. The sequence continues at coordinate 6,491 of NZ_JAOWHJ010000077.1, read as the reverse complement.
TTTTCGAAAGCTAAATGGGATAAGTTGAAAAAAGAGGATCAGGATCTCATTATTAAACTCGCCAAGGAAGCACAGATAGAGCAACGAAAACTTTGGCATGATTATAATGCGAAATCACTGGAGACCATGAAAGCCAACGGCGTTCAGTTCCACGATATTGATACGGACTATTTCTATAAAGCCACGCAGTCAGTGCGGGATAATTACGGTAAAGACCACCAGGATTTGATCAAACGTATTCAGGATGTGAAGTAATTCATCAGGTGGAGGATATCAACCCTCCGCCTGAATCTTTTGATTAATTCGAGGTGATAATTATGGGTGAATGCTATTCATCGGTAATGGATTTTCTTTATCGGGTGTCAATGTGGATTGCCGGTATCGCATTATTGGTCATGGTCGCCATTATCCCCATTGGCATATTCGCGCGTTATATTCTGAATAACGCCCTGTCATGGCCTGAACCCGTCGCTATTCTCTGTATGGTGACATTCACCTTTATTGGCGCGGCGGTGAGCTATCGTGCAGGCTCGCATATCGCGGTGAGCATGGTGACTGACCGTCTGGGGGATGCTTCCCGCCGTTATTGCTCGGTAATCGCAGACGTTATGTTGGTGGCGATAAGCCTGTTTATCCTCTGGTACGGAACCAATCTCTGTCTTGAACTGTGGGACCAGCCCGTGGCGGAATTCCCGCTTTTAAGCGCCGGGCAAAACTATCTTCCGTTGCCAATTGGCTCTGCCATAACGCTGCTGTTTATCGCAGAAAAGATTTTCCGTGGACCGCAGTACCAACGTCCCGTTGTCATGCTGGGATCGACCAGCTAGTTACCGCCCCCATTTCAGAAAGGAAAGCAGATGGATGCATTTATTCTCGTCTTTACGCTCGGCATTATGCTGGCGATTGGGGTACCGGTAGCGTACGCAGTTGGCATTAGCGCCATCATTGGGGCCTGGTACATAGATATTCCGCTGGAAGCGGTAATGATCCAACTGACCAGTGGGGTGAATAAGTTTTCGCTGCTGGCGATCCCATTCTTTATTCTGGCCGGGGCTATTATGGCCGAAGGGGGAATTGCGCGGCGACTGGTGAACTTTGCCTATATTTTTGTTGGTTTTATCCGCGGCGGACTGTCGCTGGTAAATATTGTGGCATCAACCTTTTTTGGCGCTATTTCCGGATCGTCCGTGGCGGATACCGCGTCCATCGGTTCGGTAATGATCCCGGAGATGGATAAAAAAGGTTATCCGCGTGACTTTGCCGCAGCGGTAACGGCCAGCGGTTCGGTGCAGGCGATTCTTACGCCGCCCAGCCATAACTCGGTTATCTACTCGCTGGCAACCGGTGGCACGGTGTCGATTGCCGCGCTGTTCATCGCCGGGATCCTGCCGGGGCTGCTGTTAAGCCTCAGCCTGATGGTGATGTGTGTGGCGTTCGCGCACAAGCGCGGTTATCCAAAAGGAGAACGTGTACCGTTTCGCCAGGCGCTGAAGATTTTCGTCGATACGCTGTGGGGCCTGATGACCGTTGTGATCATCATGGGCGGTATCCTGTCAGGTATCTTTACTGCAACGGAGTCTGCGGCAATTGCCTGCCTGTGGGCCTTCTTTGTCACCATGTTTATCTATCGTGACTATAAATGGTCTGAGCTGCCGAAGCTGATGTTCCGCACGGTGAAAACGGTCACTATCGTCATGATCCTGATAGGCTTTGCCGCTGCGTTCGGTGCCGTCATGACCTATATGCAGTTGCCGATGCGTATCACTGAAGCCTTCACCAGCATCTCGGACAACAAATACGTCATCCTGATGTGTATTAACATCATGCTGCTGCTGATCGGTACGCTGATGGATATGGCACCGCTGATCCTCATTCTGACGCCGGTTCTGCTGCCGGTGACCAACGCGCTCGGCATTGATCCGGTTCATTTTGGCATGATCATGCTGGTGAACTTAGGGATCGGCCTGATTACGCCGCCGGTAGGGTCGGTGCTGTTTGTGGCCAGTGCGGTGAGTAAACAGAAAATAGAGCAGGTGGTGAAGGCGATGCTGCCGTTTTACCTCGTGCTGTTCCTGGTGCTGATGCTCGTGACATACATTCCGGCGATTTCGCTGTTCCTGCCGAAACTATTTGGTGTGATGTGATAAATGCCCGGTGGCGCTCGCGCTTACCGGGCCTACCTAAATTCATTCCGGGCTTCCATGCCCGTTTTTTTGTGTTTCACCCAATACAGCTAAATATTTTCTGAATTATGGCATTGCCAGTGTCTTCCAACAGAATACGCTAGATTATAAATGTTAAAATCTTGTCATGTTAATCATTCTCAGGAGGCATTATGAACGCTTATATATTGGGGAGAGAGGAACCTGAATATAGTATTGATGTTGGAAGTGGTGAATGGTGCAGCGCGGGGCATTTTTCAGATCAATTTTATTATTATAAATATTACCTGGAGCGGTTGATTGATGGGAGCTTATATTTAAAGTATCGATATCCTTTTGCACGAGAAAATTTACTGCACTATTTGCAAAATACGGGTGAAGACATACATATTAACTTAACTGATATGATGGGGAAATCAGCCCAGTTAAGGGATAATTATGTGCAATTATTGGATGCAGCAAAGAGTTTTTGTAAAACATTGCCGCCAGGTCAGCATGATTTTACTTCTGCGCATGTTAATACTGATGATTTTATTTCTAGCGATCCAGACTTGTTTTATGCTATAGGAGGTTATCAATACTGGGGCAAAGGTCGAGTGCAAATTACCGAAGATAAGTATAAAAATACAATGAGCAATGGGTAATGACTCCAACTTATTGATAGTGTTTTATGTTCAGATAATGCCCGATGACTTTGTCATGCAGCTCCACCGA
>NZ_JAOWHJ010000077.1:0-3565 GCF_030332695.1 Citrobacter sp. Cpo089 | reverse complement strand
CAGCTGATAGAAACAGAAGCCACTGGAGCACCTCAAAAACACCATCATACACTAAATCAGTAAGTTGGCAGCATCACCCGTCGTCTTTTGAGCTGCTTCTTTGTTGGCTGCGTTCGTTCACCCCAGCCACTTACCTGAGGACATAACTTGATGCCCGGTACGCTAAACGCGACCGGGCAGTAGGTGACGTGAAATTAAAACAGCCCCAGTGGTTTATCAGAGTAGCTCACCAGAAGGCATTTGGTTTGCTGATAATGCTCAAGCATCATCTTATGCGTCTCGCGCCCGATACCCGACTGCTTATAGCCACCAAACGCCGCATGAGCAGGGTAAGCATGGTAACAGTTGGTCCAAACTCGCCCCGCCTGAATCCCACGTCCCATTTTGTACGCCAGATTTCCATTACGACTCCAGACGCCAGCGCCAAGCCCATATTGGGTGTCATTAGCGATTTCCAGCGCCTCTTCCATGGTTTTAAACGTCGTGACAGCCAGCACCGGCCCGAAGATCTCCTCCTGGAAAACCCGCATGTTGTTCTTACCAAACAGAATGGTCGGTTCGAGGTAGTAACCCTCTTTTAACTCGCCATCCAGCTGCTTGCGCCGCCCGCCGGTGAGAACATCTGCTCCTTCTTTCTTACCAATGTCGATGTAATTCAGAATGGTTTCCAGTTGACCATGCGACACCTGCGCGCCCATTTGCGTCACGCTGTCTAACGGGTTGCCGCTACGGATACTTTCCACCCGACGAATGGCTCTTTCCATAAAACGTTCGTAAATGGATTCTTGTACCAGCGCACGACTCGGACAGGTACATACTTCGCCCTGGTTGAAGGCAAACAATGCAAAACCTTCCAGCGCTTTGTCAAAGAACGCATCTTCTTCATCCATCACGTCCGCAAAGAAGATATTGGGTGATTTCCCGCCCAGCTCCAGCGTGACAGGAATAATGTTCTGCGTGGCGTACTGCATGATCTGCTGCCCGACTTCCGTTGAGCCGGTAAACGCCACTTTCGCAATACGTTTTGACGTCGCCAGATACTCACCGATTTCCCCCCCTGCGCCGTTGACCACGTTCACCACGCCAGGCGGGAGCAGATCGCCGATGACTTCCATCAGCAACAGTACGGACAGCGGCGTCAGGCGCGCGGGTTTCAGCACCACGCAGTTACCGGCTGCCAGGGCGGGCGCCATCTTCCAGCTGGCCATCAATAGCGGGAAGTTCCACGGGATAATTTGCCCTACCACGCCAAGAGGTTCATGGAAGTGATAAGCCACGGTTTCGCTATCAACCTCGCTGATTCCCCCTTCCTGTGCACGAATACAGGACGCGAAATAGCGGAAATGGTCAATAGCCAGCGGCACATCTGCCGCGCTGGTTTCACGGATGGGTTTACCGTTATCCCAGGTTTCTGCCGTCGCCAGCAGTTCCAGGTTTTGCTCCATACGATCGGCGATTTTGAACAGAATCGCCGCTCTGTCCTGCACGGATGTCTGCGCCCACTTGTCTTTTACTTTGTGCGCGGCATCCAGTGCCAGATCGATGTCCTTTTTGCCGGAAGAGGCCACTTCGCACAGTAGTTGCCCGGTCACCGGTGTCAGGTTTTGGTAATACTCACCGTCCGCCGGGGCGACCCAGTCACCGCCGATAAAGTTATCGTATCGGGCTTTTAACTTCAGAGGGTAACCATACTCGCCGGGGTAAATACGCGTTGAAGGGGGGTTATTGGTCATGACCGTCTCCTTGCTGTAGGGGTACTACAAGGGTAGACGGGGCTGGCGAATAATTCGCCAGCCTTTTACTGCTTTACGACAGGTATCACGAATTACATGGCAGCACGATAAATCGCCATGATTTCTTCATGTGTCGCCTGAATCGGGTTAGTGAAACCACATGCATCTTTCAGGGCGTTAGTCGCCAGAACGGCAAAATCTTCTTCTTTCACGTTCAGCTCACGCAGCCCAGCTGGAATATTCACTTTCTGCGCCAGTTCGCGAATCGCTGCGATGCAGGCTTCTGCCCCTTGCTCTTCGCTCAGACCAGCAACGTTCACACCCATTGCCGAGGCGCAATCGCGCAGGCGGGCGGCAGCCACTTTGCTATTAAATACCTGTACATGCGGCAGCAGTACGGCATTACATACTCCGTGTGGCAAATCGTAGAAGCCACCCAGCTGGTGCGCCATCGCATGCACGTATCCCAGAGAGGCATTGTTAAAGGCCATACCTGCGAGGAACTGCGCATAGGCCATGGCTTCGCGCGCCTGAGCATTGCTGCCCTCTTCCACGGCGACCGGCAGGTTTTCCGCAATCATGGTGACGGCTTTAAGCGCGCACGCATCGGTAATAGGGGTCGCGGCAATAGAAACATAGGCTTCAATAGCGTGAGTCAGCGCATCCATACCGGTAGCCGCCGTCAGAGACTTCGGCATACCGACCATCAGCGAGGAGTCATTGACGGACAGCAGCGGCGTAACATGCTTATCCACAATCGCCATTTTAATGTGGCGTACTTCATCGGTAATGATGCAGAAGCGGGTCATTTCAGATGCCGTACCCGCCGTAGTGTTGATGGCAATCATCGGCAGTTGCGGTTTTGCAGAGCGGTCAACGCCTTCGTAATCACTAATATCGCCGCCGTTAGCCGCCACCAGCGCAATCCCCTTCGCACAATCGTGCGGGGAACCGCCGCCGAGAGAAATAACACTATCACAGTCATTTTCTTTCAGCATTTTCAGGCCAGCAGCAACGTTACTGGTCGTAGGGTTAGGATGCGTACCATCATAAATTACGCTGAAAATATCACGTTCCTGCAGCGCTTTTTGAATTTCACTCGCCATACCTAATTTCGCCAGCATGGCGTCCGTGACAATCAGCGTACGGCGAAAACCATATTCCGCCATTGTATTCATTGCATCTTTTAATGAACCAGCGCCAATTACATTCACAGAAGGAATAAAAAATGTTGAAGCAGCCATTGTACGATCCTTAATTACTCAAAAGAGGTAGGAAGCATACGAGTGAAATTTCCAACAAAATATGATCGTGGTTGTTATTTTAATAACACTCACAATTAAAAAGCACATTAGGTTCATAATCTAATGTGCTTATTTCAATCAATATCTATTTTGTATTAATTCATTTAATCCATGAATTAATTGTTTCATTATTTTTCAGGGAACAGCAATGCATCGCGTAATAAATGATCATTTCCCCGACGACGAGTAAAACCAATGGGTAATGACTCCAACTTATTGATAGTGTTTTATGTTCAGATAATGCCCGATGACTTTGTCATGCAGCTCCACCGATTTTGAGAACGACAGCGACTTCCGTCCCAGCCGTGCCAGGTGCTGCCTCAGATTCAGGTTATGCCGCTCAATTCGCTGCGTATATCGCTTGCTGATTACGTGCAGCTTTCCCTTCAGGCGGGATTCATACAGCGGCCAGCCATCCGTCATCCATATCACCACGTCAAAGGGTGACAGCAGGCTCATAAGACGCCCCAGCGTCGCCATAGTGCGTTCACCGAATACGTGCGCAACAACCGTCTTCCGGAGCCTGTC
>NZ_JAOWHJ010000076.1:71264-260170 GCF_030332695.1 Citrobacter sp. Cpo089 | reverse complement strand
CTAAATAGCTGCGCGGAATAGTAGATCACTGAAAGGGAACTCAGCCCGGATTGTGCGATCTGATCAATCGCCAAACCAACCAAAATCACCAACCGGACTGAGCGATGCCGATCATAGTACCAATACCCCGTGGCGAACGACGCCTGATGCAGAAAGCTATTCATAAAACGCGTGATAAAAATCATGCCCGCAGACTCACGGCCATGCTGATGCTTCATCGGGGTGAACGGGTCAGCGATGTTGCCAGAACTCTCTGTTGTGCCCGTTCATCCGTTGGTCGCTGGATTAACTGGTTTACGCACTCAGGTATTGAAGGCCTGAAATCCTTACCCGCAGGGCGCTCCCGACGCTGGCCTTTTGAACATATCTGCACCCTGTTACGTGAGCTGATAAAGCATTCTCCCGGCGATTTTGGTTATCAACGTTCACGCTGGAGCACCGAATTACTGGCAATAAAAATCAATGAGATAACCGGTTGCCAGTTACATGCAGGAACCGTTCGCCGCTGGTTGCCATCTGCGGGGCTTGTATGGCGCAGGGCCGCGCCAACTCTGCGTATCCGTGACCCACATAAAGATGAAAAGATGGCGGTAATCCACAAAGCGCTGGATGAATGCAGCGCAGAGCATCCGGTATTTTATGAAGATGAAGTGGATATCCACCTTAATCCTAAAATCGGTGCGGACTGGCAGTTGCGCGGACAGCAGAAACGGGTAGTGACGCCGGGGCAGAACGAAAAATACTATTTGGCCGGCGCACTGCACAGTGGCACGGGTAAAGTCAGCTACGTGGGCGGCAACAGCAAAAGTTCAGCGCTGTTTATCGCTCTGCTGAAGCACCTGAAAGCCACTTACCGGCGGGCGAAAACAATCACGCTGATCGTTGATAACTACATTATCCATAAAAGCCGCGAAACACAGCGCTGGTTGAAAGCAAATCCCAAGTTCAGGGTAATTTACCAGCCGGTTTACTCGCCGTGGGTGAATCATGTGGAACGGCTATGGCAGGCACTTCATGACACGATAACCCGTAATCATCAGTGCCGCTCAATGTGGCAGTTACTGAAAAAGGTCCGCCATTTTATGGAAACCGCCAGCCCATTCCCCGGAGGAAAACATGGTCAGGCAAAAGTGTAGCGGTATTAGGCGCAGCTATTTAGTGGATCAAAATGCAACTCATATCCGTTTACTATCACAAGTCTCTGGCTCATTAGCAGATGAAGAAATAATAGAAAAATTGCTGAAAGAAAATGATCCTCAGAAAATCATCGAACTTTTGATCCCTGAAGATGAAGGCATCAACGCTTAATTTAATCAACACCTCTGCCATAGCATAGCAAATAATTAAATCCTGGAGAATAGTTATGAATATTGTTGGCGTTACAGCCTGTACTGTAGGTATTGCACATACATATATTGCGCAAAAGAAAGTTGAAATAGCTGCGAAAAAAGCAGGGCATAATGTCAAAATTGAAACACAAGGCACTATAGGTATCGAGAATGCCTTAACCGCTGATGAGATCGCACAAGCCGACATTGTCCTGTTAGCCGCCGATGTTAAGGTTTCTGGTGAAGAAAGGTTCGCTGGAAAGAAAGTAGTCAGAGTGCCAACTGAAATGGCAGTTAAATCTCCCAATAAACTTATTGAAAAACTCAGTGAATTAGTAAATTCATAACTTTTACCTATGCGTATCCTATATAAATTAAAGGGCGTAATTTATGAATATTAAAGAAGTATGGAAAGCAGCAAACCCTAAGGGTCATCTGCTTACTGCCATCTCATTCTTGATTCCCATTGTTTGTGGTGCTGGATTTATTATTGCAATTGGTATGGGTCTTGGGGGGACGGTTCAGGACACTTTAGTACCGGGTCAATTTGATCTGTGGCAGGCCTTCGCTACTATGGGGGCCAAGGCGCTTGGACTATTACCCGTCGTTATAGCTATCGGGATTTCCGGTTCTATCGCAGGTAAGCCCGGTATTGCCCCTGGTTTTGTCGTTGGTCTGGCGGCTAATGCTATTGGTGCGGGCTTCATTGGTGGCATGATCGGCGGCTACATTTCCGGGTATATTGCTCTTGCTATTATTAAAAATATGAAGGTGCCTGACTGGGCTAGAGGGTTAATGCCCACATTGATTGTGCCATTTTTTGCATCCGTTCTCAGTGCCCTGATTATGGTTTATATCATCGGTACGCCTATTGGTATTTTTACAGACGCTCTGACATCGTTCCTGAGAAGTATGGGAACTTCATCTAATTTACTATTAGGTGCTGTTATAGGAGCGTTGTGTATCGTTGACTTTGGCGGTCCGATAAATAAAACGTGTTTTGCATTTGTCTTAACACTCCAGGCGCAGGGTATAAATGAACCAATTACGGCCCTGCAGTTAGTTAACACGGCAACACCTATCGGTTTTGGGCTTGCATTCTTTATTGCCAAACTTCTTCGCAAAAATATTTATAATAACGAAGAAATCGAAATGTTAAAATCGGCTGTTCCTATGGGGGTGGTGAATATTGTTGAAGGATCTATACCCATAGTTATGAATGATATCGTTCGTGGTATTGCTGCTGCAGCAATCGGCGGTGCTTGTGGTGGTGCAATCACCATGGTTTATGGCGCAGATGCAACAGTACCTTTTGGTGGTGTTTTGATGATTCCTACAATGTCACATCCAATGGCCGGTATTATGGCATTGATAGTTAATATATTTGTCACGGCTACTGTCTATGCCGTTATCAAAAAAGATGTTCCTCGGGATGTAATTATAAATAATGATCAAGAAGAGGAAGATATCGATTGGGATGATATTAAAATAAGCTAAGTACGTAATAAAAGTACTCCGTGCATATCGGAAAGCGTTCATCATACAGTGGGGGATTTACATCCCCCACTGGCGTGCAACATGCGAAAAAAAAGCCCGTACTTTCGTACGAGCTCTTCTTAAAATATGGCGGTGAGGCGGGGATTCGAACCCCGGATACGTTGCCGTATACACACTTTCCAGGCGTGCTCCTTCAGCCACTCGGACACCTCACCATATTGTATTGCTGCCTGACCGCTTGGGGGGCAACGGGGCGCTACTATAGGGAGTTGCGCTAAAACGGTCAAGCAGAATTTACGTGTTAACTCTCGTTTGGTTACGCATTATACATATTCCTCCGCCCAGGCAGGCGCAGAGGATTGGATTAGCGCTGAGAGTCCAGTTTTTCGCCGCTGGTCACGACTTCCTGGGCTTTGCTGTAGCTTTCGATCAGCAACTGATAAGCCGGGAAGACTTTGGTATACACTTCAGCCCATTCGGCGGCGTCTTCACGGTTCCATGTGCCCTGAATTTCAGAAGCGACGGCGGCGGTATCCATCGGCACAACGCCAGCCTGAACAACTCGAGCCAGGGTGATTTCCTGCGCCATTTTGCTGTAAGTACCGGAAGCGTCGATCACAGCGAAAACCTTATAGCCTTCCGCAACCGCGCTGATAGCCGGGAAAGCCATGCACACGCTGGTAATCGTACCGGCGATAATCAGCGTTTTACGACCAGTTGCTTTGACCGCTTTCACGAAATCTTCGTTATCCCAGGCGTTGATTTCGCCTTTACGCGCCACGTATTGGGCATGCGGCGCATTGGCGTGGATCTCAGGGATCAGCGGGCCGTTAGGTCCCTGCGGTACGGATGCCGTGGTAATCACCGGCATCTTCGCCAGAGTCGCCATTTTAGCCAGCGCGGCGGCACGCGCACGCAGTTCTGGCATTGGCATGTCGCCGACGGTCTGGAACAGCCCGCTCTGATGATCGATAAGCAGCATCACGGAATCATTCACATCGATGACTGGACGTGAACCATTAAAGTTTGCAGGACTGGACATATTCTTCTCCTTCGATTCAGATTTGGCCAAAGCGGCCGGAGTTAAAATCGCGTACGGCTTCAGCGATTTCTTGTTTCGTGTTCATTACAAACGGACCGTAACCTACAATCGGCTCGTTCAACGGTTCTCCAGAAAGCAGCAGCACGCTGGCGTCGCTGGAGGCTTCAATATGCAGCGTTTTCCCCTGCTGGCTCAGCACCACCAGTTGCGCTTCGCTGGCAGACGTAGTGCCGTTTACGGTGATATTCCCTTTCAATACCACCAGGGCAGTGCTCCATCCTTCCGGCTGGGACAACGTGAGCTGATGATTACGTTGCAAACGCATATCCCAGACGTTCAGCGGCGAGAAGGTATGTGCCGGGCCTTTTGTATCCTGATAGCTGCCCGCAATCACACGAACGCTCCCTGCTTCATCAGGCAGGGCGACAGTGGGGATCACATCGCTGCTGATGCCCTGGTAACCCGGAACGGCCATTTTGTCTTTTGCTGGCAGATTGACCCACAGCTGTACCATTTCCAGTTCGCCACCCTGACGGGTAAATTCAGGTGAATGGAACTCTTCGTGTAATATTCCTGCTCCTGCGGTCATCCACTGCACGTCGCCGGGGCCGATAATGCCGCCGCGACCGGTTGAATCACGGTGTTCAACTTCGCCGCTGTAAACGATGGTCACCGTCTCAAAACCACGGTGAGGGTGTTCGCCTACGCCGCGTTTTTCGTTACCCGGCGTAAACGTATGTGGACCGGCGTAATCCAGCAGCAGGAACGGACTTAGCTGTTCAGCATGAGACTGGTAAGAAAACATCGAGCGAACCGGAAATCCATCGCCAACCCAGTGCGGGCGAGGTGCGGTGTAGACGCCTGTTACTTGTTTCATATGTGTCTCCTCTGTGGCGTTATCTTGATGTGAATAAGCTTATATTCATGACAGCGAGCTGAGTAGTAGCTAAAATAGTCCTCACTGTCTCATAAATAGGACAATTGGATGACGAAGCCAGATCTCAATGATTTTGCATGGTTTGTGCATGTTGTAGAGGAAGGGGGATTCGCGGCGGCGGGTCGGGCGCTTGATGAACCGAAATCAAAACTAAGCCGACGGATAGCGCAACTGGAAGAGGCGCTGGGAGTTCGACTGATTCAGCGAACCACCCGCCAGTTTAACGTGACGGAAGTTGGGCAAACCTTTTACGAACACTGTAAGGCGATGCTGGTGGAAGCGCAGGCAGCGCAGGATGCGATTGCCGCGTTACAGGTTGAACCGCGTGGCGTGGTGAAGTTGACGTGTCCGGTCACGCTGCTGCATGTGCATATCGGGCCGATGCTTGCCCGTTTTATGGCGCGTTATCCTGACGTATCAGTGCAACTGGAGGCTACTAACCGCCGCGTGGACGTTGTTGGAGAGGGCTTGGACGTGGCGATTCGCGTCAGGCCCCGACCATTTGAGGATAGCGACCTGGTGATGCGTGTGCTGGCGGACAGGGGGCATCGTTTGTATGCCAGCCCGCAGTTAATCGAGCAAATGGGAACGCTGCATTCTCCGGCGGAGCTGACGCGTTGGCCGGGCCTGAGTCTGGCGACGGGTAAACATGTGCATCGTTGGGAGTTATTCGGGCCGCAGGGCGCACGTGCGGAGGTGCATTTCACGCCGCGTATGATCACCACCGATATGCTGGCGTTACGTGAAGCCGCAGTTGCCGGTGTGGGGGTAGTTCAACTTCCACAGCTGATGGTAAAAGATCAAGTAGCTGCGGGTGAACTGGTGGCATTGCTCGACGGCTGGGAACCGAAGCGAGAAATAATTCACGCAGTCTTTCCATCACGCAGGGGATTATTGCCTTCAGTACGCACATTAGTGGATTTCTTAACGGAAGAATATGCGCGGATGATTGAGGATTAAATACCTGACCTTGGCCCACAAAAAAGGTCGGTTAAACCGACCTTTTATTATCTGGACGCCATTCGGGCGTTAAAAACAATCAGCGACTACGGAAGACAATGCGGCCTTTGCTCAGGTCGTACGGGGTCAGCTCAACAGTCACTTTGTCGCCCGTCAGGATGCGGATATAGTTTTTACGCATTTTACCGGAGATGTGTGCAGTAACCACGTGACCGTTTTCTAACTCTACGCGGAACATGGTATTAGGTAACGTATCGAGAACGGTACCCTGCATTTCAATATTGTCTTCTTTGGCCATCTAATCCTCTGGGGTATCACTACCGTAATTTGAACCGGCAAGATAATGCCGAAGTTCTTTTAATAAGTAAAGATTTGTGCGTTTAAAACACAGCAAATCGGGTTTGGCGCATTACTCTAACCACACACGGCAAAGCCGCACTTAAAGCGCAACGTGTAAGGGAACGAGGAGATAAACGATAGGCGTTGCCTGACGCGAACTGTTCCTTAACGGCGGCGGGGTAATGGGCTAAACCAACTCTGCGCGACAATTATAACACCCCGACAAAAAATGTGCCGAAAACATTCACCCCTGAGGCGAAAATAACGTCCTGGGAACCCAGAAATGGCTCGGTAGCCGCTGCTGGCGCAGTCTGCTCAGGTGTTCAAGGTACTCCCGACGTGGGGTTTCGACGGCGCCCAGCGAAGCTGTATGGCTATTTAATACCTGGCAGTCTATTAATTTTCCGCCCTGACGGATAAATTCAGTGCAAAAAACAAGCAGTGCGGTTTTGGACGCATTTTCCTGACGGCTGAACATTGATTCGCCACAAAATAGCGTACCTTGCGCCACGCCATACATACCGCCCACTAACTCATTTTGTCGCCATACTTCAATGGAGTGCGCATGGCCCAGCTCGTGCAGGCGATGGTAGGCGTCGACTACATCATGCGTTATCCAGGTGCCTTCTTCCCGGTTGTTCGCGCAGCCTTCAATCACCTGACCGAACGCGTAATTGAGCGTCACGCGATAAGGCGAGTTTTTATGAAAACGTTTCATGCTGCGGCTGAGATGAAATTTCTCGGGCCAAAGAATGGCGCGTGGATCGGGCGACCACCAAAGAATGGGGTCGCCAGGTGAAAACCACGGGAAAATTCCGCGCTGGTAGGCCATTAACAGTCGAGCTGGACTGAGATCGCCGCCAAGCGCCAACAAACCGTTAGGCTCGCGTAAAGCGCCTTCCGGTGAAGGGAAGGCTATAGAATGGCGGGACAATTGCACCAGGCGCATGACAGCGAAACTCCACTACGCGAGTTTGATCGTTCAATAATAGCTTACAGACGTTGCTTAAACTGGTAATAACGCCCCTGCCGGGCTAACAAATCTGCGTGATTACCTTGCTCAATAATGTGTCCGTTGTCCATCACTATTATTTGATCAAAACGTGACAAGCCGCGCAGACGATGTGTCACCATCAGTACGGTTTTATCGCGCATGACATCGCCAATTAATTCAAGCATTTGGCTTTCTGTTGTGGCATCAAGCCCTTCGGTCGGTTCATCCAGCAGCATCAGTGGGGCATCGTGCAATAAGGCGCGGGCGATAGCCAGACGACGGAGTTCGCCGCCAGAAAGCTGACGACCGCCTTCGCCTAACCAGGCATTGAGTCCATCACCCTCTAGCAGTTTGTCCAGACCGACGCGGCACAGCATTGCGGATAATGTGTCATCACTGGCGTGCGGTGCTGCCAGCAGCAGGTTATCACGCAGCGTCGCGCTGAACAGGTGCACGCGCTGTGGCACGACGCTGATGCTCTGGCGCAGCGTGGCTTCACTGAGGGCTGAAATCGGCTGCTCATTAATCAGAATTTCGCCGTGCTGCGGATCCCATGCGCGGGTCAGCAATTGTAGCAACGTTGACTTACCGCAGCCGGTGCGACCGAGAATCGCAATGTGTTCACCGGGCTGAGTCTGCAGCGAAAGGGTGTCGAGCGCTTTTTGTGCTTGCCCCGGATAGCTGAATGAAACATCGCGTAGCGTGAGAGTGACCTGCTCAGAAACTGGAGAACCGGCATCCGGGAAGGTGACTTCTGGCTGCTGTTCGGTCAGTTCGGTGATGCGTAGCGCAGAGGCAATAACCTGTCCGAGATGCTGAAACGCGCCGGTGACGGGTGCTAATGCTTCAAACGCGGCCAGCGCACAGAAGACAAACAGCGCGATCAGCGCGCCAGGCTGGGTATTGCCACCCACGCCGCCGGAGGCCATCCATAACATCACAACCACTGCCAGTGCGCCGACTAACAGCATGACCGCCTGTGATAGCGCCGTTAATTCAGACTGACGTCGTTGGGCTTCATGCCACTGCAACTCGGTGGCTTCCATTTGGGCGCGGTAACGTTCACTGGCGCCAAAGATGGTCAGTTCAGCCTGGCCCTGCAGCCAGGATGTTAACTGCTGGCGATACTGCCCACGTAAATGCGTCAAGCTTTGCCCGGTGCTTTTACCTGCCTGATAAAAGAGTGGGGGCAGGATAAATAAGGTCAGCAGCATAATACCGCCGAGAGTGATAGCCAGCGTGAAATCGAGAACGCTTAGCCCCAGCGTGACCACCATGATGACGACAAAAGCGCCCACAAGCGGGGAGAGCACGCGCAAATAGAGATGATCGAGCGTGTCGACATCTGCCACTACGCGGTTAAGCAATTCACCTTGTCCATAACGGGACAGGCCAGCAGGGGAGAGCGGCAGCAGTTTGCTGAAGGTATAAATACGCAAATGTTGCAGCACGCGGAACGTCGCATCGTGGCTGACCAGCCGCTCGAAATAGCGGCCCGCGGTTCGGGTGATTGCCGCACCGCGTACCCCGGCAGCAGGGAGCATATAGTTAAAACTGTAAATTCCGGTGACACCCACCACAGCAGAAGCCGACAGGAACCAGCCGGAAAGCGTCAGCAAACCAATACTTGCCAGCAGTGTGACGATCGCCAGAACGATCCCCAGGGTTAACATCCATTTGTGACGTTTATACAGCGTCAGATAAGGTAGCAAAGCGCGCATTTAGATGTCCTCCTGACGATGAGCCAGTAATGTCGCAAACGCCCCGTTGGCTGCGCTAAGTTCGGCATAAGTGCCTTGTTCAACGATCTGTCCGTCCTGCATTACCCAGATAACGTCCCAGTCGGCAAGATCTTCAAGTTGGTGTGTCACCATCAGAGTGGTCTGGCGGCGTGACGCTACTTTCAACGCCTGCATCACGCGTTGTTCGCTGTGTGCATCAAGGCTGGCGGCGGGCTCGTCAAGCAGCAACAACTGACATGGATTGAGTAAGGCGCGAGCCACGGCAACGCGCTGCGCTTGTCCGACAGAAAGTCGAGCAGCCTGATCGCCTACTGGTGTATCCACACCCTGTGGCAGAAGTGGTAAAAACTCACTTACCCAGGCGCTGTCGAGTGCGGCCTGCAGCTGTTCTTCGCTGGCATCGGGGCGAGCGAGAAGCACGTTATCGCGTAACGTGGCGGCAGGGAGCTGCGGATTTTGTCCAACCCAGGACAGCTGTTTGCGCCAGCAATCAGGCGACAGGTCGCGCAGCTCAAAGCCGTTAATCCGCAGCGAACCCTGATAAGAGAGAAAACCGGACAGGACATTGAGCAACGAACTTTTGCCGGAACCGCTGCGGCCAACCAGCACCGCGCGTTGGCCCGCTGGCAGGGTAAAGTTGAGCGGACCTGCAAGCACTTTACCTTCCGGCGAGGTGATGACCAGATCTTCTGCTTCAATTGAAACTGCGTCTTTTGTTGTCAGCTCAATATCGCCACGCTCAGGATGTGCAAGCGGGGTTTCCATGAAGGTTTTCAGACTATCCGCGGCACCAACGGCTTGCGCTTTGGCGTGATAAAACGTGCCCAGATCGCGCAGGGGCTGGAAAAATTCCGGCGCCAGAATGAGCGCGAGGAAGCCAGCAGCCAATGTGACGCCTGTCCCATAGTGACCAAAATCGAGTTCACCGAGGTAGGAAAAACCGAAGTAAACCGCGACCAGTGCGATGGACAGGGAGGTAAAGAACTCAAGGACACCGGATGACAGAAACGCCAGGCGCAGGACTTCCATGGTGCGCTGGCGGAAATCTTGTGACGCTGCGCGGATGCTTTCTGTTTCAGCTTCACCGCGACCAAAGATTCTTAGCGTCTCCATACCCCGCAGGCGATCGAGAAAATGGCCACTGAGGCGAGCAAGAGCCTGAAAATTGCGGCGGTTAGCGTCGGCTGCACCCATACCAACCATCGCCATAAACAACGGGATCAGCGGGGCAGTTCCAAGCAGAATAAGGGCGGCTACCCAGTTTGACGGGAATACCGCTGCCACGATCAATAAGGGGACGCATACGGCCAGCGCCATTTGCGGCAGATAACGTGCATAGTAATCATGCATGTCATCAATCTGTTCCAGGATTAGCGTAGCCCAGCTCCCGGCTGGTTTGCCTTGTATCCAGGCGGGACCTGCTTGTTGCAGACGGTCAAGCACCTGGCGGCGAATCTCAAAGCGGATATGTTGGCCAGCATGAAACCCGACGCGTTCGCGTAACCAGACGACCCATGCTCGCAGGATGAAAATCAATACCAGCACAATGAAAGGGAGCAGAAGCGCCTCTCTGGGGATATTGTCCATGATCATATGGTCGAGAATTCGGGCCATGAGCCAGGCCTGAGCGACAATTAACAGGCCGCTCACGAACCCCAACAGGCGTGAAATGTTCAGCCATCGTTGGGAAATTACACTTTGCTGTTTTAACCAGCGGGTCAGCTCTTTTTGACGGGTTTTATTCATTGCACGCTTAGCAGGTGAGTTATTGGAATTTTTGGGCAGGACAATGTTACAACGAGGCAAAAATAAAGGCGACTTATAGTCGCCTTTTTTACTTTTGTTACTGATTTGTAAAACTTATTTGCAAGCGTCTGCCAGACCGTCGAGATAACGCTCTGCGTCAAGCGCAGCCATGCAACCGGTGCCTGCTGAAGTGATCGCCTGGCGATAAATATGGTCCATCACGTCACCGGCGGCGAATACACCCGGAATGCTGGTTTGGGTGGCGTTACCATGAATACCGGACTGAACTTTGATGTAGCCATTTTCCAGTTCAAGCTGACCGTCGAAAATGGCGGTATTCGGGCTGTGACCGATAGCGACAAACAGCCCTGCAACGTCAAGTGACTCGACGTTGTCAGTGTTTTGCGTATCGCGCAGGCGCAGTCCGGTTACGCCCATTTGATCGCCGGTCACTTCTTCCAGTGTGCGGTGGGTATGCAGCACGATGTTGCCGTTTTCGACTTTATCCATCAAACGCTTGATCAGGATTTTCTCGGCGCGGAAACTGTCGCGACGGTGAATCAAATGCACTTCAGATGCGATATTCGCCAGGTACAGCGCTTCTTCAACAGCAGTGTTGCCGCCGCCGATCACCGCAACTTTTTGATTACGGTAGAAGAAACCGTCGCAGGTCGCGCAGGCGGAAACGCCACGACCTTTGAAGGCTTCTTCTGAAGGCAGACCCAGGTAGCGTGCTGACGCACCGGTGGCGATGATCAGTGCGTCACAGGTGTATTCACCGCTGTCGCCGGTCAGACGGAAAGGGCGGTTTTGCAGATCAACTTTGCTGATATGATCAAAAATAATTTCAGTTTCAAATTTGGTCGCATGTTCGTGCATGCGTTCCATCAGCAATGGGCCTGTGAGATCGTGCGGATCGCCAGGCCAGTTCTCCACTTCTGTTGTTGTGGTCAACTGACCACCTTTTTCCATACCGGTAATCAGTACCGGTTGCAGGTTCGCGCGTGCAGCGTAGACCGCAGCGGTATACCCCGCAGGGCCAGAGCCCAGAATAAGAAGTTTACTGTGTTTGGTTGCGCCCATGAGATCCCCATAGTTGTTAGCAGGCAATGAGCAGGATTGTAGGGAATTTACAGGCGTAAAAAAAGAGTATGGCGATTTTGTTAACAATATGTGTAATAGCGGGAACCGATGAACGGCAGAATTAGTCGTAATACTATAACGATTTCTACTTAAAATCGGTCAGTTATAAGGTGATAAAATGACGATTTTCCATCACTGCGAATGAATAACTGGCATGTTGTACTAAAAATCGATGTTTTGCTTTGACAATCCCCTGCTGTTTTGCGAAAACATTCAAGGAAGAAAAAAACTGTGTCATGTATGTGCTGCATAATCATGCATGTAGATACCATGTTTACCGTGTTAGCGAAATCTACGCATGGTGTGGACAGATGCCATTCGTGATGTCGATAGCCGCCGACAGGCAACGGTCTTCTCACCATAAACCCAGACATTGCGAACCGAAAATCCCTCTGGGTTGCGGTTTATCTTGATGGGTAGCGACTCTGAACAGTGATGTTGGTAGAGTCAGGCAGGAGTAGGGAAGGAATACAGAGAGACAATAATAATGGTAGATAGTAAGAAGCGCCCTGGCAAAGATCTCGACCGTATCGATCGTAACATTCTTAATGAGCTGCAAAAGGATGGGCGTATTTCTAACGTCGAGCTTTCTAAACGTGTGGGACTTTCACCAACGCCCTGCCTTGAGCGTGTGCGTCGGTTGGAAAGACAGGGTTTCATTCAGGGCTATACAGCGCTGTTAAACCCACATTATCTGGATGCATCACTTCTGGTTTTTGTTGAGATTACTCTGAATCGTGGCGCCCCGGATGTGTTTGAACAATTTAACTCTGCGGTACAAAAACTTGAAGAAATTCAAGAGTGTCATTTGGTTTCCGGTGATTTCGACTATTTGTTGAAAACACGCGTACCGGATATGTCAGCATACCGTAAGCTGTTAGGGGAAACCCTGCTGCGTCTGCCTGGCGTGAATGACACACGTACCTATGTAGTAATGGAAGAAGTCAAACAGAGCAATCGTCTGGTAATTAAGACGCGCTAACACGGAACAGGTGCAAAATCGACGCAGTTTGATTACACTCCTGTTAATCCATACAGCAACAGTGCCGGGGCAACCCGGTGCTGTTGTCCGTTTTAGCATCGGGCAGGAAAAGCCCGAAACCTGGAGAGCCGTTTTTGAGCCAGGAATACACTGAAGACAAAGACGTCACATTGACGAAGTTAAGCAGCGGGCGCCGACTTCTGGAAGCGCTACTGATCCTTATTGCCCTTTTTGCCGTCTGGTTGATGGCTGCCTTACTCAGCTTTAACCCTTCGGATCCCAGTTGGTCGCAAACCGCGTGGCATGAGCCTATCCATAATCTGGGCGGAATACCTGGAGCATGGCTGGCGGACACGCTGTTCTTTATTTTTGGAGTCATGGCCTACACTATCCCCGTCATCATTGTCGGTGGCTGCTGGTTTGCCTGGCGACATCAGGCCAGCGACGAATACGTCGATTATTTTGCCGTCTCGCTGCGCATTATTGGCGTTCTGGCGCTGATTCTCACTTCCTGCGGGCTGGCCGCAATTAACGCCGATGACATCTGGTATTTCGCCTCTGGCGGCGTGATCGGCAGTCTGCTCAGCACCACGCTACAACCATTGCTGCACAGCAGCGGCGGCACGCTGACGTTGTTGTGCATTTGGGCTGCGGGATTAACGCTGTTCACCGGTTGGTCATGGGTGAGCATTGCGGAAAAACTGGGCGGCTGGTTACTCAATATCCTGACGTTTGCCAGCAACCGTACCCGCCGCGACGATACCTGGGTCGATGACGAAGAATATGAAGACGAAGAAGAGTCTGTCGACGCCGCTGATGGCAAACCCCATGAATCGCGCCGAGCTCGTATCCTGCGCGGTGCGTTAGCGCGCCGTAAACGTCTGGCTGAGAAATTTACCAACCCGCTTGGTCGTCATACCGATGCGGCGCTGTTCTCCGGCAAACGCATGGATGATGAAGACGAAATTGAATACAGCGCCCGTGGCGTGGATGCCGATCCTAATGATGTGCTGTTTTCCGGTAATCGCGCGACGCTGCCTGAATATGACGAACTTGATCCACTGCTTAACGGCCACTCGGTGACCGAGCCTGTGGCTGCAGCAGCTGCAGCTACAACGGCCGCTCAGGCCTGGAGCGCACCGGTTGATCCGTTGCTGCAAACGTCTCCCGTGACCAACACTGTTATGGAGCAACCGGTCCCAACTGTGGCCTGGCAACCCGTGCCTGGCCCGCAAACCGGTGATGCCGCGATTGCACCAGCGCCTGAAGGTTATCCGCAGCCAGCCCAGTACGCGCAACCTCCGGTGCAGCAGCCGTATGAGCCATGGCAACAGCCGGTTGTGGAGCAGAGTCCGCAGCCGCAATATTACGCACAGCAGCCCGTTGAAACTGTTTATACGCAGCCTGTCGCGCCGCAGCCGGAACCTGTTTATCAGCCGGAGCCCGTGCTGCAACCTGTCTATCAACAGGATCCGACCTCTCAACAGAACGCCGCATTCCAGCAGCCTGCTTATCAGCCGGAGCCTGTGCAGCAACCTGTTTATCAGCAGGATCAAACTTTTCAACAGAGCAACCCGTTCCAGCAGCCTGTGGTTGAACAACCGCCTGTGGTGGAACCTGAGCCCGTGGTTGAAGAAGTTAAACCGACTCGTCCGCCGCTTTATTACTTTGAAGAAGTCGAAGAGAAACGTGCGCGTGAGCGTGAGCAACTGGCCGCATGGTATCAGCCGATTCCAGAACCTGCTCAGGAGCCTGAGCGTGTTAAGCCGTCTACGCCATCTATGCCGACGACTACATCCATACCACCCGTTGAGTCTGTTGCTGCCGTTGCACCGCTGGCCGCTGGCGTAAAAAGCGCCGCGTTAGGGGCAGGTGCCGCTGCCGCAGCTCCTGTCTTTAGCCTTGCAGGCAGCGGTACGCCGCGTCCGCAGGTGAAAGAGGGCATTGGCCCGCAGTTGCCGCGTCCGAATCGTGTGCGCGTGCCTACTCGTCGTGAGCTGGCGTCATATGGCATAAAACTGCCGTCACAGCGTATGGCTGAAGAGAAAGCGCGCGAAGAGCAGCTTGATACAGATGCGTACAGTGACGATGAAATGGATGCAATGCAGCAGGACGAGCTGGCACGTCAGTTCGCTCAGTCGCAGCAGCATCGTTATGGCGAAGAGTATCAGGACGATACCCACCAGACTGATGACGAAGATTCAGCCGCAGAAGCGGAACTGGCTCGCCAGTTTGCTTCTTCTCAGCAGCAGCGTTATTCCGGTGAACAGCCTGTCGGAGCGAATCCGTTCTCCCTCGATGACTTTGAATTTTCGCCAATGAAAACACTGGTGGATGAGGGTCCGCATGAGCCGCTGTTTACGCCTGGCGTAATGCCGGAGCCCGCGCCGCAGTACCAGGAACCAGTTGCATCGCAGCAGCATTATCAACAGCCAGCGCAGCCAGTTGCACCGCAGCAGCATTATCAGCAGCCAGCGCGGCCTGTTACACCGCCGCCGCAGGATAGTCTGATCCATCCGCTGCTGATGCGTAATGGGGATAGTCGTCCGGCGCACCGTCCAAGCACGCCGCTGCCATCGTTAGATCTGCTCACGCCGCCGCCGAGCGAAGTTGAGCCGATAGATACGTTCGCACTGGAACAAATGGCACGTCTGGTGGAAGCGCGTCTGGCGGATTTCCGCATTAAAGCCGATGTGGTGAACTACTCTCCTGGCCCGGTGATTACCCGCTTTGAGCTTAATCTGGCTCCAGGGGTTAAAGCGGCGCGTATTTCTAACCTGTCACGAGATCTGGCGCGTTCATTGTCGACCGCGGCGGTACGTGTGGTCGAGGTTATTCCAGGCAAACCGTATGTTGGACTGGAGTTACCGAACAAAAAACGTCAAACCGTTTATCTGCGTGAAGTACTGGATAACGCTAAATTCCGTGATAACTCATCTCCGCTGACTGTGGTGCTGGGCAAAGATATTGCAGGCGAACCGGTGGTGGCCGATCTGGCTAAAATGCCGCACCTGCTGGTGGCAGGGACAACCGGTTCCGGTAAGTCTGTTGGGGTGAACGCCATGATCCTCAGCATGCTGTACAAAGCGCAGCCGGAAGACGTTCGCTTTATCATGATTGACCCGAAAATGCTGGAACTTTCTGTTTATGAAGGTATTCCACATCTGCTGACTGAAGTTGTGACCGACATGAAAGATGCCGCCAATGCCTTGCGTTGGAGCGTCAATGAAATGGAACGTCGCTACAAACTGATGTCGGCGCTTGGCGTGCGTAACCTTGCCGGTTATAACGATAAGATTGCTGAAGCCGCCCGTATGGGACGTCCGATTCCAGACCCATACTGGAAGCCGGGCGACAGCATGGATGTTCAGCATCCGGTGCTGGAAAAACTGCCGTATATCGTGGTGTTGGTGGATGAATTCGCTGACCTGATGATGACCGTTGGCAAAAAGGTGGAAGAACTGATCGCTCGTCTGGCGCAAAAAGCGCGTGCGGCGGGGATCCATCTGGTGCTGGCAACCCAGCGACCATCAGTTGACGTTATCACCGGTCTGATTAAAGCGAACATCCCGACGCGTATCGCCTTTACAGTGTCCAGTAAAATTGACTCGCGTACCATCCTTGACCAGGGCGGCGCGGAATCGCTGTTGGGTATGGGTGACATGCTTTATTCTGCACCAAACTCGACGATCCCTGTACGTGTACACGGCGCCTTTGTACGCGATGAAGAAGTTCACGCGGTGGTGCAGGACTGGAAAGCGCGCGGCCGTCCACAATACGTTGATGGCATTACCTCTGACAGCGAAAGCGAAGGCGGCGGTGGCGGCTTTGATGGTGGCGAAGAACTGGATCCGCTGTTCGATCAGGCGGTGAACTTTGTTACTCAGAAACGCAAAGCCTCAATCTCCGGCGTCCAGCGTCAGTTCCGTATCGGTTACAACCGAGCGGCGCGCATCATCGAACAGATGGAAGCGCAGGGAATAGTCAGCGAACAAGGGCATAATGGTAATCGTGAAGTGCTGGCTCCGCCGCCCTTCGAATGATTGCAAAGTTAAGTAATTCAGTATTTTCTACTTTCCTCATGCTGATTTTTGGCCTGAAATGGATAGCAGAGGGATCTCCCCGTTGGGAGTGACGTATTTTGAGGAATAACGATGAAAAGAATCGCAATCACCTGTGCATTACTGTCTAGCTTTGTGGTGAGCAGCGTCTGGGCTGACGCTGCCAGCGACCTGAAAAGCCGTCTGGATAAAGTCAGTAGCTTCCATGCCAGCTTTACTCAGAAGGTCACGGACGGTAGCGGCGCGGCGGTGCAGGAAGGTCAGGGCGACTTATGGGTTAAACGCCCTAATCTGTTTAACTGGCATATGACGCAGCCTGACGAGAGCATCCTGGTTTCCGATGGTAAAACGCTGTGGTTCTTTAACCCGTTTGTTGAGCAGGCGACTGCGACCTGGTTGAAAGACGCCACGGGTAACACTCCGTTTATGCTGATTGCGCGTAACCAGGCCAGCGACTGGCAACAGTACAACATTAAGCAAAACGGCGACGATTTCGTGCTGACGCCAAAAACCAGCAGCGGTAACCTGAAGCAGTTTACTATCAATGTTGGGCGGGACGGGACGATCCACCAGTTTAGTGCCGTTGAGCAAGACGATCAGCGCAGCAGCTATCAGCTGAAATCCCAGCAAAATGGTGCGATTGAACCTTCGAAATTCACCTTTACCCCGCCGCAAGGTGTAACGGTTGACGATCAACGTAAGTAGAGGCGTGTGAGTGAGCAATCTGTCGCTCGACTTTTCTGATAATACCTTTCAGCCACTGGCCGCACGTATGCGGCCAGAAAATTTAGCGCAGTACATCGGCCAGCAGCATCTGCTGGCTGCGGGTAAACCCTTGCCACGCGCCATCGAGGCCGGGCACCTGCACTCCATGATTTTATGGGGGCCGCCGGGGACGGGGAAAACCACGCTTGCCGAAGTTATTGCCCGTTACGCTAACGCCGATGTTGAACGAATTTCGGCAGTTACCTCTGGCGTAAAAGAAATTCGTGAAGCGATTGAGCGTGCGCGTCAGAATCGTAACGCGGGCCGGCGTACGATCCTGTTTGTGGATGAAGTTCACCGTTTTAATAAAAGCCAACAGGATGCGTTTTTACCGCATATTGAAGACGGTACCATCACGTTTATTGGCGCAACCACTGAAAACCCCTCGTTTGAGCTGAACTCGGCGCTGCTGTCGCGTGCGCGCGTTTACTTATTGAAATCGTTAACCACCGACGATATTGAACAGGTGCTGGACCAGGCGATGTCAGACAAAGCGCGGGGTTACGGCGCCCAGGATATCGTACTGCCTCCAGAGACGCGTCGGGCGATTGCTGAACTGGTGAATGGCGACGCGCGGCGAGCGCTGAATACGCTGGAAATGATGGCCGATATGGCCGAAGTTGATGATTCTGGCAAGCGCGTATTGAAACCAGAATTGCTCACTGAAATTGCCGGTGAGCGCAGCGCACGCTTTGATAACAAAGGCGATCGTTTTTACGATCTCATCTCCGCATTACATAAGTCGGTTCGCGGCAGTGCTCCGGATGCAGCGCTTTATTGGTATGCACGCATCATTAGTGCAGGCGGTGACCCGCTGTATGTTGCTCGTCGCTGTCTGGCGATTGCCTCTGAAGATGTGGGCAATGCCGACCCTCGCGCCATGCAGGTGGCAATTTCCGCATGGGACTGCTTTACCCGCGTGGGACCCGCGGAAGGTGAACGAGCGATTGCTCAGGCGATTGTTTATCTGGCCTGCGCGCCGAAAAGTAATGCGGTTTACACCGCCTTCAAAGCCGCGCTGGCTGATGCCCGCGAACGTCCGGATTACGACGTGCCGGTCCACCTGCGCAATGCGCCAACTAAGCTGATGAAAGAAATGGGCTATGGTCAGGAGTATCGTTACGCCCATGATGAACCAAATGCCTATGCCGCCGGAGAAGAGTACTTCCCGCAGGAAATGGCACAAACGCGCTATTATCACCCCACAAACAGAGGTCTTGAAGGCAAGATTGGCGAAAAGCTCGCCTGGCTCGCCGGACAGGATCAAAATAGCCCTATAAAACGCTACCGTTAGTGTTATCGTTGCGGTAATGTTGTCTCTGTATCCCTGTGACCGCAGGCTGTGGTCACTTTCTCCTATTTTAATTCGATAAGCACAGGATAAGCATGCTCGATCCCAATCTGCTGCGTAATGAGCCAGACGCAGTCGCAGAAAAACTGGCAAGCCGGGGCTTTAAGCTGGATGTAGATAAGCTGCGCGCTCTTGAAGAGCGTCGTAAAGTTCTGCAGGTACAAACTGAAAACCTGCAGGCAGAGCGTAACTCTCGATCGAAATCCATCGGCCAGGCAAAAGCGCGCGGGGAAGATATCGAGTCTTTACGTCTGGAAGTGAACAAACTGGGCGAAGAGCTGGATGCCGCGAAAGCTGAACTTGATACCTTACAGGCCGAGATCCGCGACATTGCGCTGACCATTCCTAACCTGCCAGCGGACGACGTTCCGGTGGGTAAAGATGAAAATGACAACGTTGAAGTCAGCCGTTGGGGTACTCCGCGTGAGTTTGATTTCGAAGTGCGCGATCACGTTACCTTGGGTGAAATGCACACGGGTCTTGATTTTGCCGCTGCGGTTAAGCTGACCGGCTCTCGTTTCGTCGTGATGAAAGGGCAGATCGCGCGCATGCACCGTGCGCTGTCTCAGTTCATGCTGGATCTGCATACCGAGCAGCATGGTTACAGCGAAAACTACGTTCCGTATCTGGTTAACCATGACACGCTGTACGGAACAGGGCAACTGCCGAAATTTGCTGGCGATCTGTTCCACACCCGTCCGCTGGATGAAGAAGCTGACAGCAGCAACTATGCGCTGATCCCAACGGCAGAAGTTCCGCTGACTAACCTGGTTCGCGACGAAATCATTGACGAAGATGCGCTGCCGATCAAAATGACCGCGCATACGCCGTGCTTCCGTTCTGAAGCAGGTTCTTACGGTCGTGATACCCGTGGTCTGATCCGTATGCACCAGTTCGATAAAGTTGAAATGGTGCAGATCGTTCGCCCGGAAGACTCTATGGACGCGCTGGAAGAAATGACCGGCCATGCCGAGAAGGTTCTTCAGCTGCTGGGCCTGCCGTACCGTAAGATCATCCTGTGCACAGGCGACATGGGCTTCGGCGCATGCAAAACGTACGATCTGGAAGTGTGGATCCCGGCGCAGAACACCTATCGCGAAATCTCCTCTTGCTCCAACGTGTGGGATTTCCAGGCTCGCCGTATGCAGGCGCGTTGCCGCAGCAAATCCGACAAAAAGACCCATTTAGTACATACGCTGAACGGTTCCGGTCTGGCGGTTGGACGTACGCTGGTTGCGGTGATGGAAAACTATCAGCAGGCTGATGGCCGTATTCAGGTTCCGGAAGTGTTACGCCCGTACATGAATGGCCTGGAATTTATCGGCTAAGCTACCTTTCTTTGCTAAAAAAGCGCCTTAGGGCGCTTTTTTTATGCCCGTTTGACGTCGGACAATAACGCCTACCTCCATAGGAGTAATACTGCCTTCGAATGAAAGTCAGTATTT
Source organism: Citrobacter sp. Cpo089 (assembly GCF_030332695.1). NCBI lineage: Bacteria > Pseudomonadati > Pseudomonadota > Gammaproteobacteria > Enterobacterales > Enterobacteriaceae > Citrobacter > Citrobacter sp. Cpo089. The sequence goes on along the minus strand of NZ_JAOWHJ010000076.1, from coordinate 239,838 downwards.
ATCTCTGTCTTTTCGCAAATTCGGTATCTACCAGTCTGTATATCGACATATACGCTATATAAAAATCTACATAACGAGTATTTCTCTTTTGTTTATTGTGAGCAGCAGAGTGAGCCACTATGAAAACTAAGATCCCCGATGCCATGCTGGCAGCTGAGGTTAGTCGCCGAGGTTTGGTGAAAACGACGGCGATAGGCGGACTGGCGGCGGCCAGTAGCGCGTTTACCCTGCCATTTACCCGTATTGCAAATGCTGCAGAAGCCCTTAATCCGACACCGGCCAATGAGAAAGTCATATGGAGCGCGTGTACGGTGAACTGTGGTAGCCGCTGTCCTCTGCGTATGCACGTGGTAGACGGTGAAATAAAGTATGTTGAAACCGACAACACCGGTGATGACAACTATGACGGCTTGCACCAGGTACGCGCCTGTCTGCGTGGTCGCTCCATGCGTCGTCGCGTTTATAATCCCGACCGTCTGAAATACCCGATGAAACGCGTCGGTAAACGTGGTGAAGGGAAATTTGAGCGCATCAGCTGGGATGAAGCCTACGATATCATTGCCAGCAATATGCAGCGTCTTATCAAAGACTACGGCAACGAGTCTATCTACCTGAACTACGGCACAGGTACGCTGGGCGGCACCCTGACACGCTCCTGGCCGCCAGGCAAAACACTGGTGGCACGGTTGATGAACTGCTGTGGCGGCTACCTGAACCACTACGGTGACTACTCTTCAGCGCAAATCGCTGCCGGGTTGAACTACACATACGGCGGCTGGGCAGACGGTAACAGCCCGTCCGACATTGAAAACAGCAAGCTGGTGGTTCTGTTCGGGAATAACCCAGGTGAAACCCGTATGAGCGGGGGTGGGGTAACCTATTACCTTGAACAGGCGCGACAAAAATCCAATGCCCGCATGATTATTATCGATCCTCGCTACACGGATACCGGCGCGGGTCGTGAAGATGAATGGATCCCGATCCGCCCAGGTACCGATGCGGCATTGGTGAATGGTCTGGCGTATGTGCTGATCACCGAAAACATGGTTGATCAACCGTTCCTTGATAAATACTGCGTGGGTTACGACGAGAAAACCTTACCGGCCGACGCACCGAAAAACGGTCACTATAAGGCGTATATTCTTGGGCAGGGCAAAGACGGTATCGCCAAGACCCCGGAATGGGCAGCGCAAATTACCGGTATTCCTGCTGATCGAATCGTCAAACTGGCCCGTGAAATCGGTAGCGCTAAACCGGCATATATCAGTCAGGGGTGGGGACCGCAGCGCCATGCTAACGGTGAAATAGCGACCCGTGCCATTTCTATGCTGGCAATCCTTACCGGTAACGTTGGGATTAACGGCGGCAACAGTGGGGCGCGTGAGGGCTCATACAGTTTGCCGTTTGAACGTATGCCTACGCTGGAAAACCCAGTCGAAACCAGCATCTCTATGTTTATGTGGACGGACGCCATTGAGCGAGGTCCGGAGATGACGGCGCTGCGTGACGGTGTTCGTGGTAAAGATAAACTCGATGTTCCGATTAAGATGATCTGGAACTATGCCGGTAACTGTCTGATTAACCAGCACTCTGATATCAACCGCACACATGAAATCCTACAGGATGATAAGAAGTGCGAGATGATCGTTGTCATCGACTGTCATATGACCTCCTCGGCGAAATACGCGGATATTTTGCTGCCGGACTGCACCGCTTCGGAGCAGATGGACTTCGCACTGGATGCCTCCTGCGGAAATATGTCGTATGTGATTTTCACCGATCAGGCGATCAAACCACGCTTCGAATGCAAGACTATCTACCAGATGACCAGTGAGCTGGCGAAACGCCTTGGTGTTGAGCAGCAGTTTACAGAAGGTCGTACTCAGGAAGAGTGGATGCGTCATCTGTACGAGCAGTCGCGAAAAGCCATTCCTGAACTGCCAACGTTTGAAGAATTCCGCAAGCAGGGGATCTTTAAACAGCGCGACCCACAGGGACATCACGTGGCCTACAAGGCGTTCCGTGAGGATCCTAACGTCAATCCGCTGACCACGCCGTCAGGTAAGATCGAAATTTATTCGCAGCAGCTTGCCGAGATCGCGTCAACCTGGGAACTGCCGGAAGGTGATGTGATTGATCCACTGCCGATTTATACCCCAGGCTTTGAGAGCTTAAACGATCCGCTGGTGGAGAAATTCCCTCTGCAGTTGACCGGCTTCCACTATAAGTCTCGCGTCCACTCGACCTATGGCAACGTGGATGTTCTGAAAGCATCCTGCCGTCAGGAAATGTGGATCAACCCGATGGATGCACAGCGACGCGGCATTAACAACGGCGACAAGGTGCGCATCTTTAACGATCGTGGTGAAGTGCACATCGAGGCGAAAGTAACGCCGCGTATGATGCCTGGCGTGGTGGCATTGGGCGAAGGGGCGTGGTATGACCCGGACGCAAAACGCGTGGACCAGGGCGGTTGTATTAACGTCCTGACGACCCAGCGTCCGTCTCCTCTCGCGAAGGGGAACCCGTCACACACGAACCTTGTTCAGGTTGAAAAGGTGTAAGGAGTAACCGATGACAACCCAGTATGGATTTTTTATTGATTCCAGCCGTTGCACCGGTTGCAAAACCTGCGAACTGGCGTGCAAAGATTTCAAAAATTTAACCCCTGAAGTCAGCTTTCGCCGCATTTATGAGTACGCGGGCGGTGACTGGCAGGAAGACAACGGCGTCTGGCATCAGAACGTCTTTGCCTATTACCTCTCCATTGCGTGTAACCACTGTGAAGACCCGGCCTGTACCAAAGTGTGTCCGAGCGGTGCGATGCACAAACGTGAAGATGGCTTTGTCGTTGTCGATGAAGATGTGTGCATCGGCTGTCGCTATTGCCACATGGCCTGTCCTTACGGCGCACCACAGTATAATGCTGACAAAGGACATATGACCAAATGCGATGGTTGCCATGAGCGCGTCGCTGAAGGTAAGAAACCTATTTGCGTCGAGTCCTGTCCACTGCGTGCGCTGGATTTTGGCCCAATTGATGAACTGCGCAAAAAACACGGTACTTTGGCTGCGGTTGCGCCATTGCCGGGCGCGCACTTTACCAAACCGAGCATTGTTATCAAACCTAACGCCAATAGCCGCCCGACCGGCGATACCACAGGTTATCTGGCTAATCCGAAGGAGGTGTAAGATGGGAAGTGGATGGCATGAATGGCCGCTGATGATCTTCACGGTCTTCGGGCAGTGTGTGGTTGGCGGTTTTATCGTTCTGGCGCTGGCGTTGATGAAAGGGGGCTTACGCCCAGAATCGCAGCAACGCGTAATTACCTGCATGTTTGGGCTGTGGGTATTAATGGGCATTGGATTTATTGCTTCCATGCTCCATTTGGGCTCACCGATGCGCGCCTTTAACTCACTCAATCGAGTTGGGTCATCTGCGTTGAGTAACGAAATTGCCAGCGGCTCACTCTTCTTTGCCGTTGGCGGTATCGGCTGGCTGCTGGCTATGTTGAAGAAAATGTCGCCCGCATTACGCAATCTGTGGTTAGTTGTTACCATGGTGCTGGGTGTGGTTTTTGTCTGGATGATGGTGCGCGTGTATAACACCATCGATACCGTACCGACCTGGTACAGCGTCTGGACACCGCTGGGCTTCTTCCTGACGATGTTTATGGGCGGTCCGCTGCTGGGATATCTGTTACTGAGAATTGCTGGCGTGGATGGTTGGGCGATGCGTCTGCTGCCGGCTATATCAGTGCTTGCTCTGGTCGTGAGCGCCATCATGTCGGTAATGCAGGGGACTGAACTGGCGACAATCCACAGTTCGATTCAACAGGCCTCTGCGCTGGTTCCGGATTACGGTTCGCTGATGGCGTGGCGGATTGTGGCACTGGCCTTAGCGCTATGCTGCTGGATAGTACCGCAAGTGAAGGGTTACCAGCCTGCCGTTCCGTTGCTTTCTGTCGCGTTTATTCTGCTGTTAGTCGGCGAGCTGATTGGTCGTGGCGTGTTCTACGGGCTGCATATGACCGTCGGTATGGCGGTGGCGAGTTAATCCATAATATGCCGGATGGCGGCTCGTGCTTTATCAAGCCTACAATATCCGTAGGCCTTAAAGCTGCGCGCTATCCGGCTACATGTCAGGCCAGGGTTTTGCCCCAGTCTTTACTTCTGCTTAGTTAACGTGTCATAGCTGGTCATCAGATTGCGATAATCCGGAATGTGATTAGAGAACAACGTCGCCAGACCTTCGATATCGTTGCGCCAGTCGCGGTGCAGTTCGCATGCTACTCCGAACCATGTCATCAATTGAGCGCCTGCTTGAGACATCCGATCCCATGCTGAATGGCGGGTAATTTCATTAAACGTGCCTGAAGCATCGGTGACAACAAAGACGTCAAAACCTTCTTCAATAGCCGAGAGCGCTGGGAAAGCGACGCAAACTTCCGTCACGACACCAGCGATAATCAGCTGCTTTTTGCCGGTCGCTTTTACTGCTTTCACGAAATCTTCGTTATCCCATGCGTTAATGTTTCCTGGGCGAGCAATGTAGGGCGCATCGGGAAATTGAGCTTTCAGTTCCGGTACCAGCGGTCCGTTTGGTCCTGTCTCAAAACTGGTTGTCAGAATGGTTGGGAGGTTGAAGTATTTTGCTAAGTCACCGAGCGCAAGCACGTTGTTTTTAAATTTATCGGGATCGATATCCCGAACCAGAGAGAGCAGGCCAGCCTGATGGTCGACCAGCAGTACTGCCGCATTGTCTTTATCAAGTCTTACGTAAGGTTTAGTCATGGTATTTCTCCTGTTCAGTATCAGTGAGGGAAATTTGATGAGTTTAAGTCTACGAAAAGAACGATATTTGGATTAGATAGATAAATAGGAACTCACTGTTCTATTTTGAAGACAATGCAGCTCAGCATCCCGCATAGAGTTTAGTAAGAAATAAAAGTAAGGGGAGTCCATGAAATTTTTCGACTGAACGTAACGCGAGATTTTTGTTTTAGATCAATAAAAACAAGCAGATGTGTTTTTGTGTTTTTTATCTATTCACATTAAGAATCAGTAATGCAAATCGATCGACCAGAAAGCGCCTCAGCCCTCTGATTCCGCCGATTGACAATGTTTTTAGCAGTGGCATGATGCGCATGAAATTTGAACTTCCTCACGGTTTTTATTCATGTCCACGTATACCCGTCCCGTCATGCTATTGCTGTGCGGGCTACTTCTGTTGACCCTGGCGATCGCCGTGTTAAACACGCTCGTCCCGCTTTGGCTCGCCCATGAAAATCTGCCCACCTGGCAGGTAGGCGTGGTGAGCTCGTCTTACTTTACCGGTAATCTGGTAGGGACGTTGCTGACAGGTTATTTAATAAAACACCTTGGTTTTAATCGCAGCTATTACATCGCCTCGCTTATTTTCGCCGCGGGCTGTGTCGGGCTGGGGATTATGGTGGGATTCTGGAGCTGGATGACATGGCGTTTTATCGCCGGTGTTGGCTGCGCCATGATCTGGGTGGTCGTGGAAAGCGCGCTGATGTGCAGCGGGACGTCCCGTAATCGCGGACGGTTACTTGCCGCCTATATGATGATCTATTATGTGGGAACGTTTTTAGGCCAACTGCTGGTTAGTAAAGTATCAACAGAATTGATGAACGTCCTGCCGTGGGTGACGGGTACTATCCTGGCGGGTGTTTTGCCACTGCTCTTTACGCGCATTGCTAATCAGCAGGGCGATGAACAGCAGTCTACGCCTATTGTCTCCATGCTGAGGTTGCGTCAGGCGCGCTTGGGCGTTAATGGCTGCATTATTTCCGGGATCGTGCTGGGGTCTTTGTATGGCCTGATGCCGCTGTATCTCAACCATCAGGGGGTGAGCAACGCCAGCATTGGTTTCTGGATGGCGGTCCTGGTAAGTGCCGGTATTCTGGGTCAATGGCCGATTGGCCGTCTGGCGGACAAGCTGGGACGTCTGCTGGTTTTACGCGTTCAGGTCTTCGTGGTGATCGTCGGGAGTATCGCCATGCTGAACCAGGCGGCGATGGCGCCCGCGTTGTTTATGTTGGGTGCGGCAGGCTTTACCCTCTACCCGGTCGCGATGGCCTGGGCCTGTGAAAAGGTGGAACATCATCAGCTGGTCGCCATGAATCAGGCATTGTTATTGAGCTATACCGTGGGCAGCCTGCTGGGACCTTCATTTACTGCGATGCTGATGCAGAATTATTCAGATAGCCTGCTGTTTATCATGATCGCCAGCGTATCGTTTATTTATTTACTGATGCTGTTGCGTAAGACGGGCCATACGCCTAATTCTATTGCGCACATTTGACCTGATTTAACAGAATATGAACAGGTTCCCATACATACTGTTTATGTATGCTTTATGGGAACCTGCATTATTTAATTGCACATGTCTGTCCTGAAAATAAAGTGTGCAGAAGGTTATAGTTTTACATCCTGCCGTTTCCGCTCGCTCATTTTACCGCGCATAATCCCACGCCTCATATATTGATAATCAAAAAGCTTCCACAAAGGATTGCGTATGGCTGGTGTGCAGGAAAAACAATTGCGATGGTACAACATTGCATTGATGTCATTTATTACCGTCTGGGGTTTTGGTAACGTCGTCAACAACTATGCTAATCAGGGATTGGTTGTTGTCTCCTCCTGGATATTTATTTTCGCGCTCTATTTTATTCCTTATGCGTTGATCGTCGGGCAGCTTGGCTCAACCTTTAAAGAGGGTAAAGGCGGCGTCAGTACCTGGATTAAACATACCATGGGGCCAGGGTTGGCCTATCTTGCTGCCTGGACCTATTGGGTTGTGCATATACCTTATCTGGCGCAAAAACCGCAGGCTATTCTGATTGCGCTGGGATGGGCGCTGAAGGGCGATGGTTCGTTGATTAAAGAGTACACCGTCGTGGCGTTGCAGGGACTAACGCTGGCGCTGTTTGTCTTTTTCATGTGGGTTGCGTCCCGTGGCATGAAGTCACTGAAAATTGTTGGGTCAGTTGCTGGCATCGCGATGTTTGTGATGTCCATTTTGTATGTCGTGATGGCGGTAACCGCGCCTGCAATTACGGATGTGCAAATAGCGACAACCAATATCACCTGGGAATCGTTTATCCCGCACATCGATTTTACCTACATTACTACGATCTCCATGCTGGTCTTTGCTGTGGGCGGTGCGGAGAAAATTTCGCCATACGTTAATCAGACACGTAATCCGGGCAAAGAATTTCCAAAAGGGATGCTCGTTCTGGCTGTTATGGTAGCGGTATGCGCGATTCTCGGGTCGCTGGCTATGGGAATGATGTTTGACTCCCGGCATATTCCAGATGACCTGATGACGAATGGTCAATATTACGCCTTCCAGAAATTGGGTGAGTATTATGGTATGGGTAATTCGCTGATGGTTATTTACGCGATTGCCAATACGCTGGGACAGATTGCGGCATTGGTATTTTCTATTGATGCACCGCTTAAAGTTCTTCTGGGTGATGCTGATCGTAAATATATTCCCGAGAGCCTGTGTAAAACCAACGCTTCCGGTACGCCGGTCAATGGTTATATTCTGACGCTGGTGCTGGTAGCGATTCTGATTATGTTGCCAACACTGGGAATTGGCGACATGAACAACCTGTATAAATGGCTATTGAATCTTAACTCTGTCGTGATGCCATTGCGTTATTTATGGGTATTTGTGGCGTTCATTGCTGTTATTCGCCTGGCGCAAAAATATAAATCGGAATATGTCTTTATTCGCAACCGCTCGCTTGCGATGACCGTGGGGATCTGGTGCTTTGCCTTTACCGCATTTGCCTGTCTGACCGGGATCTTCCCGAAAATGGAAGCCTTTACCCCTGAGTGGACATTCCAGCTCACGCTGAATATCGTGACGCCATTTGTGCTGGTTGGACTGGGATTGATTTTCCCGCTACTGGCGAGAAGAGGGCGCTAAAGACGAGGGCAGGAGATAGCGTCGCTTTCTCCTGTTAACCGCGCCTTCGACTCAAATATTGTCGCTTATATAGCAAAACGGCTGCCGTTCAGGGCAGCCGTTTCGTGGTGGCTAAAACTCAATACATCACTTTATGTCCATATTGCTCGAGAATGCCCTTCACGCGCTCCATGGTCTCTTTCTTCGGTGGTTTGACGCCATCCAGTTTGTACTCTTCGCCCATTGCCACCCATTTGTGTTTGCCCAGCTCGTGGTAAGGCAGCAGCTCGATTTTTTCAACGTTACCCATATCGCGGGTAAATTCGCCGAGGCGGTGTGCGGAGTCATCGTCATCAGACCAGCCAGGTACGACAACATAGCGGATCCACACTTTGATGTCTTTGTTTGACAGGTAACGCGCGAACTCCAGCGTGCGATGGTTAGATACGCCGACCAGATTCTGATGGATTTCATCGTTCATCTGTTTGAGATCGAGCATGACCAGGTCGGTGACTTCCAGCAACTCATCGATCACCGGATCGTAGCGGCGAACAAAACCGTTGGTATCCAGACAGGTATGAATACCTTCTTTTTTACAAGCGCGGAACCAGTCACGTACGAATTCAGCTTGCAGGATAGCTTCGCCGCCAGACGCCGTCACGCCGCCGCCGGATGCGTTCATAAAGTGGCGATAGGTCACCACCTCTTTCATTAATTCGTCGACGGTGACTTCTTTACCGCCGTGTGTATCCCACGTGTCGCGGTTATGGCAATACAGGCAGCGCATCAGGCAGCCCTGAAAGAAGGTAATAAAGCGGATGCCCGGGCCATCAACAGTGCCACAGGATTCAAAGGAGTGAATGCGACCAATAACTGACATTGCGGTGTTTCTCCAGGTGTGGCCCATCCGGGGCCAGTGTTAGTGCACAGTTATTAACTGTGTCGAGTCTGTTTTGGCTGCTATCCATACTTTTCGTCTTTCAAGCTGCATCTTTGTTAGCTTCCTTCGCTCACCCCAGTCACCTACTTCTGTACGCTCCAGGGGATTCACTCCGTTGCCGCCTCAATGCACCTCGAAATCCATCGAGTATATAAGTATAGATAGCTGACAAAGCAGGCTATTAAAAAGGCCCCACTTACGTGGAGCCTTTATTGTACGCTTTTTAAAGTACGATTTCAGTCAAAACCAATTACATGGTCTGAGTGAAGGTACGAGTAATAACGTCCTGCTGCTGTTCTTTAGTCAGGGAGTTAAAACGTACTGCGTAGCCAGAAACACGGATGGTCAGCTGCGGATATTTTTCCGGATGTTCCATCGCATCCAGCAGCATTTCGCGGTTCATGACGTTCACGTTCAGGTGCTGACCACCTTCGATGGACGCTTCGTGATGGAAGTAACCATCCATCAGACCAGCCAGGTTGGTCTTACGAACTTCGTCGTCTTTACCCAGAGCGTTCGGAACGATAGAGAAGGTGTAAGAAATACCATCTTTAGCGTAAGCAAACGGCAGTTTAGCAACGGAGGTCAGAGAGGCAACAGCACCTTTCTGGTCACGACCGTGCATTGGGTTAGCACCCGGTCCGAACGGCGCGCCAGCACGACGACCATCTGGGGTATTACCAGTTTTCTTACCATAAACCACGTTAGAGGTGATGGTCAGAACAGACTGAGTCGGGATAGCGTTACGATAAGTAGTCAGTTTCTGAATTTTCTTCATGAAACGTTCTACCAGGTCAACCGCCATGTCATCAACGCGAGAGTCGTTGTTACCAAACTGCGGGTATTCGCCTTCGATTTCGAAGTCGATAGCCAGACCGTCTTCGTCACGAATCGGTTTAACTTTCGCATATTTGATTGCAGACAGGGAGTCAGCAGCAACGGACAGACCAGCGATACCACACGCCATGGTGCGGATAACGTCACGGTCGTGCAGCGCCATCAGAGAGGCTTCGTAGCTGTACTTGTCGTGCATGTAGTGGATAACGTTCAGCGCGGTGACGTACTGTTTAGCCAGCCAATCCATGAAGTGATCCATGCGGTCCATAACTTCGTCGAAGTTCAGAACGTCGCCTTTGATCGGTTCAGATTTAGGACCAACCTGCATTTTCAGTTTTTCATCAACGCCACCGTTGATTGCGTACAGCATGGTTTTTGCCAGGTTTGCACGCGCACCGAAGAACTGCATTTGTTTACCAACAACCATCGGGCTTACGCAGCAAGCGATAGCGTAGTCGTCGTTGTTGAAGTCCGGACGCATCAGGTCATCGTTCTCGTACTGCAGAGAAGAGGTGTCGATGGACACTTTAGCGGCGAATTTCTTGAAGTTCAGAGGCAGTTTTTCAGACCACAGAACAGTGATGTTCGGCTCCGGAGAAGGACCCATGGTGTACAGGGTGTTCAGGAAGCGGAAGCTGTTTTTGGTAACCAGAGTACGGCCATCAACGCCCATACCACCGATTGATTCAGTTGCCCAAATCGGGTCACCGGAGAACAGTTCATCATATTCAGGAGTACGCAGGAAGCGAACCATACGCAGTTTCATGACCAGGTGGTCGATCATTTCCTGTGCGTCTTGCTCGGTGATTTTGCCTGCTTTCAGGTCACGTTCAATGTAAGCATCCAGGAAGGTGGATACGCGACCGAAGGACATTGCTGCACCGTTCTGAGATTTAACTGCGGCCAGGTAGCCGAAGTAAGTCCACTGGATAGCTTCCTGAGCGTTGGTAGCCGGACCAGAGATATCGCAGCCATATTTAGCAGCCATTTCTTTGATCTGACCCAGAGCGCGGTGCTGTTCAGCGATTTCTTCACGCAGACGGATAGTTGCTTCCAGGTTTACGCCGTTTTCCAGATCGGACTGCAGAGAGACGAACTGAGCGTATTTGTCTTTCATCAGGTAGTCGATACCGTACAGCGCAACGCGACGGTAGTCACCGATGATACGGCCACGGCCATACGCATCTGGCAGACCAGTCAGAACACCGGATTTACGGCAGTTCAGAATGTCTTTGGTGTAAACATCGAATACGCCCTGGTTGTGGGTTTTGCGGTATTCGGTGAAGATTTTTTTCAGCATCGGGTCCAGTTCGCGATTGTACGCTTTGCAGGAACCTTCAACCATTTTGATGCCGCCAAACGGAATGATCGCACGTTTCAGCGGAGCTTCAGTCTGCAGACCAACAATCTTCTCGAGCGCTTTGTTGATGTAGCCAGCGTCGTGAGAAGTGATGGTAGAAGCAACGGAGGTGTCAAAGTCAACAGGCGCGTGAGTGCGGTTTTCCTGTTTAACGCCTTCCATCACGCTGTCCCACAGTGCAGTGGTCGCATCAGTTGCGCCAGCCAGGAAGGACTCGTCACCCTCATACGGAGTGTAGTTTTTCTGAATGAAGTCACGTACGTTTACTTCATTCTGCCAATCACCTTTGGTAAAACCTTCCCAGGCTGTGGCTAACTTTTCATTAAGCTCGGACATGTAACACCTACCTTCTTAAGTGGATTTTTTATTTACTGCGTGTAATGGGCATCAACAGATTAATGATGATCGTTACCACGCAGATAAATGACCCAGTATGTCAACCCGACCAACAAACCGCCGCCGATAATGTTACCGATCGTAACCGGAATCAGGTTATCGGTGATGAAATTCATCACGGTCAGGTGAGAAAAATTCTCCGGAGAAGACCCAACTGCGGTCCAGAATTCCGGGGTGGCGAAATCGCGTATTACAATACCCATAGGGATCATAAACATGTTTGCGATACTGTGCTCAAAACCGCTGGCAACAAACATTGCGACCGGTAATACCATGATAAACGCTTTGTCCATCAGGCTGCGGCCCGAGTAACTCATCCATACGGCCAGACACACCATCAGGTTAGCCAGGATACCAAGGCTCACTGCCTCAACAAAAGTATGGTGCACTTTGTGGTCGGCTGTTTGCAGAACGTTGAGCCCCCATGCGCCGTTGGCGGTCATATACTCGCCAGAAAGCCACATGAGTAACACAAAGATCAGGGCGCCAATCAGGTTGCCGACATAAACGTTAAGCCAGTTTTTCGCTAACTGACCCCAGGTAATACGACCACTGGCTTTAGCAACGACGATCAGTACGGTTGAAGTGAAGAGGTCTGCACCGCAGACAACACAAAGGATCAGCCCCAGGGAAAAGCAGATACCACCTACTAATTTCGCCATGCCGAAAGGCATAGTACCAGTGCCGGTTGTGGCGGTGATATAGAAAACAAAGGCAATTGAAATGAATACACCGGCAGTAATTGCCAGATAGAACGTCTTAAGCGGATGTTTCGTTGCTTTATAGACGCCTGCTTCTTCGGCAACTTTGGCCATTGCAGCAGGTAGAATAAGATCAAAAGGGTTGTCAGCTTTCACACTAACTCTCTCTTTATTAAGTCGGCGACGAGATACTAACAAAGCATTATAGATGAGAATTTGATATAGATCATATCTCGCCTGGCTTATAGGCCCGTAAGACGCATGGTTTTTATGCGATTACGGTGTAACATGTTGATTATCCATATAAAAATAAATTTTAAAAATTATAAAGTGAGTTGAATTTTTTCTTTCAGCCTCCTATGGGACGGTTAATTAAAATGGAGTAATTGAGATAAAAAACCACATTAATAAGCTAATTTTTTTAATATCAACTACTAATATTTAACCTTGCCTTTACATTTATTTTTTGGTTTGACCAAAATAAAAAACGGGGCGCTTTAAGCGCCCCGTAATATAGCTCAGACAATACATTTAGCCTACTCGAGGCAAGTTGTTTGTCACTATTTTGACCAGTGTGCCGCTTTCGCGCGTTGCAATTTCTCATAGGCTTTCAGCAGAGACTGATGTGCCGGGAATGCGTGCAGATCGCTGTCTACTGGCTGAAGTCCATAAAACGGCGCTTCACCACTCAGTGCCGCACTTGCCGCTTCAACCGCCTCAGCGCCGTACATGCGGACGAATGCGTTCAGATACTGCAGCGGCTGACGGTCTTCTTCCTGAGACAGCAGCAACAATGTTTGCAGGCAGCGATAGTAGTTTGCACGTTCCGCGCTAAAGACGGAGGCGTTAAATTCCATCGTCCATTCGGTCCACACCAGGGCTTGCTCCAGATCGCCACCGGCCAGCGCCAGCATCACTTTAAGCTCGCCAATACGCAGGGTGTACCAACCGTTATCCGCACCGGTCGCCAGACCGAGCAGCTCGCGCACGCGGGTGAAGTCGTCAAAACCTTCTTCATCCAACTGTTCAATCAGATTGAGGTAGTCTTCTTTATCCCACTCACTGCCTGGCAGCGAGAGAATGGTGTCACGCAGATGGGTGCCCATAGCGTTGTTGGCTAACCACAGATCTTCTGCCGGATAGATGTCAGACATTCCCGGAACAATAATGCGGCACGCGTAAACGCCCAGGTGCTCATAGTCAGCGATATACACTTCTTTATCTTCAGCATTGAAGATGGCCATCAGGGTGGCGAACTCTTCTTCCGTGGTGCCGGAGAAATTCCAGTCAACGAACGGATAGTCGGCATCCTGCTTGAACAGATCCCAGGAGATCAGACCGCTGGAATCGATGAAGTGAGTTTCAAGGTTGGTATGTTCTGCCACTTCCTCATCGTCGAAGGTCGGTGGGGTGAAGACATCAAGATCCTTCAGACCACGGCCCTGCAGCAGTTCAGTCACGGTACGCTCCAGCGCAACGCCGAAATCCGGGTGTGCGCCGAAGGAGGCAAAGCAGGTACCGTTGGCCGGGTTGAACAGGACAACGCAAATCACCGGATACTTGCCGCCCAGCGAGCCATCGTAGGCAAAAATTGGGAAACCTTCCGCTTCCAGTGTGGCGATGGACTCCACCACTGCCGGATAGCGCGCCATCACCTCGGCCGGGATTTCCGGCAGGCTGATGCTTTCGGCGATAATACGGTTCTTCACATGGCGCTCAAAGACTTCAGACAGGCCCTGAACGCGAGCTTCGTTAGGTGTGTTACCCGCAGACATGCCGTTAGAAACATACAGATTGCCGATAATATTCATCGGAATGTAGACAGTCTGGTTATCAGATTGGCGGGTAAACGGCAGGCCGCAGACGCCACGTTCTTCATTACCAGACTGTAGATCGATAAGCATGCTGCCGGTCAGTTCGTTATCTGGATCGTAAAACGCACGCAGACGCGCATCCAGTAAACCTTCTGGAACATCGTCTTCTTCAGTCAGCGGGAACCATTTTTCGTTCGGGTAATGTACGAACGGGCCATTGGCGATAGTTTCGCCCAGCCAGAAATCCGCAAAGAAGTAGTTAGTCGACAGACGCTCAAAGTATTCGCCCAGCGCAGAAGCCAGCGCCGCTTTTTTTGTCGCGCCTTTACCGTTGGTGAAGCACAGCGCGCATTCTTTGTCGCGAATATGTACAGACCAGACGTTAGGGACGGGATTCAACCACGAAGCTTCTTCAATTTGAAAACCGAGGTCGAGCAATTTTTGCTGGAAGCGAGCGATGGAGTCTTCCAGAGCGGCATCTTTGCCGGGGATAAATGTTTGCGTCATGAAAATCACTTTTGTCGTACGGAAAGCGCGCAATGATACGGGTTTTCAATGAACGGCGCTATCGTCGCCGGAGCCCATGCGTAAATAAAAGCATTGGCTATGCTTTCTTACAGCCAATCACGTTTAGAGCATATTAATGAAAGCTTTCGATTTACACCGTATGGCGCTTGATAAGGTGCCCATGGATTTTCTGGGGGAAGTTGCGCTACGCAGCCTTTACACCTTTATATTGGTTTTTCTGTTTTTAAAAATCACCGGACGTCGTGGCGTACGCCAGATGTCGCTTTTTGAAGTCCTTATCATCCTTACGCTGGGTTCCGCCGCGGGAGACGTGGCGTTTTATGACGATGTTCCGATGCTGCCGGTGCTGGTGGTCTTTATTACTCTTGCTGTGCTGTATCGGCTGGTAATGTGGCTAATGGCACATAGTGAAAAAATGGAGGACCTGCTGGAGGGCAAACCCGTCGTGATCATTGAAGACGGCGAGCTGGCATGGTCAAAGCTCAATAGCGCCAATATGACGGAATTTGAATTCTTTATGGAACTGCGTTTGAACGGCGTGGAGCAATTGGGACAAGTGAAACTGGCTATTCTGGAGACGAATGGGCAAATCAGCGTCTACTTCTTTGCTGATGAAGACGTAAAGCCGGGGCTCAGTATTCTGCCTAAACGTTGTACGCAACGATTTAAAGTAATACCTGAAGCAGGGGACTATGCCTGCATACGTTGTAGCGAAGTGGTGCAAATGAGCGCCGGAGATCATCAATTATGTCCGCGCTGTGCAAATCCAGAATGGTCGAAGGCCAGTCGGGCAAAACGGGTTACCTGACAGCAAAAATCTCGGTTTTTACCCGTCAATCCGATAGATTCTGTTGTGTGACCGATGACACATTTTTACCCTTGCCAGTTTTACCCATTGCGGCGCGTGTCACTGAATGATAAAACCGATATCCACAGGAATAACTTATACCAATGTCTGTCACCGGATTATCGTCAATGACAGGATGTTGATTGGACAACAACACAACGTGGTGAGGGGAAATGGCTCAGGTCTTCAATTTTAGTTCAGGTCCGGCAATGTTACCGGCAGAAGTACTTAAACTGGCTCAACAGGATCTTTGTGACTGGAACGGTCTTGGCACGTCAGTGATGGAAATTAGCCACCGTGGCAAAGAGTTCATCCAGGTCGCAGAGGAAGCGGAGCAGGATTTTCGCGATCTTCTCAGCATCCCCTCCAACTATAAAGTGTTGTTCTGCCATGGTGGTGGTCGTGGGCAATTCGCGGGTATACCGTTAAATATTCTGGGCGATAAAACCACCGCGGATTACGTCGATGCCGGTTATTGGGCCGCCAGCGCAATTAAAGAAGCGAAAAAATACTGCACGCCAAACGTTATTGATGCCAAAGTCACCGTGGACGGCCTGCGTGCTGTTAAGCCGATGAGTGAATGGCAACTTTCTGATAACGCGGCATACCTGCACTATTGCCCGAACGAAACCATCGATGGCATTGCGATCGATGAAACGCCGAATTTTGCCAGCAACGTTGTGGTCACGGCGGATCTGTCCTCTACCATTCTTTCCGCACCGCTTGACGTTAGCCGTTATGGCGTAATTTATGCTGGGGCACAGAAAAATATCGGCCCGGCCGGCCTGACGATTGTCATCGTCCGTGAAGATTTGCTGGGTAAAGCTCATGTCTCATGCCCGTCAATCCTCGACTATACCGTGCTGAATGACAACGATTCCATGTTCAATACGCCGCCAACCTTTGCCTGGTATCTGTCTGGCCTGGTCTTTAAATGGCTGAAAAAGCAGGGCGGTGTTAATGCGATGGATAAAATTAACCAGCAAAAAGCGGAATTGCTCTACGGCGTAATCGATAACAGCGATTTCTACCGTAACGATGTGGCGAAATCCAACCGTTCACGCATGAACGTACCGTTCCAGCTGGCTGACAACGCATTGGATAAACTGTTCCTGGAAGAGTCTTTTGCTGCGGGCCTGCACGCGCTGAAAGGGCATCGTGTAGTCGGCGGTATGCGTGCGTCCATCTACAATGCCATGCCGCTTGAAGGTGTTAAAGCACTGACCGATTTCATGGTCGATTTCGAACGCCGCCGCGGCTAATCTGCTGTACTTTTCATCCCCACAGCTCGTCTGTGGGGTTTTTATGTCTGTTTTTGAGAGTCGAGTTTCATGGAATCCCTGACGTTACAACCCATTGCGCGGGTGGATGGCACCATCAATCTGCCTGGATCCAAAAGTGTTTCTAACCGCGCTTTGCTGCTGGCTGCATTAGCCAATGGCACCACTGTCCTGACCAATCTGCTGGACAGCGATGATGTTCGCCATATGCTCAATGCTCTGAATGCGTTAGGGATTAGCTATACCCTTTCTGCCGATCGTACCCGCTGCGAGATAGTTGGCAATGGCGGTGTGTTGCACGCAGAAGGTGCAGTTGAGCTGTTCCTTGGTAACGCCGGAACCGCAATGCGCCCTCTGGCCGCAGCGTTATGTCTGGGCAGCAATGACATCGTGCTGACGGGCGAACCGCGCATGAAAGAGCGCCCGATTGGCCATCTGGTTGATGCGCTGCGCCAGGGCGGAGCCAAAATTGACTATCTGGAGCAGGAAAACTATCCACCTTTACGTCTGCGCGGTGGCTTTACCGGAGGCCAGGTTGAGGTAGACGGTAGCGTTTCCAGCCAGTTCCTCACTGCGTTGCTGATGACTGCGCCGCTGGCGCCGCAGGATACGACGATCGCAATTAAAGGTGACCTGGTATCCAAACCTTACATTGATATTACACTGAACCTGATGAAAACGTTTGGTGTTGAAATTGAAAATCAAAACTACCAGCGCTTTGTCGTGAAGGGGCAGCAGCAGTATCAGTCACCGGGTGCATACCTGGTTGAAGGTGATGCTTCTTCCGCTTCCTATTTCCTTGCGGCGGGTGCTATTAAAGGCGGTACGGTAAAAGTTACCGGGATTGGCCGCAACAGCATGCAGGGTGATATTCGTTTTGCCGATGTACTGGAGAAAATGGGTGCAACCATTACATGGGGAGACGATTTTATTGCCTGTACTCACGGCGAGTTGAACGCAGTGGATATGGATATGAACCATATTCCTGATGCGGCGATGACCATTGCAACGGCGGCGCTGTTCGCTAAAGGCACCACGACATTACGTAATATCTACAACTGGCGCGTCAAAGAGACCGATCGTCTGTTCGCGATGGCGACGGAGTTACGCAAAGTGGGCGCGGAAGTGGAAGAGGGGCATGACTTTATCCGCATCACCCCGCCTGCAACATTGCAATTTGCGGACATCGCGACCTACAACGATCACCGCATGGCGATGTGTTTCTCGCTGGTGGCGCTGTCTGACACGCCGGTGACCATTCTTGACCCAAAATGTACCGCCAAAACCTTCCCGGATTATTTCGAACAGCTGGCTCGTATTAGTACATCTGCCTGATTTTATTGCCGCACTTTCGGGTGCGGCACATTCTGACATCTCCGATTGCCTATTTATTCTACACTCAGCTTCAATGATTCTGCATTTTTCACACAAAGATAACGATCGTTGGCGTTGGCGCGTATAATGCGCGGCGTTCACGTTAATGTACGCCCTTTTAAGGAGAAAAAGATGACGGCAATTGCCCCGGTTATTACCATTGATGGCCCAAGTGGTGCAGGTAAAGGCACCTTGTGCAAGGCAATGGCGGAAGCATTGCAGTGGCATCTGTTAGATTCAGGCGCGATCTACCGCGTACTGGCGCTCGCAGCGTTACATCACCATGTTGATGTCACATCTGAAGATGCTCTGGTACCGCTTGCCTCACACCTTGATGTGCGTTTTATCTCAACAGACGGCAACCTGGAAGTCATTCTTGAAGGTGAAGATGTCAGCGGTGAAATACGTACTCAGGAAGTAGCGAATGCCGCCTCTCAGGTTGCGGCGTTTCCCCGCGTGCGTGAAGCGTTATTACGTCGTCAACGCGCATTTCGCGAATCCCCTGGTCTGATTGCTGATGGACGTGATATGGGCACCGTGGTGTTCCCGGATGCGCCGGTGAAAATTTTTCTGGACGCCTCCTCGCAAGAACGTGCGCATAGACGTATGCTACAGTTGCAGGAGAAGGGCTTTAGTGTTAACTTTGAACGCCTTTTGGCCGAGATCGAAGAACGCGATTATCGCGATCGTAATCGTGCTGTAGCGCCGCTGGTTCCCGCTGCTGATGCTTTAGTTTTGGATTCAACCCGATTAAGCATTGAGCAAGTGATTGAAAAAGCGTTACAATACGCGCGCCAAAAACTGGCTCTCGCTTAAGTGCGACCGAATTTGCAGTACCCCCGTTGCAATGGATTGACAGCGGGTATGTTAAACAACCCCATCCGGCATGGAGCCAGGTGGACGTTAAATATGAAACCTGAAGATTAAACATGACTGAATCTTTTGCTCAACTGTTTGAAGAATCCTTAAAAGAAATCGAAACCCGTCCGGGTTCCATCGTTCGTGGTGTTGTTGTTGCTATCGACAAAGACGTAGTACTGGTTGACGCTGGTCTGAAATCTGAGTCCGCCATTCCGGCAGAGCAGTTCAAAAACGCCCAGGGCGAGCTGGAAATCCAGGTTGGTGACGAAGTTGACGTTGCTCTGGATGCAGTAGAAGACGGCTTCGGTGAAACCCTGCTGTCCCGTGAAAAAGCTAAACGTCACGAAGCTTGGATCACGCTGGAAAAAGCTTACGAAGAAGCTGCAACCGTTACTGGTGTTATCAATGGCAAAGTCAAGGGTGGCTTCACTGTTGAGCTGAATGGTATTCGTGCGTTCCTGCCGGGTTCCCTGGTAGACGTTCGTCCGGTCCGCGACACGCTGCACCTGGAAGGCAAAGAGCTTGAATTCAAAGTAATCAAGCTGGATCAGAAGCGTAACAACGTTGTTGTTTCCCGTCGTGCCGTTATCGAATCCGAAAACAGCGCAGAACGCGATCAGCTGCTGGAAAACCTGCAGGAAGGCATGGAAGTTAAAGGTATCGTTAAGAACCTCACTGACTACGGTGCATTCGTTGATCTGGGTGGCGTTGACGGCCTGCTGCACATCACCGACATGGCATGGAAACGCGTTAAGCATCCGAGCGAAATCGTAAACGTTGGCGACGAAATCACTGTTAAAGTGCTGAAGTTCGACCGCGAGCGTACTCGTGTATCTCTGGGCCTGAAACAGCTGGGCGAAGATCCATGGGTAGCTATCGCTAAGCGTTATCCGGAAGGTACCAAACTGACTGGTCGCGTGACCAACCTGACCGACTACGGCTGCTTCGTTGAAATCGAAGAAGGCGTTGAAGGCCTGGTTCACGTTTCCGAAATGGATTGGACCAACAAAAACATCCACCCGTCCAAAGTTGTTAACGTTGGCGATGTAGTGGAAGTTATGGTTCTGGATATCGACGAAGAACGTCGTCGTATCTCCCTGGGTCTGAAGCAGTGCAAAAACAACCCATGGCAGCAGTTCGCGGAAACCCACAACAAGGGTGACCGTGTTGAAGGTAAAATCAAGTCTATCACTGACTTCGGTATCTTCATCGGCCTGGACGGCGGCATCGACGGCCTGGTTCACCTGTCTGACATCTCCTGGAACGTTGCAGGCGAAGAAGCAGTTCGTGAATACAAAAAAGGCGACGAAATCGCAGCAGTTGTTCTGCAGGTTGACGCAGAGCGTGAGCGTATCTCTCTGGGCGTTAAACAGCTCGCAGAAGATCCGTTCAACAACTGGGTTGCACTGAACAAGAAAGGCGCAATCGTAAACGGTAAAGTCACTGCAGTTGACGCTAAAGGCGCAACCGTAGAACTGGCTGACGGCGTTGAAGGTTACCTGCGCGCTTCTGAAGCTTCACGTGACCGCGTTGAAGATGCAACTCTGGTTCTGAGCGTAGGCGACGACGTTGAAGCTAAATTCACCGGCGTTGATCGTAAGAACCGTGCAATCAGCCTGTCTGTTCGTGCTAAAGACGAAGCTGATGAGAAAGATGCAATCGCAACTGTTAACAAACAGGAAGATGCTAACTTCTCTAACAACGCAATGGCTGAAGCTTTCAAAGCAGCTAAAGGCGAGTAATATCGAGTGCTCTAAATCCTTTGTGCTGTTAACGGCACAAAGGGTGACGAGTAGCTTGACAGATTACAGGATTCGTCCTGTAATCAATGACAAAGGGCGGCTACGGCCGCCCTTAATCAATGCAGCAGCTAATTATGCCTTTAAGGAACCGGAGGAATCATGACCAAGTCAGAATTGATTGAAAGACTTGCAACCCAGCAACCTCATATTCCCGCGAAAGCGGTTGAAGATGCAGTTAAAGAGATGCTGGAACATATGGCCTCGACTCTTGCGCAGGGCGAGCGTATTGAAATCCGCGGTTTCGGCAGCTTCTCTTTGCATTACCGCGCACCACGTACCGGACGTAATCCGAAGACCGGCGATAAAGTGGATCTGGAAGGGAAATACGTTCCGCACTTTAAACCAGGTAAAGAATTGCGCGATCGCGCCAATATTTACGGTTAAGTTTTTAGCGAGACTTAACGCCGAGAAAAGCACCCAAATGGGTGCTTTTTTCATTTCTGTCCACCTATCCTGGAATCCTCATCCCAGTTAATTTGTACGTTACAACCATCACTAAATGTCTGCGGAACTCAGGCCGTATAACGATAAATTGATGCCAGACAACCGTCGAAGAGTACTGCACACTCCCTGTAACAGGGAGGTGATTGATGAAAATAACAACGGTGAGTACCTGCGCATTACTCGGTATCCTCCCACTCATGCTATTACCCATGCTGACAGGCATGTTGTGTATTGGCATTGTATTTTGTCTGGCATGTCTGCTCTGTTTTCTCCCCTACAAATATATGCGTTCCGCCGGACTAACCCTGCTGTTTTTTCTTTGGGGAATCCTGGCCGCGAAAGAGGCTATGTGGGCAGGTAATACGCTGCCTGCGAAAACCCAGCAAGCCATTGTGCGGATAACCGGAACTGACAATATGACAACGCACTACGGCCAGATCACTCACCTTCAGGGGAAACGAATCTTTCCTGCGCAAGGAATCGTCTTGTACGGGCAGTATTTACCCGGTGATGTTTGTGCGGGTCAGACATGGGCGATGACGTTGAAAGTCCGCGCTGTACACGGTCAATTAAACGAAGGCGGATTTGATAGCCAGCGTTACGCATTGGCGCAGCATCAACCGCTGACGGGACGATTCTTGCAGGCTTCGGTAATCACACCACAATGCAGTTTGCGTTCGCGGTATCTCGCCTCGCTGAAAACGGCACTCACCGACTATCCCTGGCAGCAGGTCATACTGGGTCTGGGAATGGGGGAGCGCTTGTCTGTGTCACAAGAGGTGAAAACAATTATGCGTGATACCGGCACGGCTCATTTGATGGCTATCTCCGGGCTGCATATTGCGTTTGCTGCATTACTGACCGCAGGATTGATACGTGCTGGACAATTTTTTATGCCAACAAGGTGGATTTGCTGGCAGATGCCATTAGTGGGTGGAATTGTCTGCGCCACATTTTATGCCTGGCTGACGGGGCTGCAACCCCCGGCATTACGAACGGTTGTTGCGCTGCTAGTCTGGGGAGCGCTGAGACTTAGCGGCAGGCAGTGGAGTGGATGGTCGGTCTGGATTTGCTGTCTGGCAGCCATCGTGGTGGTGGATCCTGTTGCTGTTCTTTCGCAAAGCCTATGGTTGTCTGCGTCCGCCGTTGCAGCACTGCTGTTCTGGTACCAATGGGTACCGCTCCCGGACTGGCCGCTGTCGCGTGCTGGACGTCAATTTCTGGCGCTGGCTCATCTGCAATTGGGTATTACGCTTCTGCTTCTTCCCGTGCAAATCGCAATGTTTCACGGTTTTAGTCTGACCTCGTTTCTGGCTAATTTGTTTGCCGTCCCTTTGGTCACGTTTGTTTCCGTACCCTTGATATTAGCAGGCATGATCATGCATTTAGCCGGGACGGTGATGGTTGAATCAGGCCTGTGGTATCTGGCGGATCGTTCTCTGGAGCTGCTATTTTGGGGGCTCAGAAGTCTGCCTGAAGGGTGGATCAATATTGATGCACGCTGGCAATGGCTCGCATTTTTACCCGGAATGATGATTATCGCATGGCGACTAAATATCTTGCGTACGCTACCGGTGGTCTGTTTCTCTGTGCTCCTTTTGCTGAGTGGGCCGCTTTGGCGTACACCGCGTACTGATGTGTGGCAAGTGCATATGCTGGATGTCGGGCAGGGGCTGGCGATGGTGATCGCGCGAAATGGGAAAGCGCTGCTTTACGATACCGGTCTGGCATGGCCTGAAGGCGATAGCGCACAACATCTGATTATTCCCTGGTTGCGTTGGCATAATCTGGAGCCAGAAGGAATTATTTTAAGCCATGAGCACATGGATCACCGCGGCGGGTTGCACTCCTTACAACAAGCCTGGCCGTCGCTATGGGTAAGAAGTCCGCTGAGCTGGAAAGGTCATCTCCCGTGTTTTCGCGGAGAGCATTGGCAATGGCAAGGGTTAACCTTCAGTGCGCACTGGCCTGTGCGTGGAAATACAGACCAGGGGAATAACCACTCCTGTGTGGTTAAGGTCGATGACGGATATCAGAGTATTCTGCTGACCGGCGATATCGAATCTCCTGCTGAACAAAAAATGCTAAGTCACTATTGGCAGCACCTTCAGTCGACGGTGATGCAGGTTCCACATCATGGCAGCAATACTTCATCATCACTGGCACTCATTCAGCGGGTTGACGGGCAGGTCGCACTCGCCTCTGCATCCCGTTACAACGCCTGGCGTCTGCCGTCCTGGAAAGTGAAGCAACGTTATCGGCAACAAAATTATCAATGGCTGGATACCCCCCATCAGGGACAGATTACGCTGGATTTTTATCAAAAAAACTGGCGCATACGCAGCATGCGGGATCAGATTTTACCTCGTTGGTATCATCAGTGGTTTGGCGTGTCGGAGGATAACGGGTAGAATATGCGGCTATTCTAACAAATGCTGGTTTTTTGAATGCATAACGATAAAGATCTCTCTACGTGGCAGACGTTTCGCCGACTATGGCCAACCATAGCGCCTTTTAAATCGGGTCTGATCGTGGCGGGTATAGCGTTAGTCCTTAACGCGGCCAGCGATACCTTCATGTTATCGCTCCTTAAACCATTACTGGATGATGGTTTTGGTAAAACGGATCGCTCGGTGCTGCTGTGGATGCCGCTGGTGGTCATTGGGCTGATGATAGTTCGTGGCTTAACCAGCTATGTCTCCAGCTACTGTATCTCATGGGTGTCAGGCAAAGTGGTCATGACCATGCGCCGCCGCCTGTTTGGTCATATGATGGGCATGCCCGTCTCCTTTTTTGATAAACAGTCTACAGGGACATTGTTATCACGTATTACCTATGATTCAGAACAGGTTGCGTCATCGTCTTCCGGCGCGCTGATCACCGTGGTACGTGAAGGGGCCTCAATCATTGGCCTGTTTATCATGATGTTCTATTACAGCTGGCAGCTGTCGCTGATCCTGATTGTACTGGCGCCAATTGTGTCAGTGGCAATCCGTGTGGTTTCCAAGCGCTTTCGTAGCATCAGTAAAAACATGCAAAACACCATGGGGCAGGTTACGACCAGTGCGGAGCAGATGCTGAAAGGCCATAAAGAAGTTCTGATTTTTGGTGGTCAGGAAGTTGAAACCAAGCGCTTTGATAATGTCAGCAACAAGATGCGTTTGCAGGGCATGAAGATGGTTTCCGCTTCTTCTATCTCCGACCCTATCATCCAGCTGATTGCGTCTTTGGCACTGGCCTTCGTGTTATATGCGGCCAGCTTCCCAAGCGTAATGGAAAACCTGACAGCAGGTACAATTACGGTTGTCTTCTCCTCAATGATCGCATTAATGCGTCCGTTGAAATCTCTGACCAACGTCAACGCGCAGTTCCAGCGCGGTATGGCGGCATGCCAGACCTTATTTACGATTCTGGATAGCGAACAGGAGAAAGATGAAGGTAAACGTGTGATCGATCGTGCTACCGGCGATCTCGAGTTCCGCAACGTGACTTTCACTTATCCGGGACGTGAAGTACCGGCTCTGCGTAACATCAACCTGAATATTCCAGCGGGTAAAACCGTTGCTCTGGTTGGCCGTTCGGGCTCAGGGAAATCCACTCTCGCCAGCCTGATTACGCGCTTCTACGATGTTGATGAAGGGCAGATTCTGATGGACGGACACGATCTGCGCGAATATACCCTGGCATCACTGCGCGATCAGGTTGCGTTGGTTTCGCAGAATGTGCACTTGTTTAACGATACGGTTGCCAACAATATCGCCTACGCGCGTACCGATATGTACAGCCGTGAGCAGATCGAAAAAGCGGCACAGATGGCCTACGCTATGGATTTCATCAACAAGATGGACAATGGCCTGGATACGGTGATTGGTGAAAACGGCGTCCTGCTTTCCGGCGGACAACGTCAGCGTATCGCTATTGCCCGTGCCTTGTTGCGTGACAGCCCAATACTGATCCTTGATGAAGCAACATCGGCTCTTGATACTGAATCTGAACGCGCGATTCAGTCTGCGCTGGATGAGCTACAGAAAAACCGTACTTCTCTGGTCATTGCTCACCGTCTTTCAACCATTGAACAAGCCGACGAAATCATCGTGGTGGAGGATGGTCTGATTGTCGAACGCGGGACCCATAGCGAGCTGATTGAGCAGCGCGGGGTGTATGCACAATTACACAAAATGCAATTTGGTCAATGATCGCACGTATCTGGTCTGGTGAATCACCGCTGTGGCGATTGTTACTTCCACTCTCCTGGCTGTATGGCCTGGTGAGTGGCTCGATCCGCTTATGCTACAAGTTGGGGCTTAAACGCGCATGGCGCGCGCCAGTCCCGGTTGTGGTGGTCGGAAACCTTACCGCGGGCGGAAACGGTAAAACGCCGGTGGTGATTTGGTTGGTTGAACAACTGCGACAACGCGGGATCCGCGTGGGTGTGGTGTCGCGTGGTTATGGCGGGAAAGCGACTGCTTACCCGCTGTTGCTAACCGCTGATACTACTACCGCAGAAGCGGGCGATGAACCTGTGCTGATCGCCCAACGTACCGGCGTGCCGGTAGCGGTATCCCCGGTAAGATCGGATGCGGTAAAAGCCATTTTGGCCCAACACGATGTGCAGATTATTGTGACGGACGATGGACTACAGCACTATCGTCTGGCGCGAGATGTTGAAATCGTGGTCATTGACGGCGAACGTCGGTTTGGCAACGGTTGGTGGCTTCCCGCTGGTCCAATGCGGGAACGTGCAGGTCGCCTTAAATCGGTGGATGCGACTATTGTTAACGGTGGCGTTGCGCAGCCAGGGGAAATCCCTATGCGACTTGAACCGGGGCTGGCCGTTAATTTACGTACCGGTGAACGCCGTGATGTGGCGCAATTGTCCAATATTGTCGCCATGGCGGGCATTGGTCATCCACCGCGTTTTTTTGCCACGCTGAAAGCATGTGGTGCCAGCGTGCAAAAAACTATAGCGCTGGCAGACCATCAGTCTCTGACCTACAGTGACGTCAGTGCGTTTGTAGACGCCGGGCAAACGCTGGTAATGACGGAAAAAGATGCGGTTAAGTGCCGGGCATTTGCCGATGAAAACTGGTGGTATTTACCTGTTGATGCACATTTGTCAGGCGATCGGCCTGATGTATTGCTGAATAGCTTAATCTCGCTGACTCGCTAACTGATTCACGCTGCGGCAGCGAATCATTTATGAGGCCATAAATGTCGTTGCCGCGCCTTTCTCTGATGGATGCCCGTCATCTTCACCTTGCTGCTCAAGGTCTGCTGAAAAAAACACGCCGCCGGGCAACCCCGGCAGATATTCTCGCGACCATTTCGCGCATGTCGTTACTGCAAATCGACACCATCAATATTGTGGCGCGCAGTCCATACCTGGTGCTGTTTAGTCGTTTAGGCGATTATTCCCCCCAATGGCTGGACGACTCGTTACAGCAGGGCGAACTGATGGAATACTGGGCGCACGAGGCCTGTTTTTTGCCGCGCAGCGATTTTATGCTGATACGTCACCGCATGCTGGCCCCGGAGAATATGGGCTGGAAATATAAAGTGGCGTGGATGAAAGAACATGCGCATGAGATTGAGCAACTGCTCCAGCACATCCAGCATAATGGGCCGGTACGCTCAGCTGATTTTGAGCATCCACGCAAAGGGACCAGCGGCTGGTGGGAATGGAAACCGCAGAAGCGTCATCTTGAAGGGTTGTTCACTGCCGGGAAAGTGATGGTCGTTGAACGGCGTAATTTCCAGCGAGTGTATGATCTAACCCATCGCGTCATGCCGCACTGGGATGATGAACGCGACCTGCTTTCGCAGGAAGATGCTGAAAGCGCCATGCTGGATAACAGCGCCCGTAGCCTGGGGATTTTTCGCGAACAGTGGCTGGCAGACTACTACCGCCTGAAGCGCCCGGCGCTAAAAAACTGGTGCAACGAACGGGCGGAACAGCGGCAGATTATTCCTGTCGACGTTGAGGGGCTAGGAGCCTTGTGGCTGCATAGCCACCTTCAGCCGCTGCTTGAACAGGCGCTGGCAGGCAAATTAACGGCGACCCACAGTGCAGTATTATCACCTTTTGATCCGGTGGTCTGGGATCGTAAACGGGCAGAGCAGCTATTCGATTTTAGCTACCGGCTGGAGTGTTATACGCCAGCACCGAAACGTCAGTATGGTTATTTTGTCTTGCCGTTGCTGCATCGTGGACAGTTGGTTGGGAGGATGGATGCCAAAATGCACCGTAAAACGGGTGTGCTGGACGTTATTTCGCTGTGGTTACAGGATGGGGTTAAGCCTGGAGTAACGTTGCAAAAAGGATTGTTTCAGGCGATTGACGATTTTGCCCGCTGGCAACAGGCAACACGCGTGACGCTGGGACGTTATCCTGAAGGTTTATTTGCTGATGCACGCCATGGTTGGGAAATAGACCCAGCCCTTTAAGCGATTATGTTAATATTTACGGATTCACAATCCGGTCCATCTGGAGGAACTATGGATCATCGTCTGCTTGAAATCATTGCCTGCCCGGTATGCAATGGCAAACTCTGGTTTAACCAGGAAAAACAGGAACTGATTTGTAAACTGGATAACCTTGCTTTCCCACTGCGTGATGGCATTCCCGTGTTACTGGAAACCGAAGCCCGTGTTCTGACTGCTGATGAGAGTAAATCATGAGTTTTGTGGTCATTATTCCTGCGCGTTATGCGTCCACACGTCTGCCGGGTAAGCCGCTGTTGGATATCAACGGCAAGCCGATGATCGTGCATGTACTGGAGCGTGCGCGTGAATCTGGCGCTGAACGTATCATCGTTGCCACCGATCACGAGGATGTCGCTCGCGCGGTAGAAGCGGTGGGTGGCGAAGTGTGCATGACTCGCGCCGATCACCAGTCTGGTACGGAGCGCCTGGCGGAAGTCGTCGAGAAATGTGGTTTTAGCGATGATACCGTTATTGTGAACGTACAGGGTGATGAGCCGATGATTCCGGCGGTCATTATTCGCCAGGTGGCTGAGAACCTGGCGCAACGTCAGGTCGGTATGGCGACTCTTGCGGCTCCGATTCACAGTGCCGAAGAGGCATTTAATCCGAATGCGGTAAAAGTCGTGTTGGACGCAGAAGGATATGCTCTCTATTTTTCACGCGCGACCATCCCATGGGATCGCGATCGTTTCGCCAAAAGTCTGGAAACGGTGGGAGACACCTTCCTGCGCCATCTGGGCATTTACGGCTATCGCGCTGGTTTTATTCGCCGCTATGTTAACTGGCAGCCAAGCCCGCTTGAGCATATCGAAATGCTGGAGCAGCTGCGAGTGCTGTGGTACGGCGAAAAAATTCACGTTGCCGTCGCAAAAGAAGTCCCGGGTACCGGCGTAGACACTGCCGAAGATCTTGAGCGCGTTCGCGCCGAAATGCATTAGTTTTTCTCACGGCACTCCTCCCATATTGAGGCGTATTTTTGGGAGGAGTGTCGTATCGTTGCGCTTTCCCTCCACTTTTCTTTTCATCAATTGATCTCATCCGGGTGACATCTGTCTGCACGACGCTCATTATGAAAGCAGTAGCATTTATGAGGGCAATCTGAAATGGAACAGTTGCGTGCCGAACTCAGCCACCTGCTGGGCGAAAAACTCAGTCGCATAGAATGCGTGAATGAAAAAGTGGATACGGCCCTGTGGTCACTGTACGACAGCCAGGGAAATCCGATGCCGCTGATGGCGAGAAGTTTCACCACGCCAGGTATGGCGCAGCAGCTGGCCTGGAAAACCTCCATGTTGGCGCGCAGCGGTACGGTGCGTATGCCCGTCATTTACGGGGTCTTAACCCACGAAGAGCATCCCGGTCCTGATGTGTTACTGCTTGAGCGTTTACGTGGCGTGCCGGTGGAAGCGCCAGCCCGAACGCCCGAACGCTGGGAACATTTAAAAGATCAGATCGTAGAAGGTCTGCTGTCATGGCATCGACAGGATAGCCGTGGCTGTGTGGGAATGGTGGATAACACGCAAGAGAATATCTGGCCATCCTGGTATCGCCAACGTGTTGAAGTGTTGTGGACCACGTTAAATCAGTTCAACAATACCGGGCTGACGATGCAGGATAAGCGGATCCTGTTTCGCACCCGTGAGTGTTTGCCCGCTTTATTTGAAGGATTCAATGATAACTGCGTGCTAATCCACGGTAATTTTAGTTTACGTAGCATGCTCAAAGACGCCCGTAGCGATCAGCTTCTGGCGATGGTCGGACCGGGTTTGATGCTGTGGGCACCCAGAGAGTATGAATTGTTCCGTTTAATGGATAACGCGCTGGCGGAAAGCCTGCTTTGGCAATACCTGCAACGCGCGCCAGTGGCTGAGTCCTTCATCTGGCGGCGCTGGCTGTATGTGTTATGGGATGAGGTGGCGCAACTGGTCAACACCGGACGTTTTAATCGATCTAACTTTGACCTGGCCACGAAATCACTGCTGCCGTGGCTCGCCTGATGAACATGTGAACGCCTTATCCGGCCTACAATTCTGCGCTGAACACGTAGGCCTGATAAGACGCGTTAGTGTCGCCATCAGGCAACATTACTGTCAATGTTCCGATCCCTTTAGCCACTGCCAGATTCGCCCCAACGTTTCGTAACCAACACGATCGCTATGCATCAACCAGACGGGAGAGGGGATCGCGCGCTCCCACGGATTAAGCGGTGAGTCAATCGCTAACTGGTTGGCTGGTGCGGGCAACGGATGTAGTCCGGCCTGTTGGAAGAAAATCATTGCTCGTGGTAAGTGCGATGCGGAGGTCACCAGCAGGAACGGCGCGCTGCCGATGGCCTGCTTCACCGCTGCGGCTTCTTCTTCGGTGTCTTTGGGTTTATCCAGCGTGATGATATCACCGGGCGGCACACCCAGTGACTGCGCTACGCGGGCGCCCGCTTCTGCAGTACTGACGTTATTGCTCTTTGCCGCAGCACCGGTAAAGATAAGCTTCGATCCCGGGTTAGCACGCCAAAGGCGAATACCTTCATTCAGACGCGGAAGACTGTTGCTGATCAGGTTTGAACTTGGCGCCCACTGAGGATTCCAGGTATACCCTCCGCCCAGCACCACAATGTATTCCACTTTTTGTGTATCCTGCCAGGTTGGATAGCTATCCTCAATCGGTTTCAGCAGACTGTCGGCGACGGGCTGCAAGCTTAGAAGTAACAGTGCCAGCCAACTCAGGCTAATGCACATTTTCCCTGTTTTTTGAAAGCGGCTAAACCAGAGCAGCGCCAGGCCTATACCCATGATAATGAGCATTAGCGGAAGTGGCAGCATCATACCGCCAATCACTTTCTTCAGCGTAAAAAGCATCCTTTTTGGTTCCTTTTTTAACCATACAGCAGGGGATCAGCAGGGATATTACACCAGGAAGGTTCATTCTCGGCGTGGGTGTGACAAAATAGCGGTTTTACTTAGTCACCCTAAAGCCAGCATGTGGAGAGCCCGATGCGGGATCGCAATTTTGATGACATTGCAGAGAAGTTTTCCCGTAACATTTACGGCACCACCAAAGGTCAGCTTCGTCAGACGATCCTCTGGCAGGATCTGGACAAACTTCTTGCCGACTATGCGGGCCAAACTTTGCGTGTGCTTGATGCGGGTGGCGGAGAAGGGCAGACAGCCATTCTGATGGCGCAGCGGGGCCATCACGTCACCTTGTGCGATCTTTCTGCTGAGATGGTGGCGCGAGCGCAACGGGCGGCAGAAGAGCAAGGTGTGAGCGACAACATGCATTTTATACATTGTGCCGCTCAGGACATCCCACAGCATTTGGATTCTCAGGTTGATCTGATATTGTTTCATGCTGTGCTGGAATGGGTGGCCGATCCGCAAGCCGTCTTAAAAACATTGTGGTCGATGTTACGCCCGGGCGGTGCTTTATCGCTGATGTTCTACAATGCAAACGGTCTGTTGATGCGTAATGTGTTGGTCGGTAATTTCGGCTATGTACAGCAGGGAATGTATAAAAAGAAACGGCGCACGTTGTCTCCCGATTTTCCGCGCGACCCTCAGCAGGTCTATGGCTGGCTGGAGGAGATTGGCTGGGAGATAACCGGAAAAACGGGCGTGAGGGTGTTTCATGATTATCTGCGTGATAAACAAAAACAGCATGACTGTTTTGATGCTTTAACAGAAATAGAAACACGTTATTGCCGCCAGGAACCGTATATCAGCCTTGGGCGCTATATTCATGTCACCGCGATTAAACGTCCGGCCCGAGCCGCAGATGCAAGGATAACCTATGAGTGAATTTTCCCAGACAGTCCCCGAACTGGTTGCCTGGGCCAGAAAAAATGACTTCTCCATCTCTCTGCCGGTAGACAGACTTTCGTTCCTGCTGGCGGTCGCCACATTGAACGGTGAGCGACTTGACGGTGAGATGAGTGAAGGTGAACTGGTGGATGCGTTCCGCCATGTTAGTGATGCGTTTGAGCAAACCAGCGAAACCATCGGCGTCCGCGCCAACAACGCGATCAACGATATGGTGCGTCAACGTCTGCTGAACCGCTTTACCAGCGAGCAGGCTGAAGGCAACGCCATTTACCGTTTAACGCCGCTCGGGATTGGCATCACAGATTACTATATTCGTCAGCGCGAATTCTCTACGCTGCGTCTTTCTATGCAGCTGTCAATTGTAGCAGGCGAACTGAAGCGCGCGGCGGATGCGGCAGCGGAAGGTGGTGATGAGTTCCACTGGCATCGCAACGTCTATGCGCCATTGAAATACTCGGTGGCGGAGATTTTCGACAGTATCGATCTGACCCAGCGCATCATGGATGAACAGCAGCAGCAGGTAAAAGACGACATCGCACAGTTGCTAAACAAAGACTGGCGGGCGGCGATTTCCAGCTGTGAAATGCTGCTGTCAGAAACATCTGGTACGCTGCGTGAGCTGCAAGATACGCTGGAAGCGGCAGGGGATAAGCTGCAGGCTAACCTGTTACGCATCCAGGACGCCACGATGACGCATGACGATTTGCATTTTGTCGATCGGCTGGTGTTTGATTTACAAAGCAAGCTCGACCGCATTATTAGCTGGGGCCAGCAGTCCATTGACTTGTGGATCGGCTACGATCGTCACGTTCATAAATTTATCCGTACCGCGATCGATATGGATAAAAACCGCGTCTTCGCCCAGCGTCTGCGTCAGTCCGTGCAGACCTACTTTGACGACCCATGGGCGCTGACCTATGCCAACGCCGATCGTCTGCTGGATATGCGTGACGAGGAGATGGTGCTGCGTGACGAAGAGGTCACCGGTGAACTTCCGGAAGATCTGGAATATGAAGAATTTAACGAGATCCGTGAGCAGCTGGCGGCGATCATCGAAGAACAGCTGGCTATCTACAAATCCAGACAAACACCACTGGATCTCGGTTTGGTAGTGCGCGAGTATCTGGCGCAATACCCACGTGCGCGTCATTTCGACGTCGCGCGTATTGTTATCGATCAGGCGGTACGCCTTGGCGTAGCGCAAGCAGACTTCACCGGACTGCCAGCCAAATGGCAGCCGATTAATGATTACGGAGCCAAGGTACAGGCGCATGTCATTGACAAATATTGAACAAGTGATGCCGGTAAAGCTGGCGCAGGCGCTGGCGAATCCGTTATTTCCTGCGCTGGATAGCGCCTTACGTTCGGGCCGCCATATCGGTCTGGATGAACTGGATAATCATGCCTTCCTGATGGATTTTCAGGAATATTTTGAAGAGTTTTACAGCCGCTATAACGTGGAATTGATCCGTGCGCCGGAAGGGTTCTTCTACCTTCGTCCGCGTTCAACGACGCTCATTCCGCGTTCGGTCCTGTCTGAACTGGACATGATGGTGGGTAAAATTCTTTGCTATCTCTATCTCAGCCCGGAACGCCTGGCGAACGAAGGGATTTTTACCCAGCAAGAGCTGTACGACGAGCTGCTAACGCTGGCAGACGAAGCGAAGTTACTGAAGCTGGTGAACAACCGTTCAACCGGTTCTGACGTTGACCGCCAGAAGCTACAGGAAAAAGTGCGTTCTTCGCTCAACCGCTTGCGCCGCTTAGGCATGGTGTGGTTTCTGGGCCACGACAGCAGCAAATTCCGTATTACGGAATCTGTCTTCCGCTTTGGCGCGGATGTGCGTAGCGGCGACGATCCGCGTGAAGCACAGCGTCGCTTAATTCGTGATGGTGAAGCGATGGCGGTCGAGAACCGTCTGCAGCTTAACGATGAGCCCGAAGAGAATCAGCCGGACAGTGGAGAAGAAGAATAATGATTGAACGCGGTAAATTTCGCTCACTTACGCTGATTAACTGGAATGGTTTTTTTGCCCGTACGTTTGATCTCGATGAGCTGGTCACCACGCTGTCCGGTGGTAACGGTGCGGGTAAATCCACCACCATGGCGGCATTTGTTACGGCGCTCATTCCGGACTTAACCCTGCTGCATTTCCGTAACACCACCGAAGCCGGTGCAACCAGCGGTTCACGTGATAAAGGCCTGCACGGTAAGCTGAAAGCAGGGGTTTGTTATTCAATGCTCGACGTCCTCAACTCGCGTCATCAGCGCGTGGTCGTGGGTGTGCGTCTGCAACAGGTTGCTGGTCGCGATCGCAAAGTGGATATCAAACCGTTTGCCATTCAGGGGCTGCCGATGTCGGTACAGCCAACCCAACTGGTGACGGAAACGCTGAACGAACGCCAGGCGCGCGTACTGTCTCTACCTGAGCTGAAAGAGAAGCTTGATGAGATGGAAGGCGTGCAGTTTAAGCAGTTCAACTCAATAACCGATTATCACTCGTTGATGTTCGATCTGGGCATCATTGCCCGTCGTCTGCGCTCCGCGTCCGATCGTAGTAAATTCTACCGTCTGATTGAAGCCTCGCTGTACGGCGGGATCTCCAGCGCCATTACCCGTTCACTTCGTGACTACCTGCTGCCGGAAAACAGCGGCGTACGTAAAGCGTTCCAGGATATGGAAGCCGCGCTGCGTGAAAACCGTATGACGCTGGAAGCGATTCGCGTAACCCAGTCTGACCGCGACCTGTTTAAGCATTTAATCAGCGAAGCGACCAACTATGTGGCCGCGGATTATATGCGCCACGCCAACGAACGCCGTATCCATCTGGATAAAGCACTGGAATATCGTCGTGAACTGTATACCTCGCGCAAGCAGCTGGCGGCAGAGCAGTACAAACACGTGGATATGGCACGTGAATTGGGTGAGCACAACGGTGCGGAAGGTGATCTGGAAGCTGATTACCAGGCCGCGAGCGATCACCTGAATCTGGTGCAAACCGCGCTGCGTCAACAGGAAAAAATTGAACGCTATGAGGCGGATCTCGAAGAACTGCAGGTCCGTCTGGAAGAACAAAACGAGGTGGTCGCGGAAGCCGTTGACCGCCAGGATGAAAACGAAGCCCGTGCGGAAGCCGCTGAGCTGGAAGTGGATGAGCTGAAAAGCCAGCTTGCCGATTACCAGCAAGCGCTGGACGTCCAGCAAACGCGAGCCATCCAGTATACTCAGGCGATCCAGGCCCTAAATCGGGCGAAAGAGCTCTGCCACCTACCGGATCTGACAGCCGACAGCGCCGCCGAATGGCTGGAGACTTTCCAGGCCAAAGAGCAGGAAGCCACTGAAAAGCTGCTGACGCTAGAACAAAAAATGAGCGTGGCGCAAACCGCGCATAGCCAGTTCGAACAGGCTTATCAGCTGGTGGCGGCGATCAACGGCCCGCTGGCGCGCGGTGAAGCCTGGAGCGTGGCGCGTGAACTGCTGCGCGAAGGCGTGGAACAGCGCCACCTGGCAGAACAGGTTCAGCCGTTGCGTATGCGACTGAGCGAACTGGAGCAGCGTCTGCGCGAACAGCAGGACGCCGAGCGTCTGCTGGCCGAATTCTGCAAGCGACAGGGTAAACAGTTCGATATCGAGGAGCTGGAAGCACTGCACCAGGAGCTGGAAGCGCGCATCGCCGCCTTGTCGGACAGCGTCTCGTCTGCCAGCGAACAGCGTATGACGCTGCGTCAGGAGCAGGAACAGCTACAATCCCGTATTCAGCATTTGATGAAACGGGCACCCGTCTGGCTGGCTGCGCAAAATAGCCTGAACCAGCTTAGCGAGCAGTGTGGGGAAGAGTTTACCTCCAGCCAGGATGTGACCGAGTATCTGCAACAATTGCTGGAGCGCGAGCGTGAGGCCATTGTTGAGCGTGATGAAGTCGGTGCACGTAAAAATGCGGTTGATGAAGAGATTGAACGTTTAAGTCAGCCGGGCGGGGCGGAAGATCAGCGTCTGAACGCGCTAGCGGAACGCTTTGGCGGCGTGCTGCTGTCAGAAATTTATGATGACGTTAGCCTTGAAGATGCACCGTACTTCTCTGCGTTGTACGGTCCTTCGCGCCATGCCATTGTGGTACCGGATCTGTCGCTGATTACCGAACAGCTTGAAGGGCTGACGGATTGCCCGGAAGATCTCTATTTCATCGAAGGGGATCCGCAGTCGTTTGATGACAGCGTCTTCAGCGTTGATGAACTGGAAAATGCGGTGGTGGTGAAAACTGCCGAGCGTCAGTGGCGTTATTCTCGCTTCCCGACGGTGCCTATTTTTGGGCGTGCAGCACGTGAAAGCCGTATCGAAACCCTGCATGCCGAGCGTGAAGGGCTGTCTGAACGTTTCGCCACGCTCTCCTTTGACGTCCAGAAAACCCAACGTCTGCATCAGGCGTTCAGTCGCTTTATCGGCAGCCATCTGTCGGTGGCGTTTGAAGCCGATCCAGAAGCGGAAATTCGCCAGCTGAATAGCCGTCGCGTTGAACTGGAACGTGCGCTGACCAATCATGAAAATGATAACCAGCAAAGCCGTATGCAGTTTGAACAGGCGAAAGAGGGCGTCTCTGCGCTGAACCGCCTGCTGCCGCGCTTGAATCTGCTGGCAGATGATACGCTGGCCGATCGCGTTGACGAAATTCGCGAGCGTCTGGATGAAGCTCAGGAAGCCGCGCGTTTTGTACAGCAACATGGCAATCAGTTGGCGAAACTGGAATCTATCGTTTCGGTTCTGCAAAATGACCCTGAGCAGTTTGAACAGCTGAAGGAAGACTATGCGTATTCCCAGCAGATGCAGCGCGATGCGCGTCAGCAGGCTTTTGCGCTGACCGAAGTCGTACAGCGTCGGGCGCACTTTAGTTATTCCGACTCAGCCGAAATGCTGAGCGGCAATAGCGATCTGAACGAAAAATTGCGTGAACGCCTGGAACAGGCGGAAGCCGAACGTACCCGCGCTCGTGAAGCGCTGCGCAGCCACGCCGCACAGTTAAGCCAGTACAACCAGGTGATGGCATCGCTAAAAAGCTCTTATGACACCAAAAAAGAGCTGCTTAACGATTTACAACGTGAACTGCAGGATATCGGCGTTCGTGCGGACAGCGGTGCTGAAGAGCGCGCGCGTATCCGCCGTGACGAACTGCATGCGCAGCTCAGCAACAACCGTGCACGCCGCAACCAACTTGAGAAAGCGCTGACCTTCTGCGAAGCGGAGATGGAAAACCTGACCCGCAGACTGCGCAAGCTGGAACGTGATTATCATGAAATGCGCGAGCAAGTAGTCACCGCCAAAGCCGGCTGGTGTGCAGTCATGCGGATGGTGAAAGATAACGGTGTGGAACGTCGTCTGCACCGTCGCGAGTTGGCCTATCTTTCCGGTGACGAACTGCGTTCGATGTCGGATAAGGCGCTCGGTGCGCTACGTCTGGCGGTTGCAGATAACGAGCACCTGCGCGATGTGTTGCGTCTGTCTGAAGATCCAAAACGTCCAGAGCGTAAAATTCAGTTCTTCGTCGCGGTTTACCAGCATCTGCGCGAACGTATTCGCCAGGATATTATTCGTACCGACGATCCGGTTGAAGCCATTGAACAGATGGAGATCGAGCTGAGCCGTCTGACGGAAGAGTTAACCTCACGCGAACAGAAGCTGGCGATCAGCTCACGCAGCGTGGCGAACATTATTCGTAAGACTATTCAGCGTGAACAGAACCGTATTCGCATGCTGAACCAGGGGCTGCAAAGCGTGTCGTTTGGCCAGGTCAACAGCGTTCGCCTGAACGTCAATGTGCGTGAAACACATGCTACCTTGCTGGACGTACTTTCAGAGCAGCATGAACAGCATCAGGATCTGTTTAACAGCAATCGCCTGACCTTCTCAGAAGCGCTGGCGAAGCTGTATCAGCGTCTGAATCCGCAGATAGACATGGGGCAACGCACGCCGCAAACCATTGGTGAAGAGCTGCTGGATTATCGTAACTATCTGGAAATGGAAGTTGAGGTTAACCGTGGCTCTGACGGCTGGCTGCGTGCTGAGTCTGGTGCGTTGTCAACGGGGGAAGCGATCGGGACCGGGATGTCTATTCTGGTGATGGTGGTGCAAAGCTGGGAAGATGAAGGCCGCAGATTGCGCGGGAAAGATATCTCTCCTTGCCGCCTGCTGTTCCTTGATGAAGCTGCACGACTCGATGCGCGTTCTATTGCGACCTTGTTTGAGCTGTGTGAGCGTTTGCAGATGCAGCTGATTATCGCTGCGCCGGAAAACATCAGCCCAGAGAAAGGCACCACCTACAAACTGGTGCGTAAAGTCTTCCAGAACACTGAACACGTTCACGTGGTGGGGCTGCGCGGATTTGCGCCTCAGTTACCGGAACCGCTGCCGGGGACTGAAGATGCCTCCTCGCAGGCAAGCTAAGTAATAAGTAAAAAGGCGGCTACATGGCCGCCTTATCTTTTTCCGAAAAGACTTCATGCCTGGTGTAATTTCTTTAGACTTCTTTACATTAGGTTAGGCAAAAAGTTTTTGATGTTTATATACTAAAGGTAAAGGTGAGCCTAACGCGTCACAGGCTTGCTCGTCATACTTCAGTTTGTATTGGCGTTATACAGGTCCGACCCTCGTCAAAATAAAGGGGAATACAGACGGCCTGGCTATTCAGAGTATGATAAAGAAAACAGGGGGCAAGGGATGTTGCTTAATAAAATGTGTGGTCGTCGGCTGTCGGCAATAAGTTTGTGCCTGGCCGTAACATTCGCTCCACTGTTCAATGCGCAGGCCGATGAGCCTGAAATGATCCCTGGCGATAGCTCTGCGACCGTCAGTGAACAGCCAACAGCGTTATCGCAGCCGCAGGTTCAATCTTCTGCGACGGCTATCATGGCGGGTATTCAACCGCTGCCAGAAGGCGTGTCTGTCGATAAAGCCCGCGCCGAAATACACTCTCAACTGCCAGCAGGTTATACGCCGGTTTACATGAGCCAGTTGGAACTGCTGTATGCCGCACGCGAAATGAAGCCGATGTGGGAAAATCGTGATGCGGTAAAGGCATTTCAGCAACAGTTAGCCGAGATCGCAATTGCCGGCTTTCAGCCGCAGTTCACTACCTGGGTTGCACTTCTGACTGACCCGGCAGTAACCGGTCAGGCGAGAGACATCGTGCTCTCTGATGCGATGATGGGGTATTTGCACTTTATCGCTAACATCCCTGTCAAAGGTAATCGCTGGCTTTACAGCGATAAGCCCTATGCGCTAACGACGCCGCCGATTTCCGTCATCAACCAGTGGCAGGTCGCACTGGATAACGGTCAACTGACTTCATTTGTGGCCAGCCTTTCGCCTCAACATCCGCAGTATGCAGCCATGCATGAATCACTGCTCAAGCTGGTGGGCGATTCACGTCCCTGGCCGCAACTCACCAGTACAGCAACGCTGCGTCCGGGGGAGTGGAGTAATGACATCCCCGCGCTGCGTGAAATTTTGCGTCGAACCGGGATGCTGGAGCCTGCCGTCAGTACGTCTGGCAAAGAAGGGCGTGGTACCTACGATCGTGAATTGGTTGATGCGGTAAAGCGTTTTCAGACGTGGCAGGGACTTGGCGCAGATGGCGCGATTGGCCCAGCCACACGTGACTGGCTGAACGTGACGCCTGCTCAGCGTGCGGGCGTGCTAGCGTTAAATATTCAGCGCTTGCGCCTGCTGCCGAGTGAGCTGTCTACCGGTATCATGGTGAACATTCCTGCCTATTCGCTGGTTTATTATCAGAATGGCAATCAGGTGCTGGCCTCGCGAGTTATTGTCGGGCGTCCCGATCGTAAAACGCCGATGATGAGCAGTGCGCTGAATAACGTGGTCGTTAACCCACCGTGGAACGTTCCGCCGACGCTGGCACGTAAAGATATTCTGCCTAAGTTATGGAATGATCCGGGATATCTTGAACGTCACGGCTATACCGTAATGCGCGGCTGGAACAGTAAAGAGACGATAGATCCGTGGCAGGTTGACTGGGCGACCATCACTGCGTCCAATCTGCCGTTCCGCTTTCAGCAGGCTCCGGGCGCACGTAACTCGCTAGGACGCTATAAATTCAATATGCCGAGTTCGGACGCTATTTATCTGCACGATACGCCGAACCACAATCTGTTCCAGAAAGATACGCGGGCGTTAAGCTCCGGATGCGTGCGTGTGAACAAGGCATCTGAGCTGGCGAATATGCTGCTACAGGATGCGGGTTGGAATGATTCACGCATCTCGGATGCCCTGAAGCAAGGGGATACGCGGTATGTGAATATTCGCCAGAATATTCCGGTCAACCTCTACTATCTGACCGCATTTGTCGGCCCTGATGGGCGCACGCAGTATCGTACAGATATTTACAATTACGATCTGACAGCGCGATCCAGCGCACAAATTGTGTCAAAAGCCGAGCAATTAATCAGATAAATGAAGCAGTTCGAGGAAAATGATTGTCGTAAGTTATGCTGGAAACGGGGCAAAATGGCTGTGAGCCCCGTATTTCCTGGGGTTGGGAGCCTTGACGTGGACTACTTAGCCAGATAAGGTTTCCCGCGTGCGCTAGAGCATACATACGATAACATTGACCTTGTAGACCTTAATACCATGGACAAATTTGACGCTAATCGCCGCAAACTGCTGGCGCTTGGTGGTATTGCCCTCGGCGCTGCCATCTTGCCTACGCCTGCGTTTGCAACACTCTCTACCCCACGTCCGCGTATATTGACTCTGAATAACCTGCATACCGGTGAGTCAATAAAAGCAGAGTTTTTTGATGGCAGGGGCTATATTCAGGACGAATTAGCAAAGCTTAACCACTTTTTCCGTGATTTTCGGGCCAATAAAGTGAAATCTATTGACCCGGGACTGTTTGATCAACTCTTCCGTCTGCAGGGCCTGCTGGGCACG
Source organism: Citrobacter sp. Cpo089 (assembly GCF_030332695.1). Classification (NCBI taxonomy): domain Bacteria; kingdom Pseudomonadati; phylum Pseudomonadota; class Gammaproteobacteria; order Enterobacterales; family Enterobacteriaceae; genus Citrobacter; species Citrobacter sp. Cpo089. The sequence goes on along the minus strand of NZ_JAOWHJ010000076.1, from coordinate 199,470 downwards.
CGTAAACCCGTACAGCTGATTTCCGGCTATCGCTCTATCGATACCAATAATGAACTCCGTGCACGTAGCCGTGGTGTGGCCAAGAAAAGCTACCACACTAAAGGTCAGGCCATGGATTTCCATATTGAAGGCATCGCATTAAGTAATATTCGCAAAGCTGCGTTATCTATGCGCGCAGGTGGTGTAGGATACTACCCCAGCAGTAACTTTGTGCATATTGACACCGGCCCTGCACGGCACTGGTGATCCATAAGCTTAATGAAACAGGAGCTGTATGAACTATCGTATTATTCCGGTCACTGCATTCGCCCAGAACTGCTCGCTAATCTGGTGTGAGCAGACTCGTCTGGCCGCGCTGGTCGATCCCGGCGGCGATGCCGAGAAAATCAAACAGGAAGTGGATGCCAGCGGTCTGACGCTAATGCAGATCCTGCTTACTCACGGTCATCTTGACCATGTTGGAGCGGCGGCTGAACTGGCACAACATTATGGTGTACCGGTTATTGGTCCGGATAAAGAAGATGAGTTCTGGTTACAGGGACTCCCTGCTCAGAGCCGCATGTTTGGCTTGGGAGATTGTGAGCCGCTGACGCCCGATCGCTGGTTGAATGAAGGTGACCGGATAAGCGTTGGCAACGTGACGTTACAGGTTCTGCATTGTCCGGGTCATACACCGGGACATGTGGTCTTCTTTGATGAGCAATCAAAGTTACTGATTTCTGGTGACGTGATTTTCAAAGGTGGCGTAGGGCGCAGCGATTTCCCGCGCGGTGATCACAGCCAACTAATCGATTCGATTAAACGTAAACTATTGCCGTTAGGCGATGACGTAACGTTTATTCCGGGTCACGGCCCACTCTCTACGCTGGGTAATGAACGCTTACATAACCCGTTCCTGCAAGATGAAATGCCTGTCTGGTAATTCGTTTAATAAATAAAAAGGCCGCTATTGCGGCCTTTTTTGTGCGCGATAGATTACAGTACTGCGACAATCGCTTCGCACAGTGGCGCCATGTTGTCTGGCGTCATTCCTGCCACGTTTACGCGTCCGGAAGCGACAGCGTAGACACCAAACTCTTCACGCAGACGCAGAACCTGCTCTTTGGTCAGGCCGCTAAACGAGAACATGCCGTTCTGTTTGATGATAAAGCTGAAATCGCGGTTTGCACCTTTCTCTTGCAACGTATTCACAAACAGTAAACGCATGCGCTGAATGCGCTGGCGCATATCAGTCAGTTCCTGTTCCCAGATGGCACGCAGCGCGTCGTTGCTCAGAATCGTGGCCACTACGGATGCACCGTGTGCTGGTGGGTTGGAATAGTTAGCGCGAATGGCTGATTTCATCTGGCTGAACGCACGGTCAACGGTTTCAGCATCGGCAGCAACCAGCGTACAGGCGCCTACACGCTCATTGTACAGTCCAAAGTTCTTGGAGTAGGAGCTGGCAACGATCAGCTCTTTGTGCAGAGCCGCAAATGTGCGCAGACCTTCTGCATCTTCTTCCAGGCCACGGGCAAAGCCCTGGTATGCGAAGTCAAACAGCGGTAACCAACCTTTTTCGACAGACATCTGAGCCAGCGTTTGCCACTGTTCCAGCGTAGGATCGATACCGGTAGGGTTATGGCAGCAGCCGTGGAATAGCACCACGTCGCCAGCCTGCGCTTCGCTGAGGCTTGCCAGCAGCGCATCAAAATCTAACGAGTGGTTTGCTGCATCGTAATAGTTGTATTCACAAACTTCCAGGCCTGCAGAGTTAAAGACGCTCTTATGGTTCGGCCAGCTTGGATTGCTCACCCATACGCGTTTAGCCGACGTATTTTTTGCCAGGAAATCAGCTGCCACACGCAGTGCACCAGTGCCGCCAGGGGTTTGTGCGGTACGTGCACGCTTATCGTTGATCAGCGAACTTTCTTTACCAAACAGTAATTCCTGAGTGCAGCGACCAAACTCTGGAATACCGTCAATGCCAAGGTAATTTTTGGTGGTTTCATTTTCCAGTATATATTGCTCGGCTTTTTTAACGCTGGTCAGTACCGGCGTTTTGCCTGTCTCATCTTTATATACACCGATCCCCAGGTTTATTTTTCCAGGGCGGTCATCGGCACGAAACAAATCAGCCAGACCCAAAATGGGGTCGGCAGGAGCGGCAGTAATGTTCTCAAACATGACGAGGTTCCATAGTGATTACAGAAGGGAAGTCCGCTATCAGGTTAACGGTAGATTTACAAAATGCCAACCGTTACTGACGAAAAGCTGAGGTGTTTTTTTAAGACGCAAGAATCCGCTAGCAGATATAAAAAAACAGGACCGAAGTCCTGTTTTTTAGGCATTTAACAAAGAGGTCTGCTATTAGAACTGGTAAACGATACCCACTGCAACGGTGTCGTCAGAGCCTACGCCCAGTTTGTTGTCAGAATCGATCTGGTTGATGATGTAATCAACATAGGTGGACATGTTTTTGTTGAAGTAGTAAGTCGCACCTACTTCGAAGTAGTTCACCAGATCTACGTCGCCGATTCCTTCGATGTCCTTACCTTTAGATTTGGTATAGGCGAGGGACGGACGCAGGCCGAAGTCGAACTGGTACTGAGCAACCAACAGTACGTCTTCAGTTTTGTTAGCGTAACCGTTAGAGATACGGGTTGCGTTACGGGTTTCGCTGTAGTTCGCTGCCAGGTAAATGTTGTTCGCATCGTACTTAACACCGGTCGCCCACTGCTCAGCTTTCGCGCCGCGGCCATAGGCCAGCTGCTCTTGCGCGTTGGTACGGTCAGCTGCACCGTAAGCACCCACGATACCGAAACCATCCATTTCGTAGCTTACGGAACCGCCAACGCCGTCGCCGTTAGAACGGGTTGGGCTGCTAGAGCGTTCGTTTTTACCCAGGTACTGTACAGCGAAGTTCAGGCCTTCAACCAGACCGAAGAAGTTAGAGTTACGGTAGGTTGCGAGACCGCCGTTACGCTGGGAGAAGAACTGGTCAGAAGCAGCGGTATCACCACCGAATTCTGGCAGCATATCGGTGTAACCCAGAGCATCGTATACAACGCCGTAGTTACGACCGTAATCGAAGGAGCCTGCGTCACCAAATTTCAAACCAGCAAACGCCAGACGGGTTTTGTTGCCTTTCTGGGCATCGTCACCGCCTTCTGCGTTATTGCCGCTGAACTGGTATTCCCACTGGCCGTAACCGGTCAGTTGGTCGTTAATCTGAGTTTCCCCTTTGAAACCAAGACGGGCATATGTCTGATCGCCGTTAGCAGCGTAGGCGTTATCACCGTTGTGCTTGGAAAAATAATGCAGACCAACGGCTTTACCGTATACGTCTACTTTGTTGCCATCTTTGTTATAAACTTCTGCAGCGTTAGCTGCCCCGGCTACCAGCAGAGCAGGGATAACCACTGCCAGAATATTGCGCTTCATCATTATTTATTACCCTCATCGGTTTTTATATGACACCTGCCACTGCCGCCAATAAATTCCGTCAATCAAAATTTACGGAACTATTGATGAGAGTTTGGTGTCTTTATGTGTCTGACAGGCATCTTTCCATTCAAACTACCGTTTCGCTACCGTCAAAGTGCTACAAATATAAAGATTTGGTTTCAAAAAGAAAAAATGTGTAGCAAAATGTTATTTTTGTGCAACTTTGTGAACAGCGTCAAACTTCGGATGCCCCTGCGCTTAAAATTCTCGTTTTTATTTCTATTTATATGATTTTCTTATGTTTAATTTTGCTAAGGTCATTTTTTCTCCGTTCTGCCGGAAAGTTCGGATTTTACAGGTAACGATTTTTGGACGTCTGGAGTGCCGTGCGAGAGGCTGAAAAATGTACTATTTAATCAGAAAATGCTAATCCACAATAAAATTGCTGATTATTTTTTGTGCAAATGTATTGCGATGAAATATTACGTAACAGGTGGAGGAGATTGAAAGGTTGTGTTTAACGTGAGATGGGTATCCAGATAACACGAAAAGGGTATAAAAAAGGCCAGCAATGCTGGCCTTCAAAACAATAACGCACGTTTAGAAGGTGGCGTTACGTGGAGTACGCGGGAACGGAATAACATCACGGACGTTCTGTACGCCGGTGACGTAAGCGATCAGACGCTCGAAGCCCAATCCGAAGCCGGAATGCGGAACGGTACCGTAGCGACGCAGGTCGCGATACCACCAGTAATCCTCTTTGTTCAGACCCATTTCCAGCATACGGGCATCCAGCACGTCCAGGCGCTCTTCACGCTGAGAACCACCGATGATTTCACCGATTCCCGGGGCCAGTACGTCCATTGCAGCAACGGTTTTACCGTCTTCGTTAAGGCGCATATAAAACGCTTTGATATCTTTCGGGTAGTTTTTCACTACCACCGGCGCTTTAAAGTGCTCTTCAGCAAGGTAACGTTCATGCTCAGAAGACAGATCCACACCCCAGTAAACTGGGTTTTCGAACTGTTTACCGCATTTTTCCAGAATGCTTACCGCGTCGGTGTAATCCACCTGCGCGAAGTCAGCGTCAATGAAACGTTCCAGGCGTGAAATCGCGTCCTTGTCGACACGTTCAGCGAAGAATTTCATATCATCCGCACGCTCTGCGAGTACGGCTTTAAACGCGTACTTCAGCATCGCTTCAGCCAGGCCTGCAACATCGTTCAGGTCAGCAAAAGCTACTTCTGGTTCCAGCATCCAGAACTCTGCCAGGTGACGACTGGTGTTAGAGTTTTCTGCACGGAACGTCGGGCCAAAAGTATAAATTTTAGATAGGGCGCAGGCGTAGGTTTCACCGTTCAGCTGACCGGAAACGGTCAGGAAGGCCTCTTTACCAAAGAAGTCTTTGTCGAAATCGACTTTACCCTGATCGTTACGCGGCAGGTTTTCCAGATCCAGCGTAGAAACACGGAACATTTCACCGGCACCTTCTGTATCGGAAGCGGTGATCAACGGAGTCGATACCCAAAAGAAACCCTGCTCGTGGAAGAAACGATGCAGAGCCTGCGCCAGCGTATGACGTACACGCGCTACCGCACCAATCATGTTGGTACGCGGACGCATGTGCGCCACTTCACGCAGATACTCAATGCTGTGACGCTTAGCTGCCATTGGGTAAGTGTCAGGATCTTCAACCCAGCCCGTTACTTCAACCTCAGTGGCCTGAATTTCAAAGCTCTGTCCTTGTCCAGGAGACGCAACGACTTTACCCGTTACGATAACTGAACAACCCGTCGTCAGGCGCAGTACGTCCTGATTGTAATTGGGCAGAGAATTATTGATGACGGCCTGTACAGGATCAAAGCAGGAACCGTCATAAACGGCGAGGAAGGAGATGCCAGCTTTTGAATCTCGGCGGGTACGCACCCATCCGCGCACGGTGACTTCGCTGTCAACGGCTACGCGGCCCTGGAGTACGTCGGCTACAGGCACAACGCTCATAATATTCTCTCTGTTAATAGTCGGATATATAAACACATGTCCACCCGTAATGGGGGGATACCTATGTTACCTGGCATCTGCAATCAGACAAGCAGAATTCGTAGCTGGAGTGAAAGATTTCGGAAATAAACGCGAAAAAGGGAGCCAAAATGGCTCCCTGGAAGGCTTAACTGGCTTTTTTGATATGCGGGAGATCGAAGGCTTTGCGCAGTGCACGAACAAATGCTTTATCGTGGCAGATGGTTTTACCCGGGCTGTCAGATAACTTCGCCACCGGTTTGCCGTTACATTCCACCAGCTTGATCACAATATTGAGTGGCTTAACCTGCGGAATGTCGCATGTTAGCCGTGTCCCAATACCAAAACTCAACTGTACGCGGGAAGAGAAGTGGCGGTAGAGTTCAATCGCTTTTTTCAGATCGAGATTATCTGAGAAGACCAGCGTTTTGCTCAGCGGATCAATCCCCAGTTTTTCATAATGGGCGATGGCTTTTTCACCCCATTCCACCGGATCGCCTGAGTCATGGCGTAGACCCTGATAGCGGGTAGCAAACTCAACGCCAAAGTCGCGTAAAAATGCGTTCATGGTGATGCAATCGGTTAATGCAATGCCGAGTTGATCAGGGTATTCATTTAACCAGGCTGCCAGGGCTACGCGCTGGCTGGTGGCAAGTTCTGGACTGATTTGCTGATGAGCCTGGAACCACTCATGCGCCTGCGTACCCATTGGGGTTAATGACAGGCGGCGGGCCAGATCGTAGTTACTGGTGCCAACAAACCAGGGCTCTTGCTGCAGGCGTTTAACGATAGCCTGCTGTACTTCGCGCGAAAAACGACGACGCGTACCGAAATCCATCAAATGGAAGCGGAACATATCGACATCTTTCGTTAAAGCAGAGAATTCTACTAGTTTGCTTTCCAGCTCATCGAGTGCCTGCGGGACGCCTGATTCAGGTGAACGGTAACGGTGTACCAGTTCGCTAATCACCGCTAACAGCGGGACTTCCCACATGATCACTTCACGCCACGGACCGGTTAAGCGGATGTTTAGCTTGCCGTTATCATTGGTGACGCAAACCTGTTCCGGATTATAGCGGAAATCACGTAACCAGGTAAGGTAATCAGCTTTAAAGAAAGGCAGGCCGGAGAGCCACTGGTACTCATCCTCCTGCAGTCGCAGGTGCTGCATAGCATTCACCTGCTCACGAATAGAATCGGCATAAATACCGAGCAGGTCATCGCCACGGCAACGAAATTCAGCCGCTACTTGTACATCGTAGTAGTGGTGAAAAACGGCTTGCTGCATATGCAACTTATAAGCGTCTGTATCCAGCAGCGAGTGCAGAACAGGAGAAGCGAATTGTGTCATAGGTGCGCAGTAGCATCCTCTCACGGGAGCGTTTAGTACAATAAACAACTAAGAAAACCGCTGGAGTATACCCTGTTTAGCGATTTATTGAACCCCGATCACACCATAAGCTCTCTTTCTGGTCGAGGGCAATTCGTGCCACGTGTTATGAAAATGTAGCAAAAAGGGTGTTTGTGCCTGAAAAGATGAACATTCTGCGTAGCGCGATTTACGCAACAGGAATAGACTGAAGCCGAGACTCTATTAAAGATGCTAAAGGTTTTTTTATGACACAACAGCCACAAGCCAAATACCGTCACGACTATCGTGCGCCGGATTACCAGATTACTGATATTGACTTGACCTTTGACCTGGATGCTGAAAAAACCGTGGTCACCGCAGTGAGCCAGGCTGTCCGTCATGGCGCGTCCGATGTGCCCCTGCGCCTGAATGGCGAAGATCTGACCCTGGTGTCGATCCACGTGAACGACGAGCCGTGGACAGAGTATAAAGAAGAAGAGGGCGCTCTGGTCATTAGTCAGTTGCCGGAACGTTTTACGCTGCGTATCGTGAATGAAATTAGCCCGGCGGCCAATACAGCGCTGGAAGGGCTGTACAAGTCTGGCGACGCGCTGTGCACCCAGTGTGAAGCGGAAGGTTTCCGCCATATTACCTGGTATCTCGACAGACCTGATGTCCTGGCGCGTTTTACCACCAAAATTATCGCCGATAAAACCCAATATCCGTTCCTGCTCTCCAACGGTAACCGTGTGGCGCAGGGCGAACTGGAAAATGGTCGTCACTGGGTACAGTGGCAGGATCCGTTCCCGAAACCGTGCTATTTGTTTGCGCTGGTGGCCGGTGATTTTGACGTCCTGCGCGACACTTTTACTACCCGTTCCGGGCGTGAAGTGGCGCTGGAACTTTACGTCGATCGCGGTAATCTGGATCGCGCGCCGTGGGCGATGACCTCGCTAAAAAACTCCATGAAATGGGATGAAGAGCGCTTTGGCCTCGAGTATGACCTCGACATCTATATGATTGTCGCCGTGGATTTCTTCAACATGGGCGCGATGGAGAATAAAGGTCTGAACATCTTTAACTCCAAATATGTGCTGGCACGTACCGATACCGCCACTGATAAAGACTACCTCGATATTGAGCGCGTTATCGGTCATGAGTATTTTCACAACTGGACCGGCAACCGTGTGACCTGCCGTGACTGGTTCCAGTTGAGCCTGAAAGAAGGCTTAACCGTGTTCCGCGATCAAGAGTTCAGTTCCGATCTCGGCTCACGCGCGGTAAACCGCATCAGCAATGTGCGCACCATGCGTGGTCTGCAGTTTGCTGAAGATGCCAGCCCGATGGCGCATCCTATCCGTCCGGATATGGTCATTGAAATGAACAACTTCTATACCCTGACCGTGTATGAAAAGGGCGCTGAAGTGATTCGTATGATCCACACCCTGCTCGGTGAGGCTAACTTCCAGAAAGGGATGCAATTGTACTTTGAGCGTCATGACGGCAGTGCTGCAACCTGTGATGATTTCGTGCAGGCGATGGAAGATGCTTCTAACGTTGATCTCTCCCATTTCCGCCGCTGGTACAGTCAGTCCGGTACGCCGATTCTGACCGTGCGTGATGACTACAATCCGTCAACTGAGCAGTACACGCTGACGATCAGCCAGCGCACGCCGGCCACGCCGGATCAGGCCGAAAAACAGCCGCTGCATATTCCTTTCGCCCTCGAGTTGTATGACAACGAAGGGAAAGTGATCCCGCTACAAAAAGGCGGGCACCCGGTGAATTCTGTACTCAACGTCACCCAGGCAGAGCAGACGTTTGTCTTTGATAACGTCTACTTCCAGCCGGTTCCGGCGCTGCTGTGCGAATTCTCCGCGCCGGTAAAACTGGAATACAAATGGAGCGATCAGCAGCTGACCTTCCTGATGCGTCATGCGCGTAACGATTTCTCTCGTTGGGACGCGGCGCAAAGCCTGCTGGCGACCTATATTAAGCTTAACGTTGCCCGTCATCAGCAGGGACAACCGCTGTCGCTGCCGGTACACGTGGCTGATGCATTCCGCGCAATTTTACTGGATGAGAAAATCGATCCGGCGCTGGCGGCAGAGATCCTGACGCTGCCTTCAGTAAATGAAATAGCTGAACTGTTCGACATCATCGATCCGGTGGCGATAACCGAAGTACGCGAAGCATTAACCCGCACGCTGGCGGCCGAACTGGCAGATGAATTCCTCGCCATCTATAACGCTAATCATCTTGATGAGTACCGCGTTGAGCATGCCGATATTGGCAAGCGTACGCTGCGTAACGCCTGCCTGCGTTTCCTGGCCTTTGGCGAAACCCATCTGGCTGACACGCTGGTAAGCAAGCAGTATCGTGAAGCGAACAATATGACCGATGCGCTGGCGGCGCTATCCGCGGCAGTAGCGGCGCAGCTGCCATGTCGCGACGCGCTAATGCAAGAGTATGATGATAAGTGGCATCATGACGGTCTGGTGATGGACAAATGGTTTATCCTGCAATCCACCAGCCCGGCGAAAAACGTGCTGGAAACCGTACGCGGCCTGCTGAAGCATCGCTCTTTCAGTATGAGTAACCCGAACCGAATCCGTTCGCTGATCGGTGCCTTTGCAGGTAGCAACCCGGCGGCATTCCATGCGGAAGATGGTAGTGGATATCAGTTCCTGGTCGACATGTTGACTGAGCTTAATAGTCGTAACCCGCAGGTGGCGTCACGTCTGATTGAGCCGCTGATTCGCTTAAAACGTTATGATGCAAAACGTCAGGCGAAAATGCGTGCGGCGCTGGAACAGCTGAAAGGTCTGGAGAATCTCTCAGGCGATCTGTTCGAGAAGATCTCTAAAGCGTTAGCCTGATAATATTGCCGGATGGGTCCGGCCTACCATTCACGCGTAGGCCGGATAAGCGGTAGCGCCATCCGGCATTTTTAACCCTGCTTGCGTAACTGAACTTCATTGTCGCCACGCTGCATAACCCGGTTCAACACTTCCGCTTCCAGATCGGCTAACCGTCCCGATCCCAAACGGCGGGGGCGCTGAATATCCACCGTAAGATCCAGTCCGATTTTTCCGTCCTCAATCAGCAACACGCGATCGGCCATTGCCACCGCTTCACTGACGTCATGAGTGACCAGCAGTACGGTAAAGCCGTGCTCTTGCCATAAAGAGACGATCAGATCCTGCATTTCAAGGCGGGTTAGGGCATCCAGAGCGCCGAGGGGTTCATCCAGCAGCAGCAAACCGGGGCGATGAATTAATGCCCGTGCCAGGGCTACACGCTGTTTTTGTCCACCGGATAGCGCAGCCGGCCATTCGTGAGCACGACTCTCCAGCCCAACGGCGGCCAGCGCATCTCGGGCCGCATCGCGCCACTGACCTTTCAGACCCAGGCCCACATTATCGATAACCGTCTTCCATGGCAGCAGACGCGCATCCTGGAACATCATACGCGTATCATCCTGAATTTCCGCCAGTGGGGTGGTTCCGGCAAGTAATGCGCCTGAGGTCGGCGATTCCAGCCCTGCCAGCAGACGCAGCAACGTACTTTTACCACCGCCGCTGCGGCCAACCACGGCAACAAACTGTCCGGCCGGAATATGCAAATCTAATTGATTGAGCACTGTATTGACGGCGTATTGTTTTGTCACGGCGCTCAGCAACAGCGGTGTACCCTGGTTCAGGCGAGCGGTATTCATACGGTAGCCTCCTTTACATGATAAGCCGGATGCCAGCGTAGCCAGACTCGCTCCAGCAGTTGGGCGCTGACGTCGGCAAGTTTGCCGAGCAGGGCGTAGAGAATAATGGCCACCACGACCACATCGGTTTGCAGAAATTCGCGGGCGTTCATCGCCAGGTAACCAATACCGGCATTGGCAGAAATGGTTTCCGCCACAATCAGCGTCAGCCACATCAGCCCGAGAGCAAAACGCACGCCGACCATAATCGAGGGCAGGGCGCCGGGGAGGATCACATGAACAAACAGTGAAAAGCCGGATAATCCATAGCTGCGCGCCATTTCTACCAGTGCACGATCGATACTACGAATCCCATGCCAGGTGTTGATGTAAATTGGGAACAGCGTGCCCAACGCCACGAGAAAGATCTTGGCGGATTCATCAATGCCGAACCACAAAATCACCAGCGGGATCAGCGCCAGATGCGGTACGTTACGCAGCATCTGCACCGAGGTATCAAGCAGGCGTTCTCCCCAACGCGAAAGACCGCTGATAAGTCCCAGTGTCAGGCCAATCGATCCACCGATGGAGAATCCGATCAACGCGCGCCAGGAACTGATGGCCAGATGCTGCCAAAGCTCGCCACTGGCGGAAAGCGTCCAGAAAGCTTCGATAACACCTTCCGGAGAGGGCAGAATGCGAGTGGACAGCCAGCCCATTGAAGATGCGAACTGCCAGAGCGCCACCAAACCTACCGGTAAAAGCCAGGGCGCGAGGCGTAATAACCATCTGTTTTTCGGCGTTGCCATTAGCCGCTCCTTAGCTTTGCGCGACTTTGCGCGGGATAAATTCGTTTGCCACCGCTTCACCTTGTTGTTGCAGGTATTGCGGCTGCGGAATTTCCGGTATAGCAACATCCAGATGCGGAAACAGCAGCTCGCCAACCTTGTATGCCTCTTCCAAATGTGGGTATCCGGACAACACAAAGCTGTCGATTCCCAGCGCGGCATACTCGTTGATACGCGCCGCGACAGTCGGACCATCTCCGACCAGCGCGGTACCCGCGCCACCGCGTACCAGTCCAACGCCTGCCCACAGGTTCGGACTAATTTCCAATTTGTCGCGTTTACCATTGTGCAGTGCAGCCATTCGCTGCTGACCAACCGAATCCGTTCTTGAGAAGGCGTCCTGGGCTTTGGCAATGGTGTCGTCATCCAGGTGGGCTATCAGACGATCCGCTGCCTGCCACGCCTCGTGGGTTGTCTCCCGTACGATCACATGCAGACGAATACCAAAGCGGATCTTGCGCCCGAGCGCCGCTGCTTTGGCCCGCACCTGTTCAATCTTCGCTTTCACCTGTTCCGGCGGCTCGCCCCAGGTTAGATAGAGATCAACCTGCTCGGCAGCAAGGTCTTGTGCGACATCAGACGAGCCGCCGAAATAAAGCGGTGGCCGGGGTTGTTGTACGGGAGGGAAAAGCAGCTTCGCGCCGCGGACATGAATATGTTTGCCGTTGAAATCCACCGTTTCACCTTGCAGCAAGCGCCGCCAGACCTGAGTAAATTCAGCAGAGGCTTCATATCGTTCTGTGTGATCGAGGAACACGCCGTCACCTGCCAGCTCCTGTGGATCGCTGCCGGTCACCAGGTTAAATAACGCCCGGCCATTTGAGAGTCTGTCGAGCGTCGCAGCCTGACGTGCGGCAACCGTTGGCGAGGTGACGCTTGGGCGCAGCGCGACCAGAAACTTTAATCTCTGGGTGACCGGGATCATCGAAGCGGCGACCAGCCAGGCATCTTCGCAAGAGCGACCGGTTGGGATCAGGACGCCGGTAAATCCGAGACGATCGGCCGTTTGCGCGATTAGTTGCAGATAACTGTGATCGACCGGGCGCGAACCTTCTTCCGTTCCAAGATAATGACCGTCACCGTGTGTGGGTAAAAACCAGAACATATTCAGACTCATAATTTTTCTCCTGCCTGCTGAGTGGGTTGCCAGATACGCTGGCGAATATCGATTTTTTTCGGCACCAAACGGTTGTCATAAAACAGATCGGCGGTTTGTTGTTGCAGGGCAGCAACGGAGGCGTTGACTGGCACAATGGTGGTTGGCGGACGGTGATCCAGATAAGACGCAATCACCGGTTCGGGCAGCCCCATGGTTTTGGCCAGCAGGGTAATGCTTTGCTGGCGCTGGTTGAGCGTTAACGCATCGGCCTGGCTAAAGGTATCCAGTACGCCAAGTACAAAAGCGCTATTTTTCTCGGCATAAGGACGGGCGGCGAGATAAAACGAACCGGTTTGCTTAAGGTCTGAGCCGTCCTTCAGTACGCGTACATCACCTTGCAGTAACGCGGCGGAATAATAGGGATCCCAGATAGCCCACGCATCAACATTCCCTTGCTGAAAGGCCGCTCGCGCATCGGCGGGAGTCAGATACGTCGGTTGAATATCGGTAAATTTCAGTCCGGCCTGTTGCAGCGCCCGGAGCAGTAAATTGTGGGCGCTGGAGCCTTTCTGGAAGGCGACTTTATGTCCTTTAAGCTGCGCGACGCTCTGGATCGGGCTATTTTTTGGCACCAGAATCACTTCGGCTTTCGGTTTGGGCGGCTCGACGCCCACGTAAACCAGATCGGCCCCGGCTGCCTGGGCGAAAATCGGCGGAATGTCACCGGTACTGCCGAGATCGATACTGCCGATATTGAGTGCTTCCAGCATTTGCGGTCCAGCCGGGAATTCGACCCACGAGATTTTAGTCTGCGGATAGCGTTTCTCGAGTAGCTGATGGCTTTTGGCCAGCACCATACTGACGCTTCCTTTCTGGTAACCAATACGCAGAGCATCGGGGGCCGATTCTGCGGCATGCCCCAGAGTTGACAGCGACAACAACCCGGTCAGTGCCAGCCATGACGTGTGACGCCTGAGAAAATCAAGCATGAGCGGCACCTCGCAGGGTGTTCAGTTGAGGAAGTTGGACATCGCGACGATGCAACGCCAGCCAGAAGGTATCGAGCGCACTGTCCAGACGCTGCTGAAGGTTGGGCGTAAACTGAGGTTTATGTTGATAATCAATTACCTGTGAATCATCAGCAAACACACCGTGCAGGATCTCCTGGGCCTTTAATGCGCTCAGTACCGGTTTCAGCGCGTAATCGACGGCAAGTAAATGCGCCACGCTGCCGCCGGTCGCCAGCGGCAAAACCACTTTCCCTTCCAGCGCCCGCTCGGGGAGTAGATCGAGCAGGGTTTTCAGGGCGCCAGAGTAAGCGGCTTTATAGACTGGTGTTGCGACAATCAGCCCGTCTGCATCCTGCAATTGTTCGATAAATGTGTTCAGCGCTGGACTGTCGAAACGAGCATAGATCAGGTCTTCCGGGGAAAAATTGTGTAGGTTCCAGTGAAAGACTTCGACATCCTGACCGTGAAGTTTTTCTCGGGCATATTCCAGTAACGCACTGGATCGAGAGGGAAAGCGAGGGCTCCCCGCCAGAGTGATGACGCGCATAATTTCATTCTCCCCTTATAACTAATTGTTTGCTTTTGGTTAACATCGATAACAATTTGAGCAGTCTGGCAGAGAGATTTTGTTTATCGAAATGATTTATACGGCATAGAAAAGTTGGAAATTGAATAAAAAGGCAGAGGCAAGGAAAACGATTGCTATTTATTGCCGCAGGTCAATTCCCTTTTTGCTCGCGATAGCACATAATACGCCCCCGGTTTGCACACCGGGAATCCAGGAGAGTTCATGTACTACCCCTTCGTTCGTAAAGCCCTTTTTCAGCTCGATCCAGAGCGCGCTCATGAATTGACATTCCAGCAATTACGTCGCATTACCGGCACACCGCTTGAAGCGCTTGTGCGCCAGAAAGTACCGGCAAAACCGGTTACCTGTATGGGGTTGACGTTTAAAAATCCGCTCGGACTTGCTGCCGGACTGGATAAAGACGGGGAGTGCATTGATGCGCTCGGCGCGATGGGATTTGGTTCCATTGAGATTGGTACCGTGACGCCACGCCCTCAGCCGGGTAACGATAAACCGCGTCTGTTCCGTCTGGTCGATGCAGAAGGTCTGATCAACCGCATGGGGTTTAATAACCACGGGGTTGATAACCTGGTTGAGAACGTTAAAAAATCGCATTTTGACGGTATTCTGGGTATTAATATTGGTAAGAACAAAGATACCCCAGTAGAGAACGGCAAAGATGACTATCTGATTTGTATGGAAAAAGTCTATGCTTATGCTGGTTATATCGCGATTAATATCTCTTCACCGAATACGCCGGGATTACGTACGCTGCAATACGGCGAAGCGCTGGACGATCTCCTGACGGCAATTAAAAATAAGCAAAACGATCTGCAAGCGATCCACCATAAATATGTTCCGGTGGCGGTAAAGATCGCACCGGATCTTTTTGTGGAAGAACTGATCCAGGTCGCCGATAGTTTAGTTCGTCATAATATTGATGGCGTAATTGCGACTAACACCACCCTCGATCGTTCTCTTGTTCAGGGAATGAAAAATTGCGATCAAATGGGTGGTCTGAGCGGTCGACCGTTACAATTAAAAAGTACAGAAATTATTCGCCAGTTGTCTCAGGAATTAAAAGGTCAGCTGCCGATTATTGGCGTTGGTGGTATCGACTCGGTGATTGCTGCACGTGAGAAAATAGCTGCTGGTGCAACCCTCGTACAGATTTATTCGGGCTTTATTTTTAAAGGTCCGCCGTTGATAAAAGAAATCGTCAGCAATATCTGAATGCTACCTTAATCACAAACCAGGGCTTTATTTCTAGCCCTGGTTGTTTTATATTCCTTTACTGTTGCTTATTTAAACATTCTGAGCTTTTATTATTAGGGCAATAAACGAAGCGGCAAAAGGATACTGTCGTAACGGTGATGATTAAGGAAAGGAGAGAAACTGATGCGAATTAAACCCGACGATAACTGGCGCTGGTATTATGATGAAGAGCACGATCGTATGATGCTCGATTTAGCCAATGGCATGTTATTCCGTTCGCGTTTTGCTCGTAAAATGCTCACTCCTGATGCATTTTCTCCGTCTGGTTTTTGTGTTGATGACGCCGCGCTTTATTTTTCCTTTGAAGAAAAATGTCGCTACCTGGATTTAGCCAAAGAACAAAAAGCGGAACTGGTGCTTAATGCGCTGGTGGCGATTCGTTATCTCAAACCGCAAATGCCAAAAAGCTGGCACTTTGTCGCACACGGTATTAACTGGTCGCCGGTCGTGGGTGACGCAGCCTGTGTTGATTTAAGCGATACCGATGAACAGGTAAACCTGTTAGTGGTTGAGCCGGGTGAAAACGCCGCGCTTTGCCTGCTTGCGCAACCTGGCGTGGTTATCGCCGGGCGTACGATGCAGCTTGGCGATGCGATTAAAATAATGAATGACAGACTGAAACCGCAGGCCATTGTTGACAGTTTCAGCCTTGAGCAGGCGGTTTAGCTCTCCAGTCTGATTGCCGTTTTGGGAACACAGCTACAGCACAGAATCGTTCCGTCGTCCCCCATCGCTGATTTCTTCAACGGGCTAACTTCACCTTCTACCAGTCGAATTCGACAGCATCCGCAAATGCCTGCCCGGCATGAATAGGGAACCCGGATACCCTGGTTCTCCAACTGCTCAAGCAATACCTGCTGATTATTTCCGCGAAAGGTCTGTCCCTGCCAGTCAATAAGCACCGTGGCATCAGGTTGTTGTTCGGGTGTAGTTTCGTCTGATTCAGCCGCGCCGTACGCTCTGGCGGGGCCGGTTGCCAAAATTTCTACCTCATCGCCGACGCGAATAACGCCACTGTTACGCGCGATAAGATTCTGACCGAAATCGACATCGCCGTTATCTACCGCAGTACGGAAGGTTTGCAATGTGGCAAGCGGTTCACCGGATGGATGTTTCTGACCTTTTTCCGGGCTAACTGTCGTGAAAATACAGCGGCTACAGGGTTTTGCTACATCAAAAATGACGTCGCCAATACGAATCACTTTCCAGGTATCTTCTTCCCAGGCACCAGCTCCCGAAACCACTATATTGGGGCGAAACTGTTCCATTTTGACGCTTGCCGGACAGCGCTGTTGCAGATCGCGCAGGGATGCTTCGTTGGCCAGCAGATAGGGATAACCATCAGCGAAGGATAAAGGAACATCAACATGGCGTTTTACACGGCGCGTCAGCTGCGGGCCGACCCAGCGTAACTGCACTTCACGGGAGAAAAAGCCGCTAAGCCACTGGTTGATAGCCGCTGGCGCAACACGCGCGGTAAAATGGTTTCCCCATACTTCTGTTGGTGCATCCTGAGGAGCGAAATCGGCAAATCGTACGAGCGCACTGCTGCCGTCTGGCGCCGTAAGATGCAGCCCATCGTGGAATGGGGAAGGCGTAAAACGGACCATTTGTGGGAACTGGCGGGCGGTTATGAATGTTCCGTCAGGTTCAGTGATCATAAATATGCGATCAAAGGCGAGACCGCTAATATCTGCCAGGGCATGCGTAAGCCCAATGCCGCGCATTGATTTAACCGGATGAATAAAAAGTCGGGTTAACGTGACCACTGTACAGCCCCTCGAATGAAAATAAGCCTTCAACTTTATGACATACAGCCCATATTAGCTATAATGCGCAGCAATTTTCTCGGAGTAAAAGTGACATTATGAATTCTCTGTTTGCCAGTACGGCCCGCGGGCTGGAAGAGCTGTTAAAAACTGAACTGGAAAACCTCGGCGCGCTGGAGTGTCAGGTCGTTCAGGGTGGGGTCCATTTTAAGGGCGACACGCGGCTTGTTTACCAGAGCCTGATGTGGAGCCGCCTGGCCTCGCGCATTATCCTGCCGATGGGAGAGTGCAAGGTCTACAGCGATCTTGATCTGTACCTCGGCGTTCAGGCAATCGACTGGACAGAGATATTTAACCCTGGTGCTACGTTTGCCGTCCATTTTAGCGGACTGAACGAGACCATTCGTAACAGCCAGTACGGCGCGCTGAAGGTCAAGGATGCGATTGTCGATGCCTTTACCCGCAAAAATATGCCGCGTCCGAATGTGGATCGTGAATCTCCGGATCTGCGCATCAACGTCTGGTTGAACAAAGATACTGCCAGCATTGCGCTCGATCTGAGCGGTGACGGTTTGCATCAGCGTGGCTATCGCGATCGCGCGGGTCAGGCACCGATTAAAGAGACGCTGGCCGCGGCAATTGTTATGCGTTCTGGCTGGCAGCCGGGAACCCCGTTACTCGATCCGATGTGTGGTTCCGGCACGCTGCTGATTGAAGCGGCAATGTGGGCGACCGATCGCGCGCCGGGTCTGCACCGTGGATACTGGGGCTTCAGCGGTTGGGCGCAACACGACGAAGCCGTCTGGCAAGAAGTTAAAGCCGAAGCGCAGGTGCGTGCGCGTAAGGGACTGGCTGACTATACCTCGCATTTTTATGGATCCGATAGCGATGCGCGCGTGATTGAAAAAGCGCGTAGTAATGCTCGCCGCGCCGGTATCGCCGATCTGATGACGTTTGACGTGAAAGATGTCGCCAAATTGAGCAATCCGCTGCCGAAAGGACCCTATGGGACAGTTATCAGTAACCCGCCTTACGGCGAACGTCTGGATAGCGAACCGGCGCTGATTGCCCTGCACAGCCTGCTGGGCCGTACGATGAAAAACCAGTTTGGCGGCTGGAATTTGTCGCTGTTCAGCGCCTCGCCGGATCTGCTCAGCAGCCTGCAATTACGTGCCGACAAGCAGTTCAAAGCGAAAAACGGGCCGCTGGATTGTGTGCAGAAGAATTATCACGTCGCAGAGACCACTGCGGACAGCAAGCCTGCTACGGTAGCGGAAGATTATGCCAACCGCCTGCGCAAGAATATTAAGAAGCTGGAAAAATGGGCGCGTCAGGAAGGCATTGAATGCTATCGCCTGTATGACGCTGACCTGCCGGAATACAACGTTGCAGTAGATCGTTACGGTGATTGGGTCGTGGTTCAGGAATACGCCCCGCCGAAGACGGTTGATGCGCAAAAAGCACGTCAACGCCTGTTCGACATCATTGCCGCCACGCTGTCAGTACTGGAAATCGCGCCAAACAAACTGGTGCTGAAAACCCGTGAGCGACAGAAAGGCAAGAATCAGTATCAGAAGATGAATGAGAAGGGTGAATTCATTGAGGTAAGCGAGTACAACGCGCGCCTGTGGGTGAACCTGACTGACTACCTTGATACGGGTTTATTCCTCGACCACCGTATTGCGCGCCGCATGCTGGGGCAGATGAGTAAAGGTAAGGACTTCCTCAACCTGTTTTCCTACACCGGCAGCGCCAGCGTACATGCAGGATTGGGCGGTGCGCGTAGTACTACGACGGTCGATATGTCGCGTACCTATCTGGAATGGGCGGAACGCAACTTGCGTCTGAACGGCCTGAGCGGTCGCGCTCACCGTTTAATTCAGGCCGATTGCCTGGGCTGGCTGCGTGATGCGAATGAACAGTTTGATCTGATTTTCATCGATCCGCCGACGTTCTCTAACTCAAAACGTATGGAAGATTCGTTTGATGTGCAGCGCGATCATCTGGCGCTGATGAAAGATCTGAAACGTCTGCTGCGTAAAGACGGCACGATCATGTTCTCCAACAACAAACGTGGGTTCCGTATGGATCTCGACGGTTTGGCTGAACTGGGATTGAAAGCACAAGAAATTACCCAAAAAACGCTTTCCCAGGATTTTGCCCGTAACCGTCAGATCCACAATTGCTGGCTGATTACCGCAGCCTGAAAGGATAAATAAATGTCATTGATCAGTATGCATGGTGCATGGCTGTCGTTCAGCGATGCGCCGCTTCTTGATAATGCAGAACTGCATATCGAAGATAACGAACGCGTCTGTCTGGTTGGCCGTAACGGCGCAGGTAAATCGACGCTGATGAAGATCCTGAACCGTGAGCAGGGGCTTGACGACGGGCGTATCATTTATGAGCAGGATCTGGTTGTGGCGCGTCTGCAACAGGATCCGCCGCGTAATGTTGAGGGCAGCGTGTATGATTTCGTTGCCGAGGGTATCGAAGAGCAGGCCGAGTATCTCAAGCGTTATCACGATATTTCGCGTCTGGTGATGACTGATCCGAGCGACAGAAATCTGAATGAGATGGCGCGGGTTCAGGAAATGCTCGATCATCACAATCTGTGGCAGCTCGAAAGCCGTATTAATGAAGTGCTGGAGCAGTTGGGGCTGGATCCAAACGCCGCACTGTCTTCGCTTTCAGGCGGTTGGCTGCGTAAAGCGGCGCTGGGCCGCGCGTTAGTGAGTAATCCGCGTGTACTGCTGCTGGATGAACCAACGAACCACCTGGATATTGAAACCATCGACTGGCTGGAAGGGTTCCTGAAATCCTTCAATGGGACAATCATCTTCATTTCCCATGACCGTTCATTTATACGCAATATGGCGACACGTATCGTCGACCTCGATCGTGGCAAGCTGGTGACTTATCCGGGGAATTACGATCAGTATCTGCTGGAGAAAGAAGAAGCGCTGCGCGTAGAAGAGTTACAAAATGCAGAGTTTGACCGCAAGCTGGCGCAGGAAGAGGTCTGGATCCGTCAGGGGATCAAAGCGCGCCGTACCCGCAACGAAGGCCGCGTGCGCGCACTGAAAGCCATGCGTCGCGAGCGTGGCGAACGCCGCGAAGTGATGGGCACGGCGAAGATGCAGGTCGAAGAGGCGAGCCGTTCAGGCAAGATTGTTTTCGAAATGGAGAACGTGGATTACCAGGTTGATGGAAAGCAGCTGGTAAAAGATTTCTCCGCACAGGTACAACGTAGCGACAAAATTGCGCTAATCGGACCGAACGGCTGCGGCAAAACAACGCTGCTGAAGTTGATGTTAGGCCAGCTTCAGGCTGACAGTGGGCGCATTCACGTCGGCACCAAGCTGGAAGTGGCCTATTTCGATCAGCACCGCGCCGAACTGGATCCAGATAAAACCGTGATGGACAACCTGGCTGAAGGTAAGCAAGAGGTGATGGTTAACGGTAAACCTCGCCATGTGCTGGGTTATCTGCAGGATTTCCTGTTCCATCCGAAACGCGCGATGACGCCAGTGCGTGCGCTTTCTGGTGGGGAACGAAATCGCCTGCTGTTGGCGCGTCTTTTTCTGAAACCCAGCAATCTTTTGATTCTCGATGAACCAACGAACGATCTTGACGTCGAAACGCTGGAACTGCTTGAAGAACTAATTGATAGCTATCAGGGGACTGTACTGCTGGTAAGCCACGACCGTCAGTTTGTGGATAATACTGTAACTGAATGCTGGATCTTCGAAGGCGGCGGTAAAATTGGTCGTTATGTCGGTGGTTATCATGATGCGCGCAGCCAGCAATCTCAGTATGTGGCGTTTAAACAACCGGTCACGAAAAAAACAGAGGAAGCCGTTGCTCCTAAAGCAGAAATTGTCAAACGTGGCACGAGCAAACTAAGCTATAAACTGCAGCGCGAACTCGAGCAACTCCCCGCGCAGCTTGAAGAACTGGAAGCTAAACTGGAAAGGCTACAAGCGCAGGTTGCTGACGCCGCTTTTTTCAGTCAGCCACATGAGCAAACACAACAGGTATTAGCTAGTCTGAACGAAGCGGAACAAGAACTTGAGCAAGCCTTTGAGCGCTGGGAGTATCTTGAGTCTTTGAAGAACGGCGCATAATTTAAAGGAGCACATATGTGCGAACATCACCATGCCGCGAAGCATATTTTGTGCTCGCAGTGTGACATGCTGGTGGCGTTACCTCGCCTTGAGCATGGTCAGAAAGCGGCATGTCCACGATGTGGCACTACGTTAACGGTGGAGTGGGACGCGCCGCGGCAGCGTCCTACCGCCTATGTTTTAGCAGCATTATTCATGCTGCTTCTGTCAAACCTCTTCCCCTTTGTGAATATGAACGTTGCAGGGGTGAGCAGCGAAGTCACGTTGCTGGAGATCCCCAGCGTTCTCTTTTCTGAAGACTACGCCAGTCTCGGCACCTTCTTTTTATTATTCGTGCAGTTGGTCCCCGCGTTTTGCCTGCTGACTATCCTGCTGCTGGTGAATCGGGTGCAGATGCCCGCAAGACTTAAGGCGGGTCTTGCACGCGTCCTGTTCCAGTTAAAAAGCTGGGGGATGGCGGAAATCTTCCTCGCCGGCGTGCTGGTCAGCTTCGTTAAGCTCATGGCTTACGGCGATATCGGCGTGGGCAGCAGCTTTATTCCGTGGTGCTTCTTTTGCGTTTTGCAACTGCGCGCATTCCAGTGCGTTGACCGTCGCTGGCTGTGGGATGATATTGCGCCAATGCCAGTGATTAAGCAGGAGTTAAAACCTGGTGTGCCCGGCATTCGACAGGGACTGCGTTCCTGCTCTTGCTGCACTGCGATACTTCCCGCTAATGAACGGGTGTGCCCGCGCTGCCAGACGAAAGGCTATGTGCGGCGTAAAAACAGTCTGCAATGGACGTTGGCATTACTGTTTACGTCAATCATGCTTTATCTTCCTGCCAATATTTTGCCGATTATGATTACCGATCTGCTCGGGTCAAAGCTGCCATCAACGATACTTGAGGGGGTGGTTTTAATCTGGAGCGAAGGCTCTTATCCGGTGGCTGCGGTTATTTTTATCGCCAGTATTATGGTGCCGACGTTGAAAATGATCGCCATTGCCTGGCTATGCTGGGATGCCAAAGGGCACGGCAAACGCGACAGCGAACGTATGCACCTGATTTATGAAGTTGTGGAATTTGTCGGTCGCTGGTCAATGATCGACGTCTTTGTGATTGCGGTACTCTCTGCGCTGGTGCGCATGGGAGGGTTAATGAACATTTATCCTGCAATGGGTGCTTTGATGTTTGCTTTAGTCGTCATTATGACAATGTTTTCTGCGATGACATTTGATCCGCGTCTGTCGTGGGATCGTGAACCAGAACCAGGCCATGAGGAGTCCTGACAGCATGGAATCTAAAAGTGGGGAAGCCAAAGTGCAAAAGGTAAAAAACTGGTCGCCCGTGTGGATATTCCCTATCGTCACTGCACTCATTGGCGCGTGGGTACTGTTTTATCACTACAGTCATCAGGGGCCACAGGTCACGCTAATTACCACCAATGCCGAAGGTATTGAAGGGGGCAAAACGACGATTAAAAGCCGCAGCGTGGATGTCGGTATCGTCGAGAGCGCAACCCTGACTGATGATTTGACCCATGTGGAGATTAAAGCGCGTCTTAACTCCGGAATGGAAAAGCTGCTGCATAAAGATTCTGTCTTTTGGGTGGTGAAGCCGCAGGTTGGACGTGAAGGTATCAGTGGACTCGGCACGCTATTATCCGGGGCTTATATTGAACTGCAGCCTGGCAATAAAGGCAGTAAGCTGGAAAATTACCAACTGCTGGATTCACCGCCGTTGGCCCCGCCAGATGCAAAAGGGATCCGTGTGATTCTGGACAGCAAAAAAGCCGGTCAGTTGAGTCCAGGCGATCCGGTGCTTTTCCGCGGCTATCGTGTGGGCTCGGTTGAAACCAGCACATTTGATGCGCAAAAGCGTACGATCAGCTATCAGCTTTTCATCAATGCGCCTAACGATCGTCTGGTGACCAGCAATGTACGTTTCTGGAAAGACAGCGGGATCGCCGTAGATCTTACCTCAGCAGGTATGCGCGTAGAAATGGGTTCGCTCTCCACGCTGTTTGGCGGTGGTGTAAGTTTTGATGTGCCAGAAGGTTTAGAGCAGGGCGAGCCGGTCGCACAACAATCAGCGTTTAATCTTTATGACGATCAAAAAAGTATTCAGGATTCACTGTATACCGATCATATTGATTACCTGATGTTCTT
The DNA here is from genome assembly GCF_030332695.1 of Citrobacter sp. Cpo089. Classification (NCBI taxonomy): domain Bacteria; kingdom Pseudomonadati; phylum Pseudomonadota; class Gammaproteobacteria; order Enterobacterales; family Enterobacteriaceae; genus Citrobacter; species Citrobacter sp. Cpo089. The sequence goes on along the minus strand of NZ_JAOWHJ010000076.1, from coordinate 176,133 downwards.
TAAAGATTCGATTCGTGGCCTACAGCCTGGTGCACCGCTGGAATTCCGTGGCATCCGCTTGGGTACGGTGAGTAAAGTACCTTTCTTCTCACCGAATATGCGTCAGGTATTTAACAATGATTACCGCATTCCGGTGCTGGTGCGTATTGAACCAGAACGTCTGAAGGCGCAACTGGGAGAGGATACCGATGTTGGCGCTCATTTGGAGCAACTGCTTAAACGCGGATTACGAGGATCGCTCAAAACCGGGAACCTGGTAACCGGCGCGCTGTATGTCGATCTCGACTTCTACCCGAAAGAGCCGCCGATTACTGGTGTGCGCGAATTTAATGGTTATCAAATTATTCCGACCGTGAGCGGTGGTCTGGCGCAGATCCAACAGCGTCTGATGGAAGCGTTGGATAAGATTAACAATCTGCCGCTGAACCCGATGATTGAGCAGGCAACTAATACGCTGTCGGAAAGCCAGCGCACAATGAAACATCTGCAAACTACGCTGGATAACATGAACAAGATCACGTCCAGTCAGTCGATGCAGGATCTGCCGGCGGATATGCAGAACACGCTGCGTGAACTAAATCGTAGTATGCAGGGTTTCCAGCCTGGTTCCGCGGCCTACAACAAGATGGTGGCGGATATGCAGCGTCTTGATCAGGTACTGCGTGAACTGCAACCGGTACTGAAAACGTTGAACGATAAGAGTAATGCGCTGGTATTTGAAGCGAAGGACAAAAAAGATCCAGAGCCGAAGAGGGCGAAACAATGAAAAAGTGGCTAGTGGTGATGATGGCGGTCTGGCTGACGTCATGCAGCTCCAGCGGAGAAAATAAAAGCTATTACCAGCTCCCTATCGCACAAGGCGGTGTGCAGAGCTCTGCCAATCAGGGAAACCGTCTGCTGTGGGTTGAACAGATTGCGGTACCTGATTATCTGGCCGGTAATGGGGTGGTTTACCAGACCAGCGATGTGCAATATGTGATAGCCAATAATAATCTCTGGGCCAGCCCATTAGATCAGCAATTGCGCAATACGCTGGTTGCGAACATCAGTATGCAGTTGCCTGGCTGGGTTGTCGCTTCACAGCCGCTGGGAAGCACTCAGGACACGCTGAACGTTACCGTAACCGGCTTCCACGGTCGGTACGATGGTAAGGTTATCGTGAGCGGTGAATGGTTGCTGAATCATCAGGGACAACTGATCAAACGTCCATTCCACATCGAAGCTGTACAGACTAAAGACGGCTACGATGAGATGGTGAAGGTTCTTGCCAATGCCTGGAGTCAGGAAGCAATGGCCATTGCTCAAGAGCTGAAACGCATCCCTTAAGCTTAAATAATTGTAAATTATACCTCCCCTGGTTCATTGCCCGGGGCGGTTTTTTTTATTTTTTTAGCCGTGGAGATAGCTGTTCTGACTGACTATTTTTGTACAAATGATTTAGCGAGTAGCTCACAAATATGACACTGGCGTGAATTTTGCGCATTGACGAGCCTGATGTTTAGGGGTATTCGTTTAGTGTGATTGCACACTTAGTAATCACTGTTTTCTTTTCCACCAGACCCAAAAATGAGGGAAACGAGGCATGAAGAGACAAAAACGAGATCGCCTGGAACGGGCACATCAACGTGGATATCAGGCCGGCATTGCCGGACGCTCAAAAGAAATGTGTCCCTATCAGACGCTGAATCAGAGGTCATACTGGCTGGGAGGCTGGCGAGAAGCCATGGGGGATAGGGTTTTAATGGCCTGATTCTGTCTCTTTAGATAAAAGAAACCTCCGCAGAGCGGAGGTTTCGCCTTTTTGCACACCTGAAAAAACGGGGAAACGTTAATGTCTGGCTGCTTCGCAGTTCTGGATTAGAACGCGGAAGTGTCCTGGAACAGACCCACTTTCAGATCGTTTGCGGTATAGATCAGACGACCATCAACCAGCACTTCACCATCTGCCAGGCCCATGATCAGGCGACGGTTAACGATGCGTTTGAAGTGAATGCGGTAAGTGACTTTCTTCGCGGTCGGCAGAACCTGGCCGGTGAATTTAACTTCGCCTACGCCCAGCGCACGGCCTTTACCTTCGCCGCCCAGCCAGCCGAGATAGAATCCAACCAGTTGCCACATGGCGTCGAGACCCAGACAGCCCGGCATCACCGGATCGCCGATAAAGTGACAACCGAAGAACCACAGGTCCGGGTTGATATCCAGTTCAGCTTCAACATAACCTTTGTCAAAGTTGCCACCGGTTTCGGTCATCTTGATGACACGGTCCATCATCAGCATGCTTGGTGCTGGCAGTTGTGGCCCTTTAGCGCCAAACAGCTCACCGCGACCAGAGGCAAGAAGGTCTTCTTTCGTATAGGATTCGCGTTTATCTACCATGTTCTCTGTAAGCCTTATTTTATTGAAGCACGCAGGATAGCTAACACGTGTACGCTGAACAAGTCCGATCAGTTCGGAATAATCCAGTTCAGCCAACGTAGCGGCCATGGGAAACGGTGACGACCTTCCTGTTGCGTTGCCGTGGCAATACGCTCCTGAATGGTTTGCATCAGCGTTGTCTGGCCTTCGCCATCCCACACCAGATTTAACAACAGTGGTAGCGCATCAGTCACGTCGTCCACCGCCCAGATAGTGAATTTTTCTTCTTCTATGGCCTGTAGCAGCGCAGGCTGCAGGCTGAGGTGTCTGACGTTAGCCGAAGGAATGATAACGCCCTGTGTGCCTGTCAGTTCGCGCTGCTGGCAGATGGCGAAGAAACCTTCAATTTTCTCATTCAGACCACCGACAGGTTGTGCCCGACCAAACTGATCGACAGAACCTGTAATGGCGATACTTTGATTAACAGGAACGTCGGCGAGGGCGCTAATCAATGCGCACAGTTCTGCCATAGACGCGCTGTCACCGTCCACTTCGCTGTAAGATTGCTCAAAGGTCAGTGAGGCAGAGAAGGGGATTTGTTGCTCAAGCTGGAGTTCCGACATCAGGAACGCCTGCATAATCATCATACCCTTGGCATGAATATTTCCGCCGAGCTCGGCTTTGCGCTCAATATCCGTAAACTCGCCGTCGCCAATATGCACGACGCAACTGATACGAGAAGGCTCGCCAAATGCGCGTGGGTGGCCTGGAAACTCAATTACCGACAAGGCGTTGATCTGGCCAATACGCTCGCCTTCTGTCTCGATAAGGATCTGCTCTTGCAGAATTTCATCCTGCATGCGTTCAGCCAGGAATCCCTCACGCCATTCGCGCTGAGCCAGCATCAGGCTGACCTGCTCAGCGTTGCAGGTTTCGCCCTCGCATAACGGAGCCACCTCTTTGAACTGTCGGGTGATCCACAGCGGGTTAAGCGGCAATGTATCCTGTTCACCGGTATAGCGAACGGCTTCACGGATCAGAACCTGCCAGGCATCAGGAGCGGGGTAGGGCAAATTATTGCGTATGGCGGTATGCGTGACCCACTGACACCATTGCGTCATGGTTTCGGCATCCACTATCTGCAGATTATCTTCAAACTCGCTGTAAATGGCCTGCTCAGCCAGTTCTGGTTCCATGTCCTGGAAATCCGCCAGCGATTCACGCTCACCCACCAAAATAACTTTCAGTTTAAGCGGCATAGGGGGAACGGAGACAGGCAGCGGGCGAGACTCATCAAAAGCTACCCAATCAAAACGTTCGTGGCTGACAATGGCTTTCAGGCGCATCCACAACAGAGGTTGGGCCAACAGCGTGCGCAATGAGATAACCAGCACACCTCCATTGGCCTGATGTACCAGACCTGGCTGCAGCGTAATTTCTCCATTGAACTGACGCAGACAGCCAAACAGTTGTTCGGCTTCGGCCCAGTCAGCGCTGACCACCTGCGTCAACGTCGCAAAATTGTCTTCCGCTTTCTCAGCTGTACGATAACGAATAGTGTGACCGGAGATGTCGTAATGACCGCCAGTCAGGCTTCCTGCATCCGTGTGCAAGGGACGTGCAGCCTTTGCAATAAGGTTGAGATACTCAAGCTCTTCCGGTGCTTTTACCAACATGAACGAGGATGTTGTCCAGTGCTGAAGAAGCTGCTCTAGCGCGAATTGTAAACGTGGCTGAGTATCACTAAGTAAGGTGTCGGTGTCGTCAGTGACGTGCGGCTGTGCAAATACTTCCTGATAACTGTCGGTATCAGGAACCAGATCACGCCATGCAAGTTTCGTAATGGTCAAAGTTGATGTTTTTTAGTCTGTTGTAAAAAACGAGATTATACCGTAACCCTCACCACTAAACACCTGGAAAGCGCCGTGAAACGGTTGTGATGACGCGCGGCAGTTCACAGGCTGGATATTCTTTTCTTCAGATGCCGAAAAAGCTGATATTCTGATAAGAGTTACACGGTAACATTGAGATCGCAATGAAATATCAACAACTTGAAAACCTTGAAAGCGGCTGGAAATGGAAGTATCTGGTGAAGAAGCATCGTGAGGGGGAATTAATCACCCGTTACGTCGAGGCCAGCGCTGCCAAAGAAGCCGTTGATTTATTGCTAACCCTCGAAAATGAACCGGTTCGGGTTAATGCCTGGATTGAAGAACACATGAATTCTGCGCTTCTTAATCGTATGAAACAAACCATACGTGCCAGGCGCAAGCGGCACTTTAATGCTGAGCATCAGCATACGCGGAAGAAATCCATCGATCTGGAGTTCATGGTCTGGCAGCGTCTGGCTGGTCTTGCGCAGCGGCGCGGAAAAACGCTTTCTGAAACTATTGTGCAGCTAATTGAAGACGCAGAGCATAAAGAGAAGTACGCGAACAAAATGTCGACATTGAAACAGGATTTACAGGCGTTGCTGGGAAAAGAGTAGCGGTCGGCTGGTTTAACACGTGGCTTACTTTGGATGAAAAAAGATGAAAAAAAACCCCGCATGGCGGGGTTTTTTATAAGACGATAACTTAAGCCTGAGGCTGAGTTACAACGTCTTTGATGCCTTTAACTTCGATCTCAACACGACGATCCGGAGCCAGGCAGTCGATCAGTGCAGCGCGAGCTTTCACGTTGTCACAGGTGTTGCCAGTAACTGGGTTGGATTCACCCATGCCACGTGCAGAGATTTTGTCAGAAGGAATACCTTTAGAGATCAGGTAATCAACAACGGACTGAGCACGTTTCTCGGACAGCGCCTGGTTGTAAGCGTCAGAACCGATGCGGTCAGTGAAGCCCAGAACCACTACGGAACCGTCTTTCGGATCCAGGTTGCTCAGCTGGCTGTACATCTGGTCCAGAGCCTGCTGGCCTTCTGGTTTCAGAGTTGCTTTGTTGAAGTTGAACAGAACGTCAGACTTCAGAGTGAAGTGCTTGGTCTGTACTTCTGGAGCCGGAGCCGGAGCAACAACTACTGGAGCTGCTTCTTCCTGCTGGCCGAAACGGTAAGAAACACCAACGCTCAACAGACCGTTATCTGGACGACCGCCAACGGTGTTCGCGTCACCGATGTTGTTGGTCCACTGGTATTCCAGACGGGTAGCGATTTCAGGAGTAATTGCATACTCTACGCCACCAGCGAATACTGGGGATACACCAGTGTCGTGGTCTTTGAAGCCAGTGTTGTTTTTAGCGTCTGCACGCCAAACCATACCACCCAGACGGGTATAAACGTCCAGATCGTCAGTGATTGGGTAACCCAGTTTAGCGGTCAGCTGAACGCCCTGAGCTTTGAAAGCGCCATTCTGCTCGCTGCCTTTGTATGGCATACGGCCTAACCAGTCGTAACCCATTTCAAAACCAACGTACGGGTTAACCTGGTAACCACCGAACGCACCGGCACCCAGTTGGCTTTCGTGGGTCGGACCGTTGTTGTCGATACGGTTGTTGCCAATATCATGGAACTGAGACCAGCCCAGTTTAGCACCAGTATACCAGGTGTTATCTTTCGGAGCGGCCTGCGCCACGGTAGCGAAACCAGCCAGTGCCACTGCAATTGCGATAGCTGTCTTTTTCATTTTTTGCGCCTCGTTATCATCCAAAATTCGCCATGAATATCTCCGAAGAGAGATAACACGGTTAAATCCTTCACCCGGGGACCAGTTCAATAGTTACTCTACCGATATCTGCGGCTTACGCCGAGCACCCCTGGCGATGTAAAGTCTACAACGTAGTTGAAAACTTACAAGTGTGAAGTCCGTCAGGCATATGAAAAAAAAAGGCTTGTATACACAATATTTAACATTTATAGCTGAATAAATGTACTGAGGATATCCTGAAAACCGCTTCTGACAAGCGTTCAGACGAAAAACACATTACAGCTCAAAGACAAATTGAGAGATGAAAAAAAATTCCAGGATAAATCCTAATTTTACTCAATGATACAAATTCGAGTGAATTTTTAGCCCGGAATGCTGTCTCCCCGCAAGTGTCTGGGCGCGAACCGGACGCATGATAAAACCCATCGCATTACCTTCATCAGCCGCTTTGACCAGTTCGGCATGTTCATCTTCCGTTAATTCTTCCGCCAGCCAGCCAATGACAACACTGTAATTACCCGTGCGTAGCGCACGAATCATTGATTCCAGCGTATTGCAGGGGGAGAGCTGACTAATTTGCATGACTTTCGTCAATGGAAGTCCAGCTGACTGCACCCACTCCCGACTTAATTTTTGCTGAGGCGTCAGCCACAGCTGCCAGCGTGATTGTTGCCCTAACTGTTGCAGCAGGGGAAGCAGCAGCAGTTGTGTCATCATGGGCTGGTCCTCGCGATAGACAACTTCACTGATAAGCCCAGCGGTTGCGTTCTCTGATGAAACGCGCGCAATGTTGCTTGATGTGGAAGAGAACGACGATGAACGATTTGCATAGCCTGAAGTGTACATAATCAATCCAGCCCTGTGAGTTACTGTATGGATATACAGTAACCCTGCCGTCAACAAAGATCAACCTTATTTTCGGAAACAGGTTCGCAATTTTTAGTCGTCGTCACGGGAAAAATAAAATTCATCTTGCCCCATACGCATAAGTTGCCTATTTTCGTCATTAACGGATCCGCTACTGAAAATCATTTGCTTACGTTATGATTTAAAAAGGATTTTTATGAAAGAGCTTTCTTATGCAAGGATCTATAAATCGCAGGAATATCTGGCTTCTCTGGGGACAATTCACTATCGCTCACTGTTTGGTGGTTACAGTCTGACGGTTGGCGATACGGTCTTTGCCATGGTCGCTAATGGTGAGCTGTATCTTCGCGCCTGTGAGCAGAGCGCCCAGTATTGTGTACAAAATTCTCCTGTCTGGCTGACATTTATTAAGCGCGGACGTCCTCTTGTACTTAATTATTACCAGGTGAACGATGCCCTGTGGCAAAACCAGCAGCAGCTGGTGTCGTTATCGCGATATTCGTTGGATGCTGCGGTTAAGGAGAAACAAAGTCGCTTTGCCCAGCATCGTCTGCGGGAATTGCCGAATATGACGTTTCATCTGGAGACTCTGCTGAATGAAGCTGGAATTAAAGATGAGGGGACCATGCGATCGTTGGGAGCACAAATGTGCTGGCTGAAACTTCGGCAAAATAACCCGGCTCTGACGGTAAAAGTACTCTATGCCCTTGAAGGCGCGGTAGGGGGGATACATGAAGCCGCGCTCCCGGCGACGCGTCGCCAGGAGCTGGTTGAGTGGGTAAGTTCTCTTACGCCGGAACCGGGGTATTAGACGGCAGCACGTCAATTTGCTGCTGTAATCGCCGGATCTCCGGGAGTAGAGCGATCAATAGCCCAACTTGCTGAACGACCAGCGGCTCTTTACTGTCCGGGCGTGGTTCCAGATGCTGAATTCGCTGCTTCAGCCCTTCTAACGCCTGGTATACACGCTGCTCGTCAGCGGGTTGATGGTGAAGGGCATCATCAACATAGCAAACAGCGTCATCCAGCAATGCCAAAACGTCTGGATTGGTCAACTGTTCGCGATGTGCGCCTAGCGCAGAAATATAGCTGGTAAACGTATGGTTGAGACACAGTAAACGGAACGCCGTTTCGCGGGTTTGGGCCGTGACATCCGGCTCGCTCGACATGTTTGATACCACGGAGGCGAGTTCAGCATCACGATTATGCGCATCACGGCGAGCGATACGGTAGGCCAGACGATTATCACGACCCTGATGATATTGTTCGAGAATTGCATCAAGGTAGCGGCAGTTAGCGTCAGTCGCCCGTTCAATTACCCGTGGTAGGTTACGAAAACGCCAGTCTGGCCAGATGAAACTGACAGCAGCCCAGGCGATAGCACAGCCAATTAGCGTATCGATGACACGCGGCAGCGCAACCTCAAAACCTTCGCCGAGCAGGTTAAAGCACAGTAACACCAGCAGCGTGATAAACATGGTGGCATGCGCATACTGGACGTTGCGAAAGGCAAAAAACAGTACGCCAGTGATCACCAGGAGTATCAGTTGCCCCTCGAGAGAGGGCACAAACCACAGGATCGGTAAACCAATGGCAATCCCAACCAACGTGCCGATAATCCTGAGCGCCAGGCGATGTCGGGTGGCGTTGTAGTTTGGCTGACAGACAAACAGGCTGGTCAGCAAGATCCAGTATCCGTGATTCATGCCGGTTATCTGGATAATGGCATAACCAACACAGAGTACTAACGACATGCGAACGGCATGGCGAAACAGAGCAGACTCAGGGGTGAAATTACGGCTCAGACGTAACCAGATATCACTGAATCCATGGGGACTGTCATCGGCAAGCTGATTTTCAGACTCATTGCGCGAGAGTACCTGAGCCTGTTCGGATTCGATGGTAGCAAGCTGCGCGTCGATTGCCCGTAGGTTTGACAGTAAAAAACCCAGCGTATTGAGCAGGTCGGCAGGTTCACCACTGGCGCGCATGCGCTCAAGTGCAGCATCTATATGGGTGAAGGCTCGCTCAAAGTGCGGATCGTGCTGGTAAGGCGTGCGCAATAAAATACAGCGAGATAATTGTGAACAGGCTTGCCCTTGCATCGACATCAACCGCTGGAAACGGAACATCACATCGCTGTGACGGAAATGATCGCGTAGCGTTTGATACTGAATATGTGAGGAGCTTGCGCGTTCATGAATATCCTGCGCCACAAAATAGTAATGTAGCGTGCGACGTGTTCCCCGTTGTCCACGGTCACCGCGCAGGCGGGTCAGCAGCGACACTTTAGTCTGATTCAGCGTTGCCATCAGTTGGCCATTCGCGAGAGCTAAATCATACAACGGTGCCTGGCTTTCATCTTCTATGTCGGGGTCAAAAAGACGCGATTTCAGTTCCAGGTAGTGCGCTAACTGTTCGTAGCTGCGTGCCAGATTGTCCTGTAAGGGGCGGATGGGGAACAGAAGATGTCCGGTGAGCGTCAGCAGGTTATACCAGATAGCGCCAGCGAGCAGCAGGATTGGTTGTTGATACCACTGATCGTAAAGCGAGGTGCCCAGCATCGTGTAAATGGCGATCAGCAATGCACCAAAAGCAATAGTTGCATAGCGCTGGCCTAATCCCCCCAGCAGAATAAAGCCGCTGGTGGAAAGCGTTAACCCAATAGCAAACAGCCATGGCCATGGGAAGAGCAGTTCAACGGAGGCTGAGGCAATAAAAAAGCACACCAGTGTGATGATTAAATTGCGTAGTCGGCCTGCGAGACGATCGTCCAGATCGGTAAGTGCGGCAGCGACCATGCCCAGCGTGAGCGGGATGGTCAGCTTGACATCGCCCAGCCACCAGGGCAGCGCTGTTGTGCCGCATAGCGCGATAAAAATCCGCACGTAGTACAGCCATGTGCTGTTCCAGGTATAGCGTTTGAGCAGAGGACTTAACATAAAGGCCATCGGTCCTGATTATTCAAAACGACGACGCGCATTGGCTTCACGCGCTGCACGGGCAACTTCTACTGAAACCACACGGCGACCCACCGGCCAGAGCGCAATGGCAGCGATTTTAAAGTTTGCAATGCCAACCGGAATACCAATAATCGTTATGCACTGGGCAATACCAGAGATAATGTGCATCAGGCACAACCACCAGCCGAAGAAAATCAGCCAGAAAATATTGAGCACGGTGCCGCCGGTATTTAACAGGACGCTTTTACCGGCCGGATTCAGTTCATCGACATGAATCGCTTCGTTACCATAGGGAAACAGCGAAAGTCGGGTTATCTCCCAGCATGAACGGGTCAAGGGTAAAGTAAAAATAAGCACGACACTGACCAGCGTTGCCAGTAACCAGGCAAGGGTGGTGGCGAACCCCCCAAGCACAAAATTTAAAATATTCAGAACAGTACGCATAAACCCTCGGTTAACTCTGGTTTTCTGTGAATTCGGCAATTGTAACGTTTTTTTGGGCTGGAGCACGTTTTCTCTGGCGGTTACACTGATAAGCAAACCTCTTCGTGTGGATCCGCTTGAGTCTTATGGAACTGAAAGCAACTTCTCTTGGAAAACGTCTGGCACAACACCCTTACGATCGGGCCGTTATTCTCAATGCCGGGATTAAAGTTTCCGGCGATCGTCACGAGTATCTTATTCCCTTCAATCAGTTACTGGCGATTCATTGCAAACGCGGCTTGGTATGGGGCGAGCTGGAGTTTGTACTCCCGGATGAGAAGGTGGTTCGTCTTCACGGTACAGAGTGGGCGGAAACCCAGCGCTTCCATCATCATTTGAATGCGCTCTGGCAACAGTGGAGCCAGGAAATGAGTGACATCGCTGCCGGGGTTTTACAGCAGCAATTGGATGCGATAGCGGCGCGTACTAGTGAAAGTAAATGGCTGACGCGCGAACAAACGTCAGGGCTGCAGCAGCAAATTCGCCGTGCCTTTGCCGCGTTACCGCTCCCGGTTAATCGGCTGGAGGAATTTGAAAATTGCCGGGAGGCGTTACGTCAATGCCAGACATGGTTGAAAGACATTGAAGCCTGTCGCTTACAGCACAATCAGGCGTACACCGATGCAATGCGGGAAGAGTATGCCGAGTTTTTCCAGCATGTTGAATCTTCGCCGTTGAACCCTGCTCAGGCGCGCGCGGTGGTGAACGGTGAGCAATCATTGTTGGTACTTGCAGGTGCTGGAAGCGGTAAAACATCTGTGTTGGTTGCCCGGGCGGGTTGGTTGCTTGCACGAGGAGAAGCCGCACCAGAACAGATCCTGTTGCTGGCGTTTGGACGCAAAGCAGCCCAGGAGATGGATGACCGCATCCGTGAGCGTCTGCATACGGATGAGGTCACCGCGCGGACGTTCCATGCACTGGCGTTGCACATTATTTCGCAAGGTAGCAAAAAAGTTCCAACGGTGAGCAAGCTGGAAAATGATGCTATCGCGCGCAACAAACTCTTTATAACAACCTGGCGTCAGCAGTGCAGTGAGAAAAAGGCTCAGGCTAAAGGCTGGCGACAATGGTTAGAAGAAGAAATGCAGTGGTCTGTACCCGAAGGTAACTTCTGGGATGACGAAAAATTACAGCGTCGTCTGGCTTCCCGGTTGGATCGCTGGGTTAGTTTGATGCGTATGCATGGCGGAGCACAGGCGGAGATGATTGCTAATGCTCCGGAGGAGATCCGTGATCTGTTCAGTAAACGCATAAAGCTAATGGCGCCGCTGCTCAAGGCCTGGAAGAGTGCCCTGAAGGATGAGAATGCCGTCGATTTCTCCGGGTTGATCCATCAGGCTATTGTCATTCTGGAGAAGGGGCGGTTTATCAGTCCGTGGAAACATATTCTGGTCGATGAATTTCAGGATATTTCCCCTCAGCGCGCCGCCCTGTTAGCCGCCTTGCGTAAGCAAAACTCGCAGACTACGCTGTTTGCCGTGGGAGATGACTGGCAGGCCATTTACCGGTTCAGCGGAGCACAGCTTTCTCTGACAACCGCATTTCAGCAAAATTTTGGTGAGGGCGATAGCTGTAATCTGGATACGACTTACCGTTTTAATAGCCGTATTGGCGAAGTCGCAAACCAGTTTATCCAGCAAAACCCACATCAGCTCACGAAACCGCTGAACAGTCTGATGACCGGTGATAAAAAAGCCGTCACGTTGCTCGACGAAAGCCAGTTAGATCTTTTGCTGGATAAGCTGTCGGGTTTTGTGAAAGCCGAAGAGAGAATTCTGGTGCTGGCGCGATACCATCATCTCAAACCTGCCAGCCTGGACAAAGCGGCCACCCGCTGGCCCAAGCTGCAGCTGGATTTTATGACTATTCATGCCAGCAAAGGGCAGCAGGCGGATTACGTCATTGTTATGGGGCTTCATGAAGGGAATGACGGTTTCCCGGCTCCGGCTCGTGAGTCGATTATGGAAGAGGCGTTACTCCCGGCTGTTGAAGATTTTCCTGATGCAGAAGAGAGACGGTTGCTGTATGTGGCGCTAACGCGTGCGCGGCATCGGGTATGGCTACTGTTTAGCAAAGACGCGCCATCATGCTTTGTTGATGAGCTTAAGCAATTAGACGTTCCGGTGACCCGGAAACCCTGAAAAGCAGGCGGTAATTACCGCCTGCTTAGCGCTTATTTGAGACGTTCTGCCAGATAACGGGCGTAATCCGGGATCAAGATATCCGTTGCGTCGTTGAAGTTTGGCGACTGGATAATAAAATCAGCGGTTGACACGTTAGTGGCGACTGGAATGTTCCAGACCGTGGCCAGGCGTAGCAGGGCTTTGACATCAGGATCGTGGGGAACGGCGTTGAGCGGATCCCAGAAGAAAATCAGCACATCAATTTTCCCTTCTGAAATCAGCGCACCTACCTGCTGGTCACCCCCCATTGGGCCGCTCAGCATGGCGTTGACGTCCATTCCTGTCGCGCGTTGAATTAAGTTTCCTGTTGTTCCTGTAGCATACAGAACGTGTTTTTCCAGTAATGGCTGGTGGCGTTCAACCCAGCTCATCAACATCTTTTTGCAGTGATCGTGTGCGACCAACGCAATATGTTTCTGCGCTGGCAATGTGCGAGTCGTTAATTCCATAGTACAGCTCCCAAGTTAACCTTGTTACAGAGTACTGGAAGCTCTTGACGCTGCAAGAGAAAGACAAAAAAAATGCGTATACGAACATAAATGTCACGATGGGGGTTGTTTCTCCGCCCATTGTAAGAAGTTACTTCGCGTTTGCGCGTCAGCCTGTTGAAACCAATATTTTAAGCGCTGCTCGGTCAGTGTTTGCGACTGAGGCGGCACGCGATCCAGTTCAGACACCCCGGAAAGCAGCGAACTGTCATCGGCCATCATTGTGGCAAATTGCGGTAAAGATGCATGCTTAGCCGCTTTGTTATAGCGCTCTGTTTCCATTTCATAATCTACGATTTTTGCGGTGGACGTGATTGACAGAATATCCAGCTTAACCGGTATAGGCATGGAATCCCCATCCAGCAGTTCTACGCGCGGGGCATCATCAAAATGCGTTGCATCCCGCTCGTTGCTCAGACGTGGGAGGTGGAAATTAACCTGACTGACGAGTTGGGTATCAAAGCTGATGACCAACGGAGGCGAAATATACAGACGTTCTTCGTGGCTGGACAGGCGAATGGTTTTTTCTACGCGAAACACGAGCTGGTGCCGACCATTTTCCAGCTCAATACTGTCGGCACCACGCAGTAATGAGCTGGAGACTTTTTTTCCGTCCAGTACCAGAAGGTCAATATCATTGGACAGACGTAAAGAGGTAGCAAAAACGGTTGCCGGCAAACATAGGGCAATCAAGGCTGTCACAATGCCGGCTTTCATAGGTTTCTCCTGTCCAGAAAATATCTGTATAAGATGTATCTAAATTTTTCGATAATCATGTTTACTAACATATAGACATATTTTTGAGTTTAGCTCTCATGCGCCAGTATGGGATGAATGGTTGCAAAGTCAGGTTTGTCGTACACTTTGCTAAACAGCCTGGAGGAAAACGATGAAAGAGACCGATATTGCTGGCATTTTGACAACAACCCGCACGATTGCACTGGTGGGGGCAAGCGATAAACCCGATCGTCCAAGCTATCGGGTGATGAAATATTTACTCGATCAGGGCTATCACGTTATTCCTGTTTCACCGAAGATTGCTGGAAAAACGCTGCTGGGGCAGCAGGGCTATGCGACGCTGGCAGATGTACCAGAGAAAGTGGATATGGTAGATGTCTTCCGTAATTCTGAAGCGGCGTGGGGTGTTGCTCAGGAGGCAATTGCCATCGGCGCGAAGACCCTATGGATGCAGCTCGGCGTGATTAACGAGCAGGCAGCCGTGCTGGCTCGCGATGCAGGGATGACGGTGGTGATGGATCGCTGCCCGGCGATTGAGATCCCGCGGTTGGGACTGGCGAAGTAAGACTGATCTGTAGCCGAACAAAACGCACAGGCCCGATTAGCGAATCGCCATCGGGTCTGTTTTAGCATCAATTGCGCAGGCGCGGGGCCTGAAGCTGTTTTCGAATTGTTCGCGCCAGTTCATCCATCGACGGTTGCTCCGGATGTTCTTCCTGAAGCTCACTACTCAGTTGTGCTTCGGCCAGATACGTATGCACTGGCAGACCATTATCGTCTTCCATCACCACGTGATACCAGGGAGCGGCGCGAAGTTCGTCGTTAACCGCCAACTCATCGGCTGACGGTTGATCAAGCGAATATTCCGGGTCGATATCCACGACCACTCCGAGGTAACCTAACAGGGAATGGCGGACCTGCTGGCCGATACCGAATTTGCTGGCAATCATAGTCACCTCCCGGGAAATAGATACCCTTTATGTAAGGGTAATATTCCACTTTTCAAGTTACATGATGCGACAGGCAAACCCTTTCAGATACAGCCCTTCCGGGTAGGTAGCGATCACCGGGTGATCGGCGGCCTGACGGAACTGCTCTATAAATTGTACATCACGACCAGCATCTATTGCGGCATCAGCGATGATTTTCTGAAATAAATCGGTGGTCATTAGCCCAGAGCAGGAAAATGTCAGCAGCACACCGCCCGGATTGAGCAACTGAATAGCCAGCATATTGATGTCCTTATAGCCGCGGCAGGCGCCCATCAACTGACTTTTGTTTTCGACAAATTTCGGCGGATCCATAACGATGACGTCGAATTTCTCACCACGATCGCGATAAGCACGCAGAAGTTTGAACACATCATCACGCACGAACTCAGCTTTGCTTAGATCCAGCTTGTTCAGTTCCACGTTCTGGCGGGCAATATCGAGCGCTTCCTGAGAGGTGTCAACGCTGACGACCTGACGGCATCCGCCCATTAATGCTGAGACCGCAAAGCCGCCGGTGTAAGAGAAACAGTTCAGCACACGCTGATTTTCCACATAACGACGCGTGGCCAGGCGGCTGTCGCGTTGATCGAGGTAATAGCCGGTTTTGTGACCATGCTGAATATCAACCAGCAGCTTCATTCCGTGCTCTTCAATTGGCAGCAGGGCTGGCGGAAGCTCACCCGTTACTGGCCCTTGAGTCAGCTCCATACCTTCTTTTTTACGTACGGCCACATCGCTACGGTCATAAATGGCGCAGTCCGGGAAAACAATTTGCAGAGCGCTAATCAGCGCGGCGCGTTGGTATTCAGCCCCCGCACTGAGCAACTGCAACACCAGGAAGTTGCCGAAGCGGTCAATGGTGATGCCCGGCAGGCCATCGGATTCTCCGGCGATCAGACGGTAACTGTCCAGGCCGTCTTTTTTCGCCAGCCAGTCACGCCATGTCTGCGCCTGCTGCAGACGACGGGTGAAGAAATCAATATCGATGGACTCAGACTTGTCGAATGTCCAGACGCGTGCACGGATCTGCGACGCGGGTGAGTACGCGCCGCGTGCTAACCATTTACCCTGATGGTCAACAATATCGATGGTTTCACCGAGGTTGGCTTTACCTTCCATACGGGCGACAGCACCGGAAAATACCCACGGATGGCGGCGAAGTAATGATTTTTCGCGCCCTTTGGCTAACACTAAACGTACACTCATAATTTACTATTCTGTCAATTCAAAGAAATGGGCGCCATTGTCCTGAGTTTTTTGCATATTTGCAACGCACGCTGTGATGATAAGGAGAACAGCAATGTCGAAAGTCTGCATAATCGCCTGGGTCTATGGCCGGGTTCAGGGGGTAGGATTTCGCTACACCACCCAGCATGAAGCACAACGGCTGGGGTTGACCGGCTACGCGAAGAATATGGATGACGGCAGCGTAGAGGTTGTCGCCTGCGGTGAAAGCAACCGGGTAGAACAACTGATGAAGTGGTTGAAAGCCGGGGGGCCGAGCAGCGCCAGGGTTGATCGGGTTCTCAGTGAACCACATCGTCCTGGCGACGAGCTAAAAGGATTTAGTATCCGCTATTAAATACATTTCACCGGTTTCGGCAGGCCGGCAATTTTAGTCGCCTGCTTGGCCGGACCTTTCGGGAACAGGCGGTAGAGATAACGGCTGTTGCCTTTCTCTTCGCCAAACTTGCTGGCCATCGCTTTTACCAGCATGCGGATAGCGGGGGAGGTATTAAACTCCAGATAAAACTCGCGGACAAAACGCACCACTTCCCAGTGTTCCGCGGAGAGCGTAATGCCTTCGTTTTCGGCGATTCTCTCCGCCAGCGCCTCGCTCCACAGCGTGGTATCTTTCAGATAGCCTTCGCTATCGGTACTGATTTCTTTACCTTCAAAGATCAACATAATTCGTCACTTCGTTAGTCAAACTGGCGGCAGTTTACCAAAAAAGAAAGCCCCGCATAAGCGGGGCTGGATAATGCGAGTGGACATCTTAATCGCGGCTGGCGAAGCCCAGAATACTCAGCAGGCTGACGAAGATGTTGTACAGCGAAACATACAGGCTAACGGTGGCACGAATATAGTTGGTTTCACCGCCGCGGATGATATTGCTGGTTTCAAACAGGATTGCGCCTGAAGAAATCAGAATGAACACCGCGCTGATTGCCAGATGTAATGCCGGCAGTTGCAGGAAGATATTTGCAACCATACCAATCAACACCACCACAACACCCGCCATCAGCATACCGCCGAGGAAGGACATATCTTTACGCGTGGTCAGCACATAGGCCGAGCAGCTGAAGAAGACCAGCGCCGTACCGCCCAGCGCCATGGCGATAACATCACCCATGCCCGCAGACAGGTAGGTATTCAGAATTGGTCCCAGGATGTAGCCCAGGAAGCCAGTGAAAGCGAACGCTGACAAAATACCAACCGGCTTATCTGCCGTTTTGTAGGTCAGGAACATCAGACCATACATACCCACCAGCGTCAGGATAAGTCCCGGAGAAGGTAACATCAGTACGGTACTGGCGGTTGCAGTGATCGCTGAAAACGCCAGCGTCAGGCTGAGCAGGAAATAGGTATTGCGCAGCACCTTATGCGTGCTGAGTAGCGATGTACGCTCGCGCGAAGAACTAATAATACGATCCATGAGTCACTCTCTTATGACAGATGTAATTAATGATGGAGGATAATGAAATCAAGGGGAATGACACAGCGGTTTTACCCATCTTTACGCATTTTAACCCGCCAGACTTAAGCATATTATTTCAACAAAAGTTCCCGAATTAGATGTTAGCACTGTATGTGCAAAAATGTCAGATCGCTATCTACCAGGTAACTGAAAAATATTGCGTTATTCCTGAATCTCTCTGACAGTGACAGCGGTGTCTACATAAAACAGAGCAATAAGGTAAAGGGAATGATTCAACATAAATCGAAGATATTGACGTTTACGCTGTTGACTGTCTGTTTGATGTCTATAAACGGCGCGGCGAGGGCGGCAAATGTTCCCGCAGGAACACTACTGGCAGAAAAACAGGAACTGGTCAGAAACAACGGCAGTGAGCCGGCATCGCTGGATCCGCATAAAGTTGAAAGCAACGTTGAGTTTAATTTAATCAGCGATATGTTCGACGGTCTGGTGGCTGTCAAGCAGGATGGGTCTATCGAACCCCGTCTAGCCGCGTCCTGGGAGAATAAAGGCAACACTGTCTGGACCTTCCATTTACGCCCGGGCATAACCTGGTCAGATGGATCTGCTATTACCGCACAGGATGTCGTCTGGAGCTGGCAGCGTCTGGTTTCGCCGCAAACGGCTTCACCTTATGCTTCGTATCTGGGCAACATGCACGTTGCGAACGCGGTTGATATTGCCCAGGGGAAAAAAGATCCCGCCACGCTGGGAGTCAAAGCCCTGGATGATACCACGCTGGAAATTACCCTGACGCAACCGACGGCGGCGTTTCTGGCGATGCTGGCGCATCCATCTCTGGTCCCGCTGGATAAAGTGTTGATAGGTCGTTTTGGCGATAAGTGGACCCGGCCAGAGCATTTTGTCAGCAGCGGGCCGTACAAATTATCGCAGTGGGTGGTTAATGAGCGCATCGTTGCCGAGCGTAATCCACATTACTGGGACGATCGGCATACGGTTATTAATAAAGTTACTTATTTGCCTATCAGCTCAGAGTCGGCTGACGTAAATCGCTATAAGGCCGGTGAAATCGACATTGTGTATAGCGTACCGGTCAATCAGTTCGCGCAACTGAAAAAAACGATGGGGGATGAACTGCATGTCTCGCCCCAGCTTTCAACGTATTACTATCAGTTCAATACAACCCGCGCGCCGTTTAATGATCCGCGCGTGCGGCGGGCGCTGAATATGGCGTTGGATAAAGACATCATTGCGCAAAAGGTAATGGGACAGGGGCAGCGAGCAGCGTGGGTTATCAGCCAGCCGGAAATAGGTGGGGTGAAACTGCATGCGCCGGAGTATGCGTCATGGCCGCTTGAAAAACGTATTGCTGAAGCCAAAAAACTGCTGGCTGAAGTCGGTTTTGGTCCTGAGCATCCGCTTAGCTTGAATCTGCTCTACAACACCTTCGAAACGCACCAGCGTATTGCGATTGCCGCATCGTCGATGTGGAAGAAAAACCTTGGCGTCGAGGCGAAGCTGCAAAACCAGGAATGGAAAACCATGCTGGACACCATGCACACCGGTAATTTTGACGTCGTGCGTTATGCGTGGATAGCCGATTATGATGATGCCTCAAGTTTCCTCAATATCTTCCGGACCGGTGATAGCGAGAACACCACCAAGTACAGTAACCCCGCCTTTGATGAAGCGATGCGTAATGCGGCGAAAGCAAGTTCGCTGGAAGAACGAGGCAAATACTATCAGCAGGCTGAAGACCTTTTAGGTGAGGATGTGCCCGCGATTCCGGTTTACCACTACGTCCGCACGCATCTAGTGAAGCCGTGGGTGGGGGGATTTGCGCCAGATAACCGGGGAAATTACTACACCAAAGATATGTACATCAAAAAACATTAAGCGCTATAGCCGGCATTCGTGCTGAATAAATGGTCAATCTGTTGTTATTTCAGTCGATTAACAACATTTTGGCTGTTTTTCAGGCAAACGAACACATTGGTGCTTTACAGGTCCGTTCGGGATGTTTATAGTGCGCCTCATTGGAAGCGTGGCCGAGCGGTTGAAGGCACCGGTCTTGAAAACCGGCGACCCGAAAGGGTTCTAGAGTTCGAATCTCTACGCTTCCGCCAAATTCCTAATAAAATCAATAACTTAAGAGTTAGTTTTGATTTTGTACTGCATAAAGTATTGCATCAAAAGCCCGTGTAAACGGGCTTTTTTTGTATCTAAAATCCCTGTTTTTCATCAAAAAACTTATCCAGTCTTCATCCCTTCCTGTACAACAAAACCCTTTAAAAGCAGAAATACGATAGCAGGGAGCCTCCGGAAATTTAGTAATCGACGGATGATTTCACACCAATCTTAAGAACCTACCAGCAATAAGCTCAGCTGACCTACGCCATTACTGGACAACCTGTTGTTCTGTCAGTTAAAACAACTAAAAATGGTAAAACGGACAGCACAGTAATGAAACGAAGTGAACTCAGGAAACTATTGGAAGAATGGTTTGATGTAGAGCGGTATGAAGCGATAAAGGAACTCACCCTTCAGCAATTCTATGTTGAGGTTGAGCGGCGTATCTTGGCTTACAAGATGTTGCTGAAACGGGATACATTACCGCCTCTGAACAGACTTTTATTAGATGATTACCGCTATAAGATCCTCAGAGGTGAAATTTTTTTTAGCGGCGACACGTCCACGCAAGGACATGGGCTTGCCAGAACTTACGCAGTGGTCCCCGTAACCCGGAGCAACGCACAATTATATGCGAAAAGTTTAACTCTGATTGGAACCCATCCTGAAACATCCCAAAGAAGTCAGTCTGAATATATGTCGGAGTACCTGAAGGAATCCGGCATCAAAAGTCTGTCCTCAATTACTGTCGATATCTTCCTGCAAGAGGCTTCAACCGAAGATATCATCGAACACCTGAAGGTGCTCATTCCCCAATGGAAAAAACAGCTAAAAATGAACGATCCGGCTGTTCGGAAGTATCGTTTTGGTAAAAGCACGTTGAGAAAAATCATCGACTATCGACTCATCCCTATGATGGATCTCATTTTTTGGGGGGCAGATAATAATGATACCAAAATCTCACTGTCGCTGATGTCATCGCTGCTTCATGAGAACAGCGAGAAGGATAGGGATGAGGGAATGCTTAAGGTGACTGACTATCCGCTGGCTATGGCGTTGCTGACAGATGAGAACTATCTGAAATCGTTTGAAGATTACATGATGGAAAACAATGTATTAAAAGACACAAAAATTGTAGATCACGTCAAAGACGAGAAGAAGAAAGAAGATAAGTAAAAAAGGGTTACGTTCGCCCTGAGCGAACGTGATCACACCCATCCTCAACCATTTTTTTTCTGTTCACCTACCCCCATTTTTTTCGAAAAAGTCTTTTGCCAACATCCCTAAAACGCCATAAGCGAATTAGCTATTATTGTCCTCGTTGAAACAACAGAGGAAAAAACAAATGAGAAATGAAATCGTAGGTAAAAGATTAATCCGTGTTCCTGAAGTTCTTAGAAGAGTCGGATTTAGTCGAACCACAATGTATGAGCTTATTAAGGAAGGCCGATTCCCGGATAAGGTAATCATAGGGGCAAGATCTGTAGCCTTTGTGGAAAGTGAGATTGATGCTTGGATTGAAAATACTATTTCAGATTCACGCAAAAATAATAAATAACATAAAAGAGGAAGCGAAAATGAAAGTGCAAAAAATAGAAATAAATGTTAGCAATGATGATACAAAATACTTTGTTCTGAAAAGCGGGGAAGACTATGACTACTATTTGCGATGTATGCATGAGTATATGGGGGAAAGATTCTATCATAACCTTGAAGACGATGGTTATATGGAGGGTGTTTTAAAATCAATAATAGAGAATGGTAAGAAAGATTTTAATGAGTTCTTGAAAAAACATAAATATAAAGCATCGATTAAAAACGTATATTTTGATGAAGTGCTTGTCAACCTGAGGCAGATACATCATGTGATGAGTCACTATATTTTATATACATAATCGCTGTCGTCATCTATTCGGCCCCGCAAGGGGCTAATATAAAACGAAATGAATAAAATAAGCATTTAATTATGAGGATATAAGTATGTCTAAAGAAACTGTTATTGAAAATAAATCAACAGAACTGTTTTATGATCTTGCTTGTAGATCGTTTACAGCAAGCTGGAATCTGTTCATGGAAGTGAATGGTGATGGAGATGCCAATGACTATCTGGATGATCCGGATTTTATGAGTCCATTTATTATTTATGTGATTGACCATATTCAGAATAACTTTGAGAGATTTACCACGCAAGAAGGAAACTGTGGTGATATTAATCAGGTCAACTTTGAACAAGTAGCAGCCTTACTGGTAGGGTATTCAGAAAACTTTAGAAAGTAAGAACTAATCTTGCCCCGGAAGGGGCTAACTATAAACAAAAGGAAAAACAGATGAATAATGATATGACAGTAATCGTAAGTATGTTATGTGAAAAAACACCTAAAGTGATGAACCTTATCCAAGAGAGCTTGGATATATTTATCGCATTAAGAGGTAGCTCAGTCGAAGAAATCATGAATGATAAGACCTTGTTAGATGATTTAAATCGTTATGTAAATGAGACACTGTATGATGAGATGGATGTGGAATATGGTTCTGTAATCATCAAAATAGTATCTAATAAATAGTATTAATACCTTCTCGATATGTATCTAATGTTTAACTTAATAAAAGGAATCAGTATGAAAGAGATTATTTTAAATGAAAGTAATAAAATGGTAGTAGATTTTATCACAAATGTATTACAGGGGTATTGCGAAACGATCTATAGTATCTCTGAAAAACAGCCTGAAACAGCCATGAATATTGTAACAGGGGAGGTGTTATCAGAAATACTTTATGATGTTTTGATTACCTGTGAAGTTGAAGACTATGTTAAAAGAGGACGAGGCAAAGGTGTATCTGAGATCAATATAGATGAGTTAAAGGAAACGATTTTATACTGGCATAAAGAGCATATCATTGAGCTTGTACTGAAAAACATAAAACCGGATGATGCAGAGGAGCATATTTACTGGAAGTTAAAAATGACTGTGAGTCAGTATTGAAAATGGCAATATTCCCTCGTGCAGAGGGAAATAATCCTGTAATGAAACGGAGATAACCAATATGATTGATGAATTCCATGTTATGTATATGTATAAAAAAATCCAAGCTGAAGCTGCAACGACAGATATGAAAACACTGGAGCAGCTTTTGAAGAAGTTCCGCCAAGTCGTTGCGGAGCGCCGGGAAAAATACTATCTGGAGATTGGTGAGAAAAAGGCACAAAATTTGAGGGCCAAGAGATTACAACAGTTGCTTGAGAAAATGGTGCGTGACCGTGTATCGCCGGAAAGTTTATTCAAATAATGATAGCCCGGACACGAAATGTGGACGAACATACCGGGTAAACTGATAACAGCAATTGTAATAACTCGACTGGTGAAGGTATTGTTAGTTTGTCTAAAGCATACAGGGGTGTTGAACTGATGTGATAGTTGCCATCTGACAAAGTAGTGCCTGAAAGCCTTTCTACTTCCTCAGTGGAGAGAACTGAGTGAGGTTTTGGGCAGACCATTCCATTGCTAAGCTGGCTTTTCATGCTGAGATGGGTTCTGATGAAATTAGAGAGGACTTGCATGGATTTTGAAGAGAAAAAAGAACGAGCCATTTCCATTATGAAAAGCAAGAAAATGTGGAGCAGTAACTATGCCCCCCCTCTGCTACGCCTTGCATGGAAAATGGGTATCAGGATACCTCCGTTGCCTTTCGCTCGATTCTGGCAAGTTGCTTTGTTAATGGGAATACCGATTGGCTCTGTCTGGGGTATACTGATGTGGTTTTTTACATGGAAGGAATCGGGGATGGATCCAACTGATGCTATTGCTAGAAGTTTGTTATTTGACGTTTGGATGGGGATTTCTATGGCGTTGTACCATTGGTGGAGAAGAGTAGCCAATAATCTTCCCGACTGGGATAGTCTTAGATGAATATTCGAATAATTTCCGGGCCAGCTATATTGAGAACAGTGAAGCCCGGATGCGCCGTATCAGTTAGATCGCGAAGTCTTCCAGTGTTTTACCGGCTTCAATAGCAGCAGTGATTGCTTTCGGAGTGCGGCCCTGACCCGTCCAAGTCTGCTCATTACCGTTTTCATCTGTATATTTGTATTTGGCAGGGCGAGGAGTACGAGTCGATTTGGCTTTAGGCTGAGATGAACCAACCGCTGCAAGAAGTTCTGCTGGATCAATACCATCGTCTAACAGTTTTTGACGGAAGGCTTCCAGCTTAGCCTGACGTTCTTCTTGTTCTTTACGGATGGCACTTTCTTCCTCACGACGATCTTCAACGATTGCTGTTAACTTTTCCAGCATCTCTTCCAGAGTTGCCAGATCTGTTTCACGAGCATGTGCGCGAAGTGTACGAATATTGTTCAGTGCCTTGAGAGCTTCACTCATAGTACGTTATCCCGTATTTTAAAATAGATGATTAGTAAAAAAATGTATCCGGTGCTGTTGAAAAATCAAAAACATACAGTTAGTAGATAATATAGTAAAAATTACCGCTTGAGCAATCTAATACATCCCATTTTACACGAAATAACATAGTGTCATTTTTAAAGAGACATTTTTCTACGTTTTTGGCTTGATGAATCGAACTCTGACGAGATTTGAGAGAGTTGCTGAAGACTTTGTTCAACGGAGCGTTGGAATTCCATAGCGGCTTCTGTACGCTGCTTTATGACTAAGGCAATTATTTCTTCATCGCTTTTCTCAAGGAGATTTCTCCTGTAGAGACTATACGTTTCGAGCTTATCAATGTTTTTAGAAGCAAAAGCGGAGGCTTGGTTAACAGGGTTAAGCTCATCAAGAAATTTATCAAGAAGAGATTCCTTTTTTCTGTTCAAACGACGTAGTTCGGTATGTGCTGATTTGAATTTTTGCGCTTTAATGAAAGGAATACTATCAGCACGAAGTTTGCGATATTCTTTTTTGTATTCTTCAATAGAAATGTGATTTTTTAGTTCTTCGACTGTCTTTAAATATTGTATTAAATCATTGTTATCTGTTTTTACGTTTCTCATGAGAATACCTCGTTAATAAATAGTGGATATATTTATATGTTAAGGTATATAGAGAAAGTGTCAAATTAATGAGGGGTTAAATATTTTATTCCTGCCTTCGTTGCATAAAAGTATTAAGGATGTTTTTTCCTTATTGTCCTGTTTTAGGATGCAACTTTTAAATAGGTGTCGATATCAGCCACGTCTTTTCTTGCCGCTTCATTTTCTTTTGTTCTTTTATATACCTTTCGCGGCTTATCGATCTGGACACTGTTTTTAGCATTAGGAACAGCATTATTTTTCTTCTTCTTGCTAAAAACAAAGGCATCTGTGTAGATCTCTTTATTTTCAGTTTCCAAAGATAAGTTTCGTCTTTCTTTCTGTGAAAGATCTGCATAATGCTCTGGATATTGTTCAATATCAGCATTGAGGCTTTTTGCATTACTCAAATGCTCTTTACGTTTTTCATCAAGTTGATGACTCATACCCTTGGCAAAAATATTAGAGTTGATATACAGGTGTCCATGATGTTCAACGAGAATACATTTTTGTTTTAGCTTTTTGAATATGTTTGACATATTACCGGATGCGATATTCAACGCTTTACAGAGTGATGACTGTGAGAGGTTGATTAGGTTTCCAAACTCCATATATTCTAAGATATAAGTCAACACGCGGAATTCATTCTTAGATATATCCAGATCAGAAAAAACACGAAAGTTTGAAGTAAAAGTAAAAACATAAGGCTGTGCAAATGAGATCGCTTTATCTTCTTCTGTTGCAATAACGGTGGTTGATTTTATATCTTTGTTTTGTAGCAAGTGTCTTGCGATATCAATCTTTTGCTCTGTGGTTAATGTTTCAAATAAGCGAAGTAGTTCAGTGTCATTAGTATTCATATTATTCTCTCTTATAGTTTTTATTATTCTTATTTTAATACTATGCAGAAAAATGAAAGTCAATAGTAAAACTATAAATAAAATAGAACTTTTATTATTATGACATTGCTATATGTTAAAAAAACTATGTTTAAACATAGATTCCGCTATGTTTAAACATAGGACGGTTCTATGTTTAAACATAGGTATCTGCTATGTTTAAACATAGGAAAAAAAGGTGTGAAGCCTTGATTTTATTGGGCTGGGACAGTGCTTATAATTAAATAATTAGTAAGAAGTTAAGAGAGTCTAGCTTTCCTTTTACCGTATGTGCAGAGAGTTTTACGTAAAAATATGTGGTTTCTGGAGAGTTATTTGCAGCGAAGTGATTGTTTCATACAATCACGCAGCGCTGCTGGTGTTTCAGGAATACTGCAATTGTTTTACCTTTATTTTATTGGCGGCTGTCGCCGCTATTCTCTATGGATAAATCCATCATTAACAGGGGTGAACCCTGTTTCAGCAATGTGATTGTCTTGAGCAATCACTAAGTGCTGCTTCTATGAATATAGTTTTCCTATGCGTTTAAGAGCAAATGCTATATGTTTTAGTGCTAACATTATTTTGATATATAGGATCATATATATCTTATTATAATTAAAAGAACAGAGATTGATCCTTTTGGCTTTTCCCTCAAACATAGCAAATACCATTGTTAAAACGGTAAATATATTTTACAGCGTTAGGGCGTAGCCGTGCGTCAGCACATGAGCTTTAGCTCATAAGATAAATATCTCTTCAAAAGAATAAGATAAAACAGGTAACGCGTTAATTAACAGAAGTTAAATTTGATTTTCACTAATTTTATATGGTATTAAATAACAAAAAAGAAGGAAAATAAAGGATGAACAACATTAAGATTATTACGCTCTATCATACAAATGAAAAAATACCATTTATAACTTGTATAGTTAAAAATGTTGAAGAGAATGAACAAGGAATAAAACTCACTTTGGAAAGTGGTGATAATATCCATGTCAAAGATTATGACTATTTCTTCTTATCAGAATCAGCAAATGAGTTTGATCAGGAACGAATGATTAATACATACAGAAGATTGATTTCTGAACTGAGCCAAGTTAGCGAAGAAACAATAGAGTCATTGCTACCGAAGACGCTAAGTTATATAACAACTCAACTCACCACATAACACAGGTAATTGATCTGAATGATTATGATTATTGCAGGGGATAATAATCAATACATCTTATTGGCTCAAGCTGATAAACGTGTGGGATCTAAATAATATACATAAAACTCTTTAATGTTGCATCGATACACAAACTCTACCGATAAATGTTTTATAAAGAGTTTTAGCGTGGAATGAAATGGATAAAAGGTCATTTTTAAAAAGCCTTAACCTTGTCGTAAAGTTAAGGCTGTCAGATATAGTTATTTAGTCAATATAGATAACGTTTTTAGCATCCAACTTACTTGTTCACTAAAAGGGTATTTCCCAAAAAGTAGATCATCATGCGTTATCCATATTGGGTTAAAAATTAATAATGCAGATGTGAATACACTAATTAGTATCAAGCTAATGAACCATCTACTGCGTAGAATACCTTTATCAATACTCCAACTGGCTAAATGTTTATCTAATCTAACTTTAATCCAATTTCGTCGCCAAATATAACCAGTTGTAGAAATAATCAAAGACATAATTATGATGAATAATCCACAATAATGTGCTACCGATTGAAGGGAATCCCAAAGCTCTTGCTGAGTTCCCCATCGACTGAACGGAGTCATATATATTTTTTTTGTATCTTGCTGCCAGTGATGGTTAAAAGCTGTATAGATTGGCATAAGCAGGTAGATTATAAGAGAACTCATAATGGCCCACTTAATGACGGACCAGCGCTGGATTGCTGTTACGACTCGCTTGAGGCTGGTTAATGCTTCATCAAGATATGTTGTAGTGAACCCTCTGTTGAGTGCCTCGCGCAGCATATCACCGGATTTTCCTCGCCTGTTAGCTTCAAGCATATCCTGATGTGCTTCTGATTCCATAAAGGTATGGATCGTTTTTCGACTGATTGACGCAATAAGAGGATTGAGTAATTTGTTTTTTGTTGTACTGTAGACAAGATTATCCAAATCACTTTTAAGCATTAGCTCGATCACATGACCCGCATCAAGTATATGAGGGTTAATTCCGTAAACAATCCAGTGAATTTGATGATTATTTGCCTGTGGTAGTGGGCTGTTAAAACGAGCAAATGGAACTGAAGCGTCATAGCGGAAATTTACCTGACGTGCTTCATCATCAATCCCATCTGACTGCAACTCGACTTCACCGTATTGAGCAAGATTGGGTATTCCCGCTTTATAGAGGCCATCTTTGATAAAGGTTTGTACGTCATGGCTGAAATACACTAACTGGTATGTTGGCACTGCCACACTGTGCAACTGAGTGATCTGTGTTATTTCTCCTGTACCTTTACAGGGAGAGCATTGTTGGCGACCTGAACCATGACAATAACTACATTTAACTCTACCGCCAGAGCAAGAAGTACAGTGCTGATAGTAACTTTCACTACGCATTTGCTTTGTGTAATGATCATAATGACTACGGTGTGCCAGTATTTGACCATTACCGCCACAGCTCGAACAAGTCGTTTTACCAGAACCATGACAATGTGAACAGTTTATCTGTCCTCGTCCATTACAGTTAGAGCAGTCCTCTGTCAGGCAAACGTGGCGAGGGTGGGAATAGATCTTGGTATCCTGACGGACCTGCCCGTATGGTCGAGAAAGTATCAATGCACGAGCCTCTCGCAACGTCTCTTGACGTGATAGTACCGCGCTGGTTTCTGCTTTGAGTGCATCTGTATATCTGAGTGCATTGTAAAAAACCAATGTGCTATCTGTCGCTGCTACTCGTCCTGCTTGGCTATGTTTCTCGGCCTCAGTACGGAAATCAAGTCGTAAGCTAATCTGGTAGCTGAAATCAATCTGTTCCTGAAGTGTTAGTATGAGTTTATCTGATTGTAATCTTGTAGAGCGTTCAACAAAGTCTTGTATGTTTTTCGTGCAGGACGATAACCAAGCTTCTTTCATATTTAATCCTTTATGAAGCATGTATCAATTCGAAAAAGATTAAATGAACGGCATTCAATGATCAACAGAAAAACGAATAAGAAGTATTTTCTCATTATTTTTAATAGTCTCTGTGTTTTTGAGTGTAATTTAACTTAAGGGCGATGAAAAATCGTCAGGTAGGTTAAATAAAAAATAATATTGCAATGGAGATATTAATAGTGGTGTTTTATGAACAGCAAAAAATAAAAATCATACTGACGTAAGTCCCTTTTTGTATTGAGTGAGATTCCAGCAAAGTGGTATTTGAAATATAAATTACTCTGCTTCCCCAACAGAACCAATAGAGAACACTATCTAATCATGGGAAGGGCGTATTAGCTTTGTCCAAGAATGAAACTATCCTCTTCACCCTGCCTGCATCAACATTCGAATGAGCGACGTGTTACGCCGCCTCTCCTGATTCATATCTTACGATATGCACCCTCAATTGATCGCTATTAAAGATCGATAATTTATATTTGATAGTCCTTAGCTATCAAAATGAGGTGGATTGATCGGTGTTTTAATTGTTTATATCGATCGATTATAAGCATATGATAGCTTTATCCTATCAAATGATTTGAATTCGATCGATACAAACGATATGACGAACAGGAAAATAAATTGAATCCTATCAATTGATTAACGCTTTTTTACAGCCCAGAGAGACCAACCTATGGGTAGGGCTGTCTTTGACATAAAGTTTCCACACATTGGGGATAGATATGAAATTACGGATAGTGATGCCACTGGTGCTGTCTGCTGCCGCACTGACAGGATGCCAGCAACTCAACGATGGCGTGAATACAGTTAATGGAGCAATCAATTCTTCGTTGTCATCAGTAAACAAAGCACTGGGGGGAACTGCCACACCTCAAAGCATTGGCCCGGTATCATCTGTTTCTGGTCTTGGTGCTGTTTGCAAAGACTATGAAGAAAATGCAATGGCAGCAGAAAAGAAATGGACTGGCAAAAGGATCTCTATCACCAATGCCACTGTTCTCGAGGTTACGAAGGGCAGAAGTGCCAGCGATATGATGACGGGAATGCCTAAGTCAGCCCCTAACTATTACCTTTTATTTAAAACCTCTGATACCAGCTACTGCGGCGGGATGGTCTGGCTGGATTACTACTCTGGTATTGATGATGCCGTTCTTACTTACAAGAAAGGCCAGAAAGTCAGCGTTACCGGAACGATAAACAATTTCGAAGTCCGTGGGTTCGCTACCGTCAACAACGCCGATATGCCAGTTCGCCTTGTTGTTCTGAGAAACGGCACAATCAATCATTAATTCTGGGATAACACTATGCGTAAATTTTTACTCGTGGCGGGTCTTGCTGCTCTTGTATCGGGATGCGGTGAAAAAGGCGACTTTGAGAAAGCGATCAACGGGAAAATATCACAGTCAAAGCTGTGCTACTCCCTGCAGGACAACGACATTGTATTCAACAAAGGTTTTCCGATTAAGGTTAACCGTGGCTACCGTTCTGCCGGATACAGTGCCAGTGATGAAATCCTGAAAGGACTTGCTGAACAAGGGCTGCTCACTGTTTCGCAACAGGCAAATGGCTTTAGCAGTGTTGATGTTCTGGAAGTAACTGACAAGGGCCAAGAGGTTGAGTTTTGGAACCGTGAGAATGGTGCCTGCGTCGGTCATCGGGAAGTTACTGAGATAAAGGAATGGACCGAACCGGGAAACGGTAATCAGAAAGTTGTACGCGTGTCATATACATGGAAGTTGGCGGATGTTCCTTCATGGGTGGACAAAAAAGCGTTCTCCAGCGTCAAGGGTATGAATGAACCGGAAGATGGCATGATTAATCTTGTTAAAACCAGCAATGGCTGGAAAGCGATTTAAGGGGCTATCATGGAAAACAATACAATCCAGTGTCCGTTTTGCCTGAAAGAGAGCCAGCGCGGTGTGCATGTGTGTACTGGCTGCATGGCGACTGTCTTATATGGTGCTTATCCACAATGGTATGCTGCCGTAGCTATCTTCCTGACATTTGGACTGTCTATTCTTATCGGTATGTCTGCGGGGATTGCTGGAGCTACTATCAGCCTACCAATAATTGCTATTGTGGCCTTTATAGCTGGCAAGGCTATCTTCTCTGACAATGTTGTGTTCAGGAGGAGGATGTAAAACTCCCTTACTGTAAGTGCAAAAAAACCATGTCTGTGGATCTAGATGTGGTTTTTTTGCATAATAAATGATTTTATATTCCAAAATGACATATTTAATAAGTTGCCTGTCAGGCAACACTAGGTTATTATCAAATCATGGACGAACGAACTCGTTTGTCTTTGCTCTTTAAAAACCTCTAGGATCGGTAAAGGACTGAGTGAAATTTTCAGTCAACCATTTCTCCAATACGAGACGTGGCCCATGTCCCTCTTCATTGTTATCGTAACTTTATGCGAAATGCATGTTGCAATCGTATATCTACGATACGGCATTGTTTAATGCTGAAATGGCGGGGTATCCAATCAATTGTGTTGGATGGGTGTTGGCTGGCTTTGTCTACGGTGTGCAACACGATCCACAGGACATTTTGGCGGGGATGCAAGTTGCATCGTGTTGTTAAAATGAGAGGTTTTTATGAAAGATGTTTTAGACACTTTGCGCCGAGTGCGTGAGAAGAGCAAACACACTGTAGACAATAGCTCTTTGAAAGAACTGGATGATGCGATACAAGCCCTTGAAGAGAGAATCAAGGAAAATTCAAAAGGCTGGTCTGCCTTAGATTATCTTCCCTATGTTGCTAGGATCTTGGCTGTAGTTAAGTTTCTACACGGTGATTCTGATATTCATTGATATCTACCTACTAAGGAGATTTATTATGTATCCATCTTCATTTTTTGAACGAGCAGCCAGCCATGTCAATCCCATTATCTGAGGTGCATTATGTTAGATATTGGTTCAACCATTAAACTATGCCGTGAGGCACGTAAGCTCACACTACAAGAACTATCAGATAGTACGGATTTAACTAAATCTTATTTATCTCGTATAGAAAATAATCAAAGAGACCCTACTATTACAGCGTTAGAAAAAATATCATCAGCGCTTCATATTCCACTAAATATCATTATCCTTCTTTCTGAAAGTGAAGAGGCAAATGATGAATTTTCTGATATCAATAATATGCTCAAAAAAACTATAATGGATACATTAGTTAATGCATAAAAATTGGAGTTATTCAAACAGGCCACTTGCTAAATTAGAGTCTCTATTCAAAATGCTAGAAACAAACGAAGAGAGGCTCGCTTATGTTTTAAAAAACAAAAAGAATTATTTTAAAACGGTACCAGTAATAAGAAAAGGAAAAAAAAGAACAACGTATAAAGTAGTTGGTGAGTTATTAAAAATACATGAGCTTATTAAACAGCGTATTTTTTCGAAGATATCACTACCGGAGTATATTACTGGCGGTAGGAAAGGAATCAGCTATATAGATGATTGTATATTCCATCGTGATAAGTCAATTATCATTCAAGAAGATATGAAGGATTTTTTTCCTTCTATAAAAGAAGAACTGATAGCTAAAGCATTTCAATATTACATGAACTTCTCTCCTGAAGTTTCATCATTAATAGCCAAGCTATCAACACTTGAAGGTTCACTTGTTCAAGGGACTAAGTTAAGTACTGACATTGCCAACTTGATATTTTTAGAAGAAGAGGCTCTTATCAGTGCGGAAGTCGGAAAATTAGGTGGAAACTACACGAGATATGTCGATGATATAACTATTAGCTTCGAGTCAGAAGTTAATAATGAAGATATTTCGAAAATAAAAACAATGATTTTATCAATGGCGCTCAAAAGTGGGGTTAGATTAAATAGACAGAAATCAAAAGTTTTAAGGAATGGTCATTCCAAAATCGTACATGGTGTAAAAGTAATCAAAGAGCTTAGGCCAACACAAAAAAGAAAAGATAACATAAGGATGTGTCTTTTCAATTTGAAGAAAAAAGTAATTGAAAAAGAAAGAATTATGGATATTCTTGCATTGTATTTTAAAATTAGAGGATTAATAAATACATTAAAACAGCAAGGCGATAAAAATTATGCAGAGTATATAAAACAAGTTAATCTGCTAGTTGCTGCTGTTGATAAAAAGGATGCAATAAAATCAATCAGGGAGATGAGAAAAGTTAAGGATATCAGGAAATTAAGAAAAATATATTCAAAGTTAAAACCATTAGGTAATTCATCTAAAAGTATATCTACCATTTTGGATGTTGAATATAAAACCTGCAAATGTAAGCTAAATAGCTAACTGATCGATAAATTATGGGTGAATTAGCTTATTTATTGACACAATAATTGTATGGTCTCAATCGTGGTGAATTACAAAATTTGCTCATTTTAAATAATTTATGGGCGAAGTATAGAACCAGTCCACTTAATAAAAGATGTGGTTTTTATCTACAAGTTTATCATGTTCAATGCTAGTGGTGTCGTGTTTCATTAACTGGAGTTTTTATAGTGAATAAAATGAATGATAGACTTAATCAGCTATACATCAAAAACATTAATATTCTTAATGAGTACAGTAAAAAGCATTCAGATAAAAATCTACATGGACCACTTCTTTTAAATATCAGTAATTATTCATCTCAGAAATTAAAGCTAATGGTTGTGGGGCAGGAGACGTTTGGCTGGAATAAATCTCCCTCTATAGCAGCTCAAAGAGCTACGTATCAAGAATTTAATTTTGGATCATCATATTATAGTAGTGCTTTTTGGAATGTAATTAGGAAAGTGGAAAGATCACTAAGTATTGAGCCATATGCTATTGCGTGGTCAAATCTTAATAGATTTGATGTTGATTGCGGCTCACCAGATCGGACGGAACTTGCACAGGATATTGCTTCGCTAGACTATCTAGTTAAAGAAGAAATTAGTATTCTTAAGCCCGATGTATGTATATTTTTTACAAATCACAAGTATGATAAAAGACTGAAAGGTTTATACCAAGATCTGGTTTTCAATAATATTGATGGATTGCCAAAGAAACATTTTTCAAAATTACATCATCCAGATCTTCCGAAGTATACGCTTAGAGCGCCGCACCCTAGAACAATCAGAACGCAGCGATGGGAAGATGATTTTATTATGGCTGTTTCACAATTTAAAAATGGTTGAGTAGCAATTTATTATTTTAATAACACATGCCATGAAAAAAGGAGATATTGGATGTAATTATTATCTCTTTTTTCTTGTTATCTATGATTTGGCGGTTTTAAACGCGGTATATATTTTCTTTTGCTTTCAGACTGTATGGGAGTAATTAGATCTAGACTAATATTATGTTCTGTCTGATCGAGTTTAGGACGACTTGGAAAACGCCTGACCTCATCAGGTGTTGGTTTATAGTCATCCTTGTTAAATCTGGCACGTCTTTCATACTCAGCGCGTGGCACATAGATGCCCTGAACCTCATCAAAGACATAGTTTTCAGCGATACGTTTATCATGTTCAGCATCCACTGAAACAGGGGACGGTTTCTTTCTGGCCCAGACGAATTTATCTTTTATATATCCGACTACCAACAGTGTGAAACGTTTGAAAATCCCATCCTGACGTGGTTCAACATTCTTCCTCTTAGCTTTAACAGGAGCGCGTTTAAGTGCTCTGGCTGCTGAAGAGGATGTGGTTTTCAGCGTAGTGCGTGTATGAGGTGCAGGAGCCACCAGCATAGGTTTCTGCGAGCCTGTAGATGAAGCTCTACCTGTGTTATCAGGGATAACAATTTCTTCCGGTTCAGCCAGTGCATGAACCCTAAAGCTGGCAACATCAACCACGATGTCTAATGGTAGATCTTTAAAGGTAAAGTAGGCTTCGTCAGCTTCTTTTTTCAGCTCATCACGTATCGCTTGCTCTGCAGCACGTTGTTCCTGAGCGGCAACAGTGCCCCAGCGGTCACGAGGAATATGAAGTATTGGATCGCGGTTTGTTTCAATAGCTTTAGCCAGCCAGATTGCTTTCTCTTCGTTTGTAGCAGCAGCCGTAGCCTGTTCAAGGGCTTCCTCATACTGAACCCTGATAGAACGGTGATCGATGTGTTCATCATGACCATACAGGTCAAGGAACCCATTACAGATGTCCTGCCAGCCTTTACGCCAGCTATCAAGGGTTTCAGGCTTGTCCCACTCACGGACCTTTTTACCAAAGCCGGTAGAAAGAACCTCACGGGTGGTTCCCATTATATGGATATGCGGGTTATGACCATTAATATCGTGAATAACAACATCGGCAATGATGCCTTGCTTGGTAAAGTGCTCAAGAACAAAAGCTGCAGTGAGTTCAATGTTCTGCTCTGGTGTTAGCTCAGCGGGGAGGGCAATCTTAAACTCTTTGGCAAGGCGGGCATCTTTTCTCTTCTCTGAGGCTTCGACAGCATTCCAGAGTGTTTCACTGTCAACAATCAGGGCAGGAGGGGTATGTTCAGGTGCAAAAATCTGCGCAAAGGCAAGGTCCTTTTTATGTGCTGTTTTGCGACCACAAACTTCACCCGTTCTGTTATCGAAGAAAACTTTACGGTGACGATATGCAGCAGAGTTAACCGAAGACTGACCTTCGCCTCTGCTGATGTTCTCCATTTTAAAACTGTATATCGCCATCCAAGTATTCCTCAATGCCAAATGCTGCTTTTCGTTTTACGTAAGGAAAACGCCGGGGTTGACGTTGACCTTGATTTTGTTTCCGAAGGAAACGGTTTTAGCCTGCGGCAGGCAACCGTCGGTAGACCCCACGGCATTAGAGCGAAGCGATAATGCGTAAGTGGGCATTGCTTTATTTTTTATCGCCATAAATGGCTCAAAAATAACGGCAATGTATAAGGCTTTCCTTTATTAATTAATACTAAATATATGAATGGCTGTAAAACAAACCGCCGAATTAAGCGGCGCAATATGGATGGGCGGGCGAAGTATACCTCGATATTACACGGATTGGCCTTTGATAGCGTCCGAAGGACAAAAAGAGTGTTAATTTATCCCGCCGTAAGG
Source organism: Citrobacter sp. Cpo089 (assembly GCF_030332695.1). NCBI lineage: Bacteria > Pseudomonadati > Pseudomonadota > Gammaproteobacteria > Enterobacterales > Enterobacteriaceae > Citrobacter > Citrobacter sp. Cpo089. The sequence goes on along the minus strand of NZ_JAOWHJ010000076.1, from coordinate 140,613 downwards.
CGGGAAAAACTAAAACATAAATAAAATAATTAAATTTAGAGATGACTTCTCCGTTATATAATTAACAGGTGAGGTTTAAAAACTAGGGTGAAAAACCGAAAGGTGAAATGAATATCATATATAAACAAAAATAAGTAACGCGGAGAGTATCAGATATTTTAAGTTAGTAGTTGCTATCACTTGTGTTGCATAAATTACAAAGTGCGCGATTCAGGTTCTTGTTGACTGGAAATCGTGAGGATATGGCCTAAACTCAGTCTGCATCATTTCTTAAAGCAGTTTGATGCATTGGGAATGATGATCAGTTTATTAATTACATACAGCAATTATAATGAGGATAAAATGTCCGAACATCAAGTGTTATGTATCAATAAAAGCAATCGCCAGAGTGCTCATGAAAGGATAACTCATATTGGCGGTAAGAATGCTGATGGCACCAGATGGAAGCTCACACAGCAAGAGGCTATAAGCGGAATAGAATCTGGGAAATGGAGATTTTATGTTAATGCAGGAGGACATTCAGTGTGGGTGATTGTTGCTGTTAGCGCTTCTGGTAACAAATACTTAAAAACACAAAATGATGGCGAACAGCCTAATAACCTTTTGAGTCTTCCTGAGTGCGCATAAGTGTTAAAGAAAGGGCCTTTTGGCCCTTTCTTACTATTTACTGCGCTTACCATGATTACTTCTGAATGTAGTTAGTTATAGAGATAATTTTAAAGTCCATTAAAAGACTTGAAGATATACAAAAAATAATTTTTGTATACTATTGATTAATTTGTTAATTATGCTAATTGGTGTTAAGGAAATAAAGGCAAGGAGGTTTTATGTATAAAAATAACGATGAAGCCATCGATCTTGAGGCAAAGCGATTACTTGATAATGGAATCTATACCGATCTGGAAAAAGCGTATAGTGAAGCAGAAAAGATAATCACAGAAATAAGAGTTGAGTTTAAAAAGAAACAGGAAAAGAAACAGTTCCGTTCCCGGATTAAATCAATCAAACGAGCACTTTCAGATGATGAGTTCAGAAGTAATATTCCTTATAATCATAGGCATCAGTGGAGAAAAGAATGAGTGATGATGAAATAAAAAATACCTATCTAACTGGCAATGTTTTTCAGAGTGATAGAAGTAGGCCTGAAATTAAGAAAACACTTGAGCAAAAAATAGCAGGAGCACAAAATAAGCTCAATTATCTTAAAGCAAAAGAAAAGAGGGATAACAAAAAAGAAAATACACGACAAAAAATAATTCTCGGTGCAGAGGTTGCCAAGGTTTTAAACTGTGATATAAATGAGGTAGATAAACAATTACTCTTTGGAATGTTGTTAGAAGTTCCATCATTACATACTCACGATATTGAACGGTATAAAGTAAATGGGCAAATCTACATTGAAAGAGTTCTCAAGAAATTCAGACCATAAAATAATTTCACGTCCGAACAGCTCTCCGGCTTAAAACTTGTTTTAGGCTGGGGAGCTGTTGACCAAGCCCCAGAGGGCGCGGTAGTCAATTTTTACTGCCATCCGTGGCAATAAATTACAACCAAACTCAGATGGCAAAGTCTTCAAGAGCTTTACCACCTTCTAGTGCAGCAGCAATAGCTTTTGGTGTACGACCTTGACCCGTCCATGTCTTTTCATCACCATTTTCGTCAATGTACTTGTATTTAGCAGGACGAGGAGCACGAACAGTAGCCGGACGGGAAGATTTAGGATTGCCCAGCAGTTCAGATGGATCAATACCATCTTCAAGCAGTTGTGCACGAAGCGCTTCAATTTTGGCCTGACGTTCAGCATTTTGTTGCAGTGCAAGTGATTCTTCTTGGCGTCTGTCTTCAACAATAGCAGTTAATTTTCCCAGCATCTCTTCCAGAGTAGCCAGATCTGTTTCTCGTGCCTGAGCGCGAAGGGTACGGATGTTATTAAGTGCTTTAATAGCTTCAGTCATTATCTTTTATCCTGAATGTTTAAGGTCATGAGCAGGATAACATACAAAAGATGATAATGGATAAAATTACCCCTCTTAAAATTATTTATTAAGTGATTTTTATGGATTATATCTTAACCAACCTTGACCTCTTTTTTATTTTTGTTAATTGATATGTACGTGAAACAAAAAGGACGATGAAAATGAAAAAACAAAATAAGAAAGGGTTCTCATTACTGGAACTCATTTTGGTGCTGGGTGTCGGTAGTATGATGGCTTTTATGCGTTTTCAGGATATGAGAAATGATCAGGAAACGGTGATTGCTAAGGCTGTTGGTCAACAAATGAAGCAGATAGGGGAGGCGGTAAATGGATATATTAATATCCGATACGACAAGCTTTCTACTCTGACCTCAAGCAGTAGTCAGTCAAGCGATCCGGGTCCCCGTACCTGTAATGGTTCAGGTTGTGAAATCACTTATCAGACACTCATTAATGAAGGGTTATTGCCAATATCATATACCGGGGTAAATGCCCAGAAATCTTCTTATAAGATAATGTTAAAACGTTCAGGAGCTACTCCTAACTATGTGGTTAATGGCTTAATCACAACAACTTTACCTTGGAGTGAAAGCGGAAAACTTCGCTACGATTTATTAGGTAAAGCTATGCAGGAAGCGGGTATTGATAGCGGCATGACGCAATCAGCAGCTTTAGTATCAGGTCTACAGGGCGCATGGACCGAGACATCATCAGCTTTTAATAATATTACTGCAGCGGGTCTACTGGCGTATCGTGTTGGATACGATTCTTCTATGTATTCAGTGTATTTGCGTCGTGATGGCACATTACCTATGACAGGTAATTTAAACATGGGTAATCAGGACATAAATAATGCCAGAAACATAACGGCAGTGGGAATCACAACTACGGAGGCATTACGAACTAGCGGGGTAGCGGTGATAGGCACAACATTAGACGTTGGCGGTGTGGCAACATTAAACTCTGATTTGGTTGTAGCGGGTAATGGCCAAGTCAATGGAAATTTAAATTCTAATAATAGCGTATCAGGAACAACCATAACGTCCAGAGGTGAGACCTATACTAATAACTGGTTCAGAACTATGGGAGATGGGGGGGTTTATTTCCAAAAATATGGTGGTGGATGGAATATGACAGATTTCAATACTATAACAGCATATAATGGTAAAAACATTCAGACTTCAGCAGGATTATATGGCGGATACGTTAAATCAACCGGGAATATAGATGCTAATGGAACAGTTAACGCTGGATATGTATGGGCATCAGGAAACCTTAATTCTAACTACGTACACTCTAACGGCAATATTGATGCAGCTGGAAAAGTTTATGGTGCTGGTGGAGTTGTGTCAGGTGGTAGAACAACAGTTGGAGAGTATCTTCATCTAAATGGAGTGGCCTATGCTGGAAATGGATGTTCTCCTAATGGTTTGCAAGGGCGAGCAGTTGATGGTTCTATATTATCTTGTACTAATGGTGTATGGAAAGAAGGAGGCGGAAGTGTAAATAGGATGTTTATTATTGTTGAAGGGAAGTGTTATGTTCCAAATAAAGATACAGGAGGTTGTTCTTGTCCAAACGATCCTAATCGTCTAAAACAAATAGAAGTGTCAAGATATAAAGGAAATGAATGCAATAATGGTGGAAGTAATTGTCGAGAGCCAGACAGAAGATTATATACATGTAATTAGGTGATTGGCGGTATTACCATCATGTTTATTTTCGAGGTGATGGTGCATCACCTATAACTGGTAATTAAAACATGGGTGATCAGGACGCAAATAATTTCATAAATATAACAGAAGCAGATACAACAACTTTTGGGATGTTGCACCTGACTGGAGATGCAACTGTTGGTGGTAATGCTTAGGCTATAATTGGCAACAAACCTGAGAATTCTAACCAATCAGGTTCTTCAGGATATACAGCAAACTGGGGTGGGGTTAATTGTATTATATTGTACAACATAAATATTGGGTTAACTATTAATTGAGGCGTCAGGAGCTTAGTTTGAACCTTCAGACAGTTTATTTGAGAGGGGGATCATATTTGGAGTGGTTATGATAATTTTTTATTTTGATAAATATATTTGATAGTCAATATTATAATATTATATCTAATAAGTGTTCCTTGAGAATACTCACTTCATCGAAGTGTCTGATTGCCCAATATATGGGGAGTGGTTTACAGCCCCAATGGGCTGATTGAGTTGCCCCAAGTATGGGGATATGTATTCTCTCCAATGGAGAGTTCTCTTAAAGGGAAAACGAAAGGGCCGTAAGGCCCTTAGTTATATATCCATCAGATGTTGCAAGACTGAACATTTACCTAAAAATCAATTCTTTCTACGTTGGCGAACAATTTTAGCTTTGGCAATAATTGCTGTGAAGCTTACAGCAATTTGTATAGATTGAGTTGAATCTATACAAGCATTCAACAATCGACCTAAAGTCAAATCATCAAAATTAGAATTAATGACATCATCAGTTGCTTGGTCTAGAGGGTCCTTCCCGTTGTTTTTTTCTATTCTAGCTTCTCTGATATGTGTGTCATAATTGTTTAAAGGTAATGTATATTGTGTTTTAGAGTCTTTTTCTTCAGAAGTAATAGTTGGCTTTAATGAACTTTTTTCAAAAGAACTAAGCTCATTTTTCGTTCCTTTAGGAAGTTGCTCAGAAGTTAACTCTAATTTAATTTCATCTCGACGTTTGATGAGAATAGTCTGACCAAAAGGTAATGAAAACCATTGCCAGACTGCATTGTTGGCATGATACTTTTCATCGTTAACAGGTTTTAGCTCACCAAGGCCCATCATCGCTATATTATTCTTATGTAAGCCTACGACATCAATTTGGTTAACAGGAGGAGTCCAGTTGCCAATGTCAGGATAATTAAAGGGCTGATATTGGGTATCACCATTTCCCATATTCATTAAGCGCAGTGCGTCGGCAATTATATAATCCTTGTCTTGGATAGCCCAGTCAGGTTGGGTATCGCATACTGCGCCCAGCATTGCACCACACATTGTTGCTATGGTATCTGTATCACTATCTAGCTCATTTGCTGAACAAAGTAATGCTTCTTTGATACTTAAATCTTTATACATGTAGGCCAACGCTGAAGCAGCCAGTGTGGTTTTAATACCGGAACCCCGGAATTTATTATTCAGGCAACCTAATCTATCTAGAATTTCATGGTAACACTCACTACTTGAAGTTATGAATAAATTTGATATTTTCTCAATGTCATTCAGTATTTCAATCTTTATCTTTTCTATAGATTCAGACAGTGATATTTTATTTTTGTTCTCCCATGCTGATAACCAGAATGTATTAAGCTGAGAGTCATTGCTAATGATATATGGAATCTGAGAGAACTTTTCCACATAGGATAACCAATCTTTTGGTGACGGTATTTGTTTATTATAAATTGTATCATGAAGAGCTAAAGCATGAAAAAATGCACCACAAAAGCCATGTGGATGGCCATGAGTAACTAAAGAATCTCTTAGAGTATTTAATAAATAGTCATCGTGATAATCTTTATTGAACGAAGTCCAAACATGAGGCTGAATGCGCATTGCTGCACCATTTCCTCCGCTTGAAAAATAATTTTGTTTCCCGTTTTCAAAGAAATTTGAAAACCAAGGGACTGCTCTTTTCGATAAGTTTTGTGCAGCGGCTTTAGTTCCTAGACCACCACCTAACGCATAACTGGGCCATATAGTAAGTTCTATTTTCGCAAAACTTTCCACATCGAAAAAACCACCTTCACGTATTGAACGTGAAACTGCAAGTCTCAATTGAGTATCATCAGAATATGCACCTGCAGGTAGTTTAGCTTTTACGCCGTTTTTGCCACCAATAACTCGTTCCCAAGGTTGAGTCTGGGTTGCTCTGGACGATCCAATCCGACGTTTAACTCCACTCTCCCCATGGGATAGTTCTGTTATCCAACCTAGAGCATCGCCAGCAGCAGCCCATAGTGATGAATTAATAATGGTTTTTTCGAGAGGTGAAATCTCTTTAACTGTTTGATTTTTCATTATTTTCAATTTGGTATCCCCGCAAATTTTTCTGGAGAAATCACGATATCAATTCCATCAAACTCAAATTCATCTAGCCATCCTCCAACTATATCATGTGTTTCGTCATCAATTACATAGATGCGTTTTAGCCAGTTAGTGGAAAGTTGTTGAGGGTAAAGAACTTCAGCTTGTTCGCAAGTTGGTAAGCAGGGAGGTCGATTCTGACGAAGCGCTTTCCATCCCATTTTTCTATCTATGATTGGTTCAAAAAGAGAATTGAACCCAATATTCCCTGACTGTCGTATGCATGGGTCATAGGAGTTATTTGTAGTTGCGAAATAGACATTTTCATGAGTAATAATTGCTGGGTCAAAAGATAATATTGACCACCATATATTTTTATCTTTATGCCATCTCTTAGATACATCAAAATACCTTCTATTGATTTCGGAAATTGATAAGTTCACATAGTCTATCCAGTTTTCTTTTTTGTCAAAATGTTCTGCAATTTCAGGGCGAATTGCTGCATTTGGATACAGTATATGCTGTAATAATTTATCATCAGTGAGTCGGTATCTTGATAGGAGCTTTTTGCTAACTAAGGTTCCCAACAATCCTCTATTGGTTGTGAAATGTAATACTTCTGATATTCCTCTTTCCATGTAATTAATCATTATAGGTTTATCTCTTTGTATGTTCCTTCCTCAAGGAATTGCAAAAGGTCAGACTCTTCCCCTTTTTTATATCCTAAAAAAACACCTTTCCGAGACCTAGCTATTGCCATAGCCAATAATTTTCTTAAAACCAAAAATTGATCATCAATGTTTTCTTCAGAGTAAGTAGTTGTTTGATCGCTAAGTCCTAAAATAAACACATAATCAAATTCTAACCCTTTAACCGAGTGGAGTGTTGATAACGCTATACTAACATCCTCATCACACCAATCTGAGTCGCGTGTTATATCTCTATAACTTAAGTTGTTAGACTGAAGTTTATTCCTCAAGAATGAAAAACAGCCACCTCCTAGTGGATGTAAGAAAGCAATAGTTTCGACATTTAAATTAACATTACCTTTTATAAAATCAATAGCGTAGTTGATTTGATTTCTATATATACCGCAAATGACTTCTGGCAAAATGCCATCAGTAATGGCTTCATGCAGATTTGGAATTGAGCCATCGTCTTCAATATTTATCCCTCGTAAAAAGGATGCTGCGAATTTTGCTATTTGTTTGGTATTTCTATAGTTAATTTTAAGTCTGTGCGTTCTTTCTGGGCGGACGTCAAAACCTGCTTCAGACCATGTAAACCCTCTTGCATATATACGCTGGATTGTATCTGTAACAAAAGTAATTGTGTGGTAGTCAGCAAGATGATGCTTGATTGCACGAAGTTGGTTTGCAGAGAAATCCTGTGTTTCATCAACAATAATGATTTCATAACCTAACGATGGAATGTTTCGAGCCATCATTACTGCAAGGTCATTCCAATCAACAGCCCTATAATTCGATAGTGTTTTTTTATAGGGATTTACTATTTCATTTAAGATTCTCAGCCTTAATTCTCTATCAACTCTTGGCGTATTTCCTCTACCTGTCCGTTCCGTATGTAAATAATCACTAATGTTTTCTGGTAAAAATCTGCCCAGTAAATATTCCACTTCTTTAACTACGTATTTAGGAGATAATATGTTTGCGTTACGAGCCAATGTATTGATGGTTTCATCAATTCGTCCGAATATATAGGGATTGTTTTGTAACTTATTGATAGCCCAACGACTGAATGTACTTATTTCAATGTTTGTTTTTAGGTTGGGGTCAAGTTGGCTATGAACTAAATTTTTAATGTATCCTGATAAAGTTCGGTTAAATGTTAAAACCAATATCTTAATTGGGGCTATATTATTTTCTCGACGATGCTTTGTCTGGATCATGTAGCATAAAGATTTTAATCTCAATAGGGCAGTAGTAGTTTTCCCGCTCCCTGCTGAGCCATAAATGACTTCTACTCCCGGTCGATTCTGTCCCGCTAATGCGCGCTGCTCGTCGGTTGGTGTAACTATTGACAGAAATTTCATAATATTTCCTTATAACTAAAAATGATATCAATGCAATAATAATATTTTGTTTATCGAATCGATGGCCTCCACAATGCCGACGTACGAACTAATCAAATGCCATCCTTAGCATAAACGAAGTTAAATTTGCTGTGCAAACTCAAATGGCCTGACCATACAGCTATGGTTCGCATCCAGATAATCAGCCCACCACTGGAGCAACAGGCGGTGCTGGTCAAGGTGCTTGGCCTTGTGGGTATAAGCAGCACGGACGCTATTGCTTTCCTTATGGCTCATTTGAAGCGCTACAGCGTCTTCTGACCACAAACCTGACTCAATTAAGGCATTACAGGCCAGCGTGCGAAAACCGTGTCCACAGATGTCCTGCTTCGTGTCATAGCCCATATTGCGAAGGGCTTTGTTGATGGTATATTCAGACAGAACAGCTAAACATGGGTAAGACAATAGCCTGACCACTCATCCATCAACGCCACACGCTTAGGCCATAACGTCCCACGTTGATACGCTGCCTCAGCCTTATCAGCTAACTGGTGAGCCAGCGCATGTTCAATTACCTCACGTTGATGGTCTGTGGTTTCACCAGCCCAATCACGAAATGTTGAACGGAAGCCATGTTGTGTTAAACCACTATGTCCCATTCGTTTCAAGACTGCCAGCAATGACATATCAGAAAGCATTCCACCTCTTGGGGCTGGGAATACAAGATTATTGTCTTTGAAGCGGGGTAAGTCCTTTAACAGGGCAATGGCAGCATCAGGCAGCGGAACCCTATGTTCTTTGCTGGCTTTCATTCTGCTGGCAGGGATGGTCCACGTTTTGTTCTTCAGATCTATTTCTGACCATTCAGCGCCACGGACTTCACCAGAGCGCGAAACTGTAAGTATTGAAAACTCAAGTGCTCGCGCTGAAATGCCTACTCGTTTACGTAATTCGGTCATGAACGAGCCGATCTCGCTGTAGGGTAATGCAGCATGATGTTTTTGGGTCTGAACTTTGCTTGGCATTGGCAGGAGGGGCTTAAGCATACCTTTCCATGAAGCAGGGTTATCGCCCTCAAAGTATTCTTTCGCTTTTGCGTAATCAATGATCGCTTCAATGCGACCACGCAGACGGCTGGCAGTTTCGTTTTTTGTTAACCAGATTGGTTCAAGTATCGCTAATAGGTCAGTCTTTGTAATCTCAGCGATGGGTTTTTGACCAATAACAGGATAAGCATACGTTTCCAGCGTGGACCGCCATTGGGCAATGTGTTTCTGGTTCTTTAGCTCTTTGGTCTTAATTGCGATAACGTCTTCAGCACAGCTAGCAAAGGATTTGTTCTTGTGGGCCAGACGTTCCTGATGCGCTTTATGGGCGTGCTTTTCTGCAAGAGGGTCAATACCATTACGGATTTGTTTACGCAGCTCACGAGCTTTGTCACGCGCTTCCGCTAATGAAACTTCAGGGTAGGGGCCAAGACCCATGTTTAAACGTCTCGGAACGGTTCTTCCTAGAGCATTTACTCTTACCCCCATAGCAACGCAAAGCACCCATGAACGGGACTGGCCTCTGTTTCGAAGATACAGGCCGTCAACGCCACCGACGGCAAAAGAGCCTTCTTTTTTTAACTTAGCAACTGCTAGTCCGGTGAGTTCTTTTGCTTTTTTCGGCATAGTTAATCCTGTCATACAAACCGCCATGCATAAGGTACTGCATAAAATGTCAGATTTTTTCGGATGTAGCAAGACGTCCTCGAACAATCAATTTTGACAATATATTGTTTATTAATGGTAAAAATGGACTATTTCTGGCATTCTCGGACATTAATTTGGCGGACTACGCTTCCGCCAAACATAAACCCCAAGCTATAAAATAGCTTGGGGTTTTTTCATTTTGCTCGGTTTATATTTTGCCTTCCTTTACTCGTCTTACTCGCGCAAGGGCAACTGCGCACCTGACCGGTTGAATGCTGGTGAACTGAGTAATCCCCGGCCTCGCAAGACCTACATGAGCGAACGTCTCTTCATTCGTCGTGCTATCCATAGCAAGCCCAGCATAATAGCCAGATAGCCCATAACGTAATTTCCCTGTTGCTTTCGTTCAGAGAGCGCCGGGTCGGCAGCCCATGCCAGAAAGGCGGTAACATCCCTGGCGTATTGCTCCTCAGTTTCAGCTTTTTTCGATGCCGGGCTCCATTGGATCTCCCCACTCGTCAGCGGTTTTGGCATGTTAATCACACCGCCAGGAAAATAGCGATTAGCCTTCAGTTCGGGATCGGCAGGCAGATAGCCGGTTAGCAGCGCGTAAACGTAATCTGCCCCCTGGTCCGTGTAGGGCAGAAAAGCATCTAACAAAAATTGTGGGAATCCGCGATCGTATGAACGGGCACGGACGATATAGCTCAGGTCAACGGGTTCAGCGCCATTGTTAAGGTATCTTGCTTCCCGGTCATTTAGATATGGTGATATAAAGCTGTCATTTAGCGTACCGTCGCGCTCACTTATCTGGCCGTCATCCTGAATCGCAGGAAACTGATAGCCGCTGGCGATACTTCTCGCTTCTTCAACCGTGAGTTCCGGACCACCGGGCCTGGTCAACGTCCGAAAGGTAAGGTGTTTCATGCCGTGACAAGCGCGACACTTCTCTTCATAAACCTGCAGACCACGTCTAAGCTGTTCCTTATCATATTGACCGGTAATACCACTGAAGCTCCATTCCTGGCGTTCAGGCGTGGCTTCCTGCGCATATGAGGAACCCAGCCCCAACAGAGAAAAGAACAGGACGCTGAATTTCAATAGTTGTTTCATCCTCAATCCTGTTTTTCCAAAAAACGACGACAAGGTAAGACGATTAAAAACCAGGCAAACCAAATCAGTGTCGAAAGCTGGGATGCGGCACGGATCCAGCCCTCTTCATTACGAAAGCCATCAAAAAGATCCGGGCCTACCAGCGCTTTCGACCCTAACCAGCCTAAAAAGCAGGCATTAATAACCCATAGCCAGAATCCGCACTTAACCAGTTTGCTGTAATGGCGAAAACGAGCCCGGGAAGTATCAAGCCAGGGTAGAAAATAGAAAATCAGTATTGAGCCGCACATCGCGACTAGCCCCACGAATTCATTCGGGAAGCAGCGCAAGATGGAGAAAAAGGGAAGGAAATACCATTCTGGCGCAACAATCGCGGGTGTAATCGTTGGGTCCGCAGTAATAAAGTTGTCGGCGCTGCTCAGATAGTGCGGCGCGAAGAATAAAAACCAGGCGAAAACCATCAAAAAAAGAGTAATTTTGATAGCATCGAGATCGGTAATTTTGTAATCGAACAACAGGCTCCTGGACTCTTTCTCGCTAAACTTCTTTTTCATCGCCTGGGCAAACGCCGACTGTACGGTACGTATATGAATAACCGTGGCGACGACAATCACAAAGGGAAGAATAAAGTGGATAACAAAAAAGCGGCCAAGCATCGGCGTACCCGGCGTATGGCTGCCGACTAAATATGCGTAAAGCGTATCCCCTACCCACGGAATAGCCTGGGCAAAGCGGGTAATGACCGTTGCCGCCCAGTAGCTTTTTTGCCCCCAGATAAGGCTATAACCAAGAAACGCGGTCATCATCAGCAGGATATACAGCGTGACGCTAACCATCCACATTGTCGTCCAGGGCTTGCGGTAAACGTTGTAGTACATACCACGAAAAATATGCAGATAGCAGGCAAAGAAAAAGAGCGATGCGCCAATAGCATGCATGTTGCGTAACAGCTCTCCATGGCGAACCGCGCGCATAATATGAATAATGGAGTCAAATGCCAGCTCAGCTGTCGGCACGTAAAACATCGCCAGCACGATACCCGTAAGGATCTGCACCCCGAGCATAATTAGCAGGATAGCGCCGATTGCAAACACCCAGAGTCCAGCAACTGAGCGAGGGAAGGGGATACGCCCGCGAAGCGAACAGACAAGTTCATTCCTCATTTCAGGCTTCCTTCGTGCCGATACGCACGACCTGCCCATCGGAATGAATAACGTAGTCTGGGATTGCCAGGTTGGCAGTTGCGGGCCCGCGCGTCACGCGCCCGGAGGTATCAAACTCTGAACCGTGGCACGGACAGATCCAACCCATCCCCCCCGGTCGGGCGTTGGGTACACACCCGGCATGTGGGCAATAACCTTGAACCACCAGCCATTGAGGATGGGCTGCAGAGACCCTGGCGCTGTCTGGCTGTGGGTCGATAAGCGTATCCAGGTCGGCACTTCTGGCAGTAATAATTTCATCCGGGGTGCGATGGTGTATAAGAATCAACCTTCCTTGCCATACACGTCTGACTGTTTGTCCAGCAGCAACACCTGCAAGAGAGACATCAATCGGTTCATTTTCCCCAAGCGTTTTTTCATCCGGGCCCAAGGCCGAAACCAGCGGCCAGACGGCAGCCGCGACGCCTGCGGCACCGACAAATTTAGTCAGTTTACACAGGCATTCCCTACGCTGTTCCTGGATTTCGCCATCTGGAAGTTTATTTTCTCCCACCTCGTATACCTCCCTGAGTATCGCGGATTAACGTTTATCGATACGCGCGTAAATTTCCTGAAAGCGCTTGTCAGCAATACCCGGCGCTTTGAACGCGCGGTAGCTTTCTGGTAACGAGGCATCTCCAACCTTAATCAGCATCACCATGCCCTGAGCGTAATGCGGTGTACATTTGATGCCGTAAAACCCGGCATTGTCATAAGTAACTTCGATCTCTTCATCTATTTTTCCCATAAATCCAGGATAGCCAGCCGGTGACAATTCAGCGATTGAAGCCGCGTTGTGGCTCTTATGTTTACGGATAAACTTCACCGTATCCCCTGGCTGGATCTCCAGATAATCTGGCTCATAGACCATTGGTCCCCCAGTCCCACGATTTTTCATCAACACTTCATGAGTTTGTGCGAAGGCAGAAGAGGCGAAGGCGAGTAAACACAAAATTTGCAGACTCTGTTTGAGGTATTTCATTGATTCTTCCTTAAAATTCATCAGGCCGTTGATAACGAATAAAACAATTTTCACCACCCGCATCCTTTTCAATGATGGCGTCGATTCCAAACCAGGAGTGGAGGTTTTCGCGGGTAAAAACGGCGCAAGGTTTCCCCTGCATCGCCATATGTCCGGACGTCATGACGATGACGCGATCGCAGAACATCGCGGCATGATTAAGATCGTGCAGAGCGGCAATCACCGTGAGCTTTTCACGTTTAACCAGACTCAACAGGCCAATCTGATGTTGAATGTCGAGGTGGTTGGTGGGCTCATCCATCAGCAACAACTGCGGTTGTTGCGCCAGCGCCCGGGCGATATGCAGACGCTGTTTTTCTCCCCCTGAAAAGGTATGCCAGCAGCGATGCTGTAATTCACTGAGATCGACCTTTTCCAGCATAGTTTGCACAATATCGTCATCTTTGGCGGACCAGGGGGAGAGCAAGCTAAGCCAGGGTGTTCGCCCCAGAGAAACGGCTTGTAAAGCGGTAAGACGCTCGCTGGTTTCAGCCTGTTGTTCGACCAGCGCCACCTGTTGCGCAAGATGACGCCGCGAATAATGCTGTAGCGCCTTATGTTGCAGAGTGATGTACCCGGAGGTCGGCTTCAGCAAACCGGCCAGCAGTGAAATCAGTGACGTTTTGCCCGAGCCGTTGGGACCTATGATGCCGACAAACTCACCAGGCGTTACGCTGAGTGAAATATCATCAACAATCGTCTTGCCTTTTACCTTCCATCGCAGATTACAGGCTTCAAGAACGGCTTGTGCAGAGTTCACAAGAGGGGATACGAGATTCACCGTCATTTGTTCTGGTTTCCTCTAATCAGAATGATTGAAAACGCAGGGGCGCCAACCAGAGCGGTGATCACGCCTATTGGTAGAACCTGACCGGGGAGTAACGTGCGGGAAATAACATCTGCGATAATGAGGAAAATCGCGCCGGTAAGCGCACTGACTGGCAGCAGTCGATGATGCTGGTTGCCGACCAGCAGACGAGCGGCATGCGGGATAACCAGACCGACAAAGCCGATCGCACCAACGATGGAGACCATAATTGCCGTCATGCCGGTGACGGCGGCAATCAGTACTGCACGGGTACGTTTTACTGGAATGCCCAACGATGCTGCAGACTCAGCGCCAAAGGAGAAGGCGTCGAGATGGCGGGCATAACAAAAGCACAGCGCAATACCGACCAGAGCGGTAGGAATGGCTAAGACAACATCGGGCCAGCGTACACCGCTCAAATTACCTAATAACCAGAACATAATTCCGCGCGCTTGCTCGGCATTTGCTGAGCGGGTGATGATTAGCGACGTAATTGCATTGAAAAGCTGCGAGCTGGCGATGCCGGCAAGAATGATTTGGGTTGTCACACCGCCGCCTTGTCTACCGCCAGCAGCCATTGCCAATAGTGCAACGAACATAAATGCCGTTAGCGCGCCAATGAAAGCCCCCAATGACATGCTGATAATGCCGGCCCCAAGCCCGGTGAGAGCAATCAGCACCGCTCCGGTGGATGCTCCGGCAGAAATCCCCAGTAGATAAGGTTCGGCGAGTGCATTGCGTAGCAACGACTGTAACACTACGCCGGAAACAGCCAGGCAGGCACCGCAACTGGCAGAGACCAGCGCTCGGGTCAGGCGATAGTTCCAGACGATCCCAGCATCCAGCGCATCGACAGGATAGTGGGTATCAAAAAGATGATTTGCCAGCGTACTGAGCACATGCCGCCAGGGGATCAGCGTTTCGCCGATGGAAATCCCCGCCAGCAGCACGCAGCACATCAGCGCACTGACCCAGACGGCATGCCCACCGACTCTCACCGCAAGCAGACCAACGGCACGACGCATCCTGCGTGGATCACTCATGATTATCTGCGTTCCTGAGTAACAGAGATGCGCTATACCGTGCGAGGATATAGCGCAAAACGTAGATTAATGAGCAGCCTGCGGATGCGCTAAGCCATATTCAACAAGGGCATCAGCCAGTTTTTCCAGCCCATCAATAGTTCTGATCCCAGCATTCATTGTCTGTACGTCAATGACCGGCAGATGGTTTTCCTTAACGGCAGGAACCAGCCTGGTGACAGGATCGGACTTGAGGTATTCCATCTTGACCTTCCAGTCATCTGCCGGGAAGCGGCGACGGCTCATCTCGCCGAGCACAATGACAGAAGGATTAGCTTTAGCGATAGTTTCCCAGCCCACTGTTGGCCATTCTTCGGCAGAATCAATCACATTCTTCACACCCAGTGTTTGGGCTATCCATGCTGCTGGGCCAAACTTCCCGGCAACGTAAGGATCGAGCTGTAAATCGGCGCTTGAAAACCAGAACACGGCAGAAACATTCTTATCAATACCGGTAATTTTATTTTTCGCTGCGGCTTCACGTGCTTTAAGGCTGGCAATCAGCGCTTCGCCTTTATCCTGAACATCGAAGATTTTTGCCAGATCGGCGACTTCCTGATACACCATGGTGATATCAAACATCCCTTTACGGACACCATCACCACCATCTTCGTTATCTTTCGCACAGTCAGCTGGCGCGGTGTAAACAGGAACTTTCAGTTCACTAAACTGTTCATAAGAGGCAACTGTGCCAGCAGGGCCGATTTGCCACTCAAACTGGCTGGCGATCAGATCTGGTTTTTTAGCCAAAATCCCTTCAAAACTCGGAATATTTTGCGCAATAACGGCAACTTTTTCATTTTCTGTTTTATAGGCGTCCAGTACCGGGCCAAACCACAATGAAGTACCGACGACGCGATCGGCAAGGCCTAATGAATAGAGGATCTCGGTACTGTTCTGACCCACCGTTGCCACGCGCGTTGGTGCCTGATTAAAGGTAATCTCGCGGCCACAGTTTTTAATCGTCAGAGGATATTCGGTTTTTGCCGCGTCAGAAAAACCGGAAGCGAGCAGTAGAGCAGTGGTACCAAAAACAGCCAGAAGCGTTTTTTTAGAGGAGTAAAAGGTAGAATTATCGTGCATTGTCATCGTCCCGTTGATGCCAGAATCTTAAGGTCTGGTCATGGCTCATTTCATTCCATATATCGGGAGGAGACATGAAGATAGATGACATTGAATCGTGAAATTTAAGAATAAAGATATGCGAAAAATGCAAGTAATACTGACTTAGCCAAAATCTTATTCATAAATACACTACTGCTGGTGTCAAATAATTCATCCCATGGACCATCCCGTCCACTCAATGGTATACATCATTGACAGCAGGTCTCCTGACTCACGGTAATCAGAATATCAGCCTTCCCATAAAGATAAACTTTACAGTGACCTGTGGCTTATTAGCCACACAAGGATATTCTGCATCCGCCTACAGTTGCGGGGGCAGTTATGGAATTGAATTAAATAATTCTCACCATATTCCTATTCATACACAAAATGTAATGAAATGCTGTCGAAAGTGACTCTAACGGCAATTGTTAACAAGGTCAACCACGGAATGTAAGAGGTATAAAGATAATGTCGTTCTGAAAATAACCAGTAAAAACAATAGGATGTAGATGCATTGCTCTGTGTGTTGCTATAAATGAAAATAACAACAGAAAGCTAAATGAGAATTGATTGATGTTGATCAAATTACGAGCTTGATTCAATCTCTGCGTATAAAACATATTGATCACCATCAAAAATGCTGCGGATTGGTGTTTGAATCCTTTTTTTACGAACTCTCCATATGTACCAATTGCCATTCATCCTGCATATCCATAATCACCTTAAAATTATTACGCAACCAGAAGTGATATCCTCCTGGTAAAAAATGGTGGGTGTGAAGATACAACGTTTTATATTGATGTTGCTGACAGAATACATCTGCTAAAGCAAACAATTGGCTACCAATCCCCTGTCTACGATAGCGTTCATCCACGTAGCAACGACAAATTTCTGCCGTTTCACGCAAGTTGTAGCGCCCACGCAGTTCAGTAATACGATCATTATATTGACATACCGCCAGTGTGGCGATTAATTCTTGGTTTTCATTCCATGCGCAAAGCAATAAATTTCTTTCCTGTAACAGATACTGTTGTTCGAGATCAAAGAGATCTTCTTCGGCAGAAGGCATGGATCTGCCGGCATTGAAGAATAAATTAAGATGCTCAATAAGGAACGACTGAACAGCAGGAATATCGGCGTGAGTCATCTCACTAAATCTAAATGGGATCATGGCATGCATAACTCAATCTTAGAATGGAAAACGATAATAACAATAAGCCTCCTTTAAAAACAATATTGAGCGGCAAGAGACAGAAATGCAATTATCTATGGTGCTATTCTGCATACGGATTATAAATGGGAATCGTAAGCCCCTGCTGCTGGCGACGGTAGTAGCCACGCCGCTGGTGGGGGGGATCTGGGGGGACCACAATCGGATGGTGAGGCGCTTTCTTGTGCCTGGTTCCCGTCGCGGTCCTCGCCTTTATCTGGCAGTGCACGTTTGCCATGAGCAACGTACTGCTTCTTTGCGCTGGGGTGCTGACGTTATTCACCGCAAGCCAGAAGACCAACACGCTGTGTTCCGTTTTACCACTTACCTGCACCACTAACTCTCAAAAATGAGAGGCCGATCCTCTGAGCAGGACTTTTGTCCTCAATCACCTCACAAACGTCTGGTTACAATCCCTGCATATCTTCAATACCCATAATTCAGGAATTGTTATGACTGCACATATTAATGCCAAGCCAGGGGATTTCGCGCCAACCGTTATTATGCCGGGCGATCCGCTCCGTGCTAAATTTATTGCCGAAAATTATTTAATGGATTACCGCGAAGTCACCAATGTACGTAATATGCTGGGTTATACCGGTTTATATTTTGGGCAACCTGTTTCGGTGATGGGACATGGAATGGGCATTCCTTCAATGACGCTTTATGCCCATGAACTGGTACATGATTTTGGTGTGCAAAGAATTATTCGCGTCGGCAGTTTAGGCGCAACACAACATCATGTCAAAATGCGCGATATTATCCTGGCCGTCGCCGCCGGAACGGATTCAGTCACAAATTTAAAACGTAGCGCGGGCTATGCGATGGCAACATCTGCCTATTTCCCATTATTACAGCAGGCGTGGACGCTGGCACAGAAGGCGGGTATCGATATTAAAGTCGGCAATGTTTTCAGCGGCGATCTTTATTACGATCCTGACGAAAATTTAATACCGGCACTGGAAAAATTCGGTGTACTGGGTGTAGATATGGAAGTAGCAGGCTTATACGCTTTAGCACATCAGTTTAATATTGAAGCGCTGGCTATTTTAACTGTCTCCGATCATTGCCTGACAGGTGAAGAAACAACGGCAGAAGAACGACAATTGACCTTTAACAACATGATTGAGCTGGCGCTAAATACTGCTGTTACCGCTTAGTTCCGGCTTTTAATTGAACCAATCAGAGATGGCATTATATGAAGAATAAAATAGCACTTACGCTGATTAGTTTTCTGGCAAATTTTATTATGGCAGGGTTTGCCAGTCAGTTCGGTATGCTAATCGAACCGATTGCAGTACGCTACGGTGCCGATGTGAATACCGTTGCTTCGATATTTTCGTTGCTCAATGGTGGAGCATTAGCCGGCACCATCGCCGCCTTTTTCCTGATTGAGAAAATCGGTGTGAAGCGTATGACGCTCATTATCTATTCGATAGTGTTCCTTTGCGCTCTGGTAATGCACTTAAGCCCTGGCTTATGGCCGGTGATGGTCGCCATGACCCTGGTGGGTTTTTGCGGTGGGATCGGTCTGTGCGTGGCAGGAACGATTGTGGTATCGGTCTGGCAGGATCGTATTCAAAGTACGATGCTGGTGGTGCAGGACGCCACTTTTAACGTCGCGGGTGTAGTTTTCCCGCTGATCACCACCTTCGCCCTGACGCACAATATGTCGTGGAGTTACAGCTATCTGAGCGTGGGTATGGTGGCCTTACTCACGCTGGGCGTTGTGGCGCTCACCCGCTTTACTGCCTGCGAGACGTCGCCCACGGCAGATCGGACAGACAAGGTAAAATCGGAGTGGAATCCAGGGATTATCAGCGGAGGCATTGGCCTGTTCTTAGGTATGCTGGCGCTGTACACCTTCCTGACCTGGGCACCATTATTTGTGAAGAACAAATTTGGCATTCCCTTTGAAGAAGCAGGAAATATTATTACGCAATACTGGGGCGCTGCGCTGGTCGGGGCATTAGTATCAACCGTCATTGTTTCTCGGGTGAAGATACATTATTTCCTGCTAAGTATTATTTTGCTGGCTAGCATTATTACCACAATTATCGTCACGAAGGATAATATCTCCGGGCTTGATTATCTGGCATACAGTTACGGCTTTGTCTGTGCTGCGCTGTATAACTCATTTATTGCCTATGGTGTTTCTTTCGTGAAGCGTGCGAGCAGTCAGAACGTTTCTTATATTTTAATTAGCGGCAGTGCCGGGGCCATGTTTAGTCCGGCGATCAGCGCGCTCATGGAAAAAACAATGGGATTACAGAAAATTATGTACGCAATACCGGTGTTGTATTTAATTATCTTTGTTATGTTAATGGCGACATTAAAACTCAAACGTAATTAAAAGCACTAATAATACTTACCTCTTTAATTAAATAGCCAGTCGCCACACCATTTATATGGTGAGGCGATACTCAACCTTACTCAAAGGAATTGAAAATGCTGAAAAAGAATAAATTAATGATTAAAAAAACAATCCTGGGTGCAGTAGTGGCAATGAGCTGTATGCAAGCATTCGCGGCTGACTATACTGATGGCAACATCCGTAAAAATGATTTTAACTGGATGCAGATGAACTTAATGCAAAGTGTGGACGCGAAAGTGCCATATGGTATTCGCAATGACACCTATCTGGAACTGGAGTTTGGTGCACGCTCTGGCATTATCGATCTGTACGGTTATGTGGATTTCTTTGATATTTTGGATCGCGAGCAGGACGATCGTCACGGTGGTGATAACTTCTTTGCCAAGATATCTCCACGTTTTTCCCTGGACGCCATTTTTAATAAAGATTTATCCGTTGGGCCGTTTAACGAATTCTATATTGCAACGGTAAATAACATTGGCGACCGGGAATTATTTGAACATTACGTTGGTCTGGGTACAGATGTGAAGGTCCCGTGGTTTGGTCTGGTGGGAATGAACATCTATGCGCATTATGTTCGTGAAAACTACGGTGCGGATAACGAAGGAAAGTGGGATGGTTACATGTTCTCGACTAACTGGTCGACGCCATTCTATACCTTTGCCAACGGCAGTTATCTGAACTATCAGGGGTACTTTGACTACCAGTTCGCCGCGAATAAGATTGCTAATCAACCGTTATACAGCAATAACGCGATTGAATGGTATAACGGTATCTACTGGCATTCAGAGCATTATGCAGTCGGTTATGGCCTGAAGTATTTCCGTAACATGGCATTGATGGAAAACCACGGCGGAGCAGGGCGAACCACCGGGCTCGGTCACTATTTCAATCTCACCTATAAGTTCTGATTGCGCCGAAATGACACACCAATGCTCTGTTTACGAGAGTTGGTGTGTCAGTCAATGATGTCATTGCCGAGAAATTTACGCAGCCCATCCAGATCCTTAATTTCCAGTCCTTGCTTCGTTCGCGTTACCAGCCCGGCATCCGTCAGCGCTTTAACCGCCCGCCGATAGACCCGGTCGGTTGTGCCGAATCGCTCAGCTTCCTGGTATTTTTTATGGAAACCATCCATCGGCTGCTTGTTCTGATGCTGGCGATACAGGTCATACGCCACGTTATGTACGATAGGGTAGAGCATCCGGTGCAGGAAGATTTCCAGCATATCCTGATAATCAATCGCCATTGCACTGGCAAAAAATATCGCCAGTCTGGGATGCTGATTCAGCGCTTCTTCCAGACGGTCACAGCTGCACACCGCTACGGTCAGTGGTTCTTCCGCGACGATATCAAGCTGGCAGCGATACCCGGTAAAAAACTCCATTTCACCAAACAGCTGCTCGTCGCATTCCATGGCGCCCAACTGGAATCGGCGACCATTCTCCGCGCTGTAACGCAGCGAAATTCTTCCGGATTGCACCATGATCAGTCGATCGACAACCTGTCCCTGGCGGTATAGATACTCATCTTCCTGGATAATCTGCGTTTCAGAGAGCAGTTCCTGAAATATCTTCTCAATCAAGGCATCATCCTGCTGCCAGATGTTGTGAAAACGACCTTTCGTGAGGGGTTTAAGCTGCATGACTCAACGTCTTATTGTTTAAGATAATTCTTATCTGAGACTGTATGCCATCTGCTGGGCAATGTCATTAAGAGCGCGGGGCGGATAATAAAAGGACCAGCACCATGCTGGTCCTGACACACTAAGGATGGCTGATAAAGCGAGACAGGCGCTGGCGCAGCAGGCGGTTTTCCTGGCGTAACTGAGCGTTCTCCTCCAGCAACGTCAGCGCAACGGCAATCCCTGGCCAGTCAAGTTCCAGCTCCTGACGAAGGCGCACCGCGCGACGCATTACTGTCAGCGCATGATCGTCAAACGTCTCGTCTTCATGGGGTTCTATCACCCCTAAGCCGACAATCTCATGCAGCTCTTCTTCTGACACACCGGTGTACAGACAAAATTCGGTAATGGTAAAAGTGACGGTAACGTTAGCCATTATGCTTTCCCCCACTCTTTGCGCGGATCAAAGGTCTTTTGTGCATCCGCCAGTAGTTGCCACAGGGCGGCACTGGCGTCGTCAGGTTTCGGTGGCATGACTATTTTGATCACCGCATACAAATCGCCGGTATGTTTTTTACTTACCAGACCCTTGCCTTTAATGCGTAGCCGCTGACCGGCCTGGCTGCCTGCAGGAATGGTCAGCAGGATGCTCTCTTTCAGCGTCGGAACGGTTACTTTCGCACCCAGCGCAGCTTCCCACGGCGCGAGGGGAACGACAACTTCCAGATCCTGATTAACGATATCGAACAGCGGATGCGGCGCAATATGAATCACCAGCCACAAATCACCGTTCGGCCCACCGTTTTCGCCGGGGGTGCCCTGGCCTTTCAGACGGATGCGCTGGCCGTTACCGACGCCAGCCGGAATTTTCACATTCAGCGTTTTAGGAATTTCTCGTTCTACCATGCCAAACGCATTGTAGACTGGCAGGTTGTAACTGATAGTGCGGCTATGCTCAGTAAGCGTTTCTTCGAGGAATACGGCAACTTCGATTTCGATGTCGTGCCCGCGGCTGGCAGGGCGCTGGCGCGACTGGTGCGCACGCTGACCAAAAATGGAGGAGAAGATATCGTCGAAATCTTCGGCGCTGTAGCTTTGATTCTCTCCTTGCTGGAATTGACGGCTGAACTGTGGGTCGTTGCGGTGCTGCCACAGCTGGTCGTACTCGGCGCGTCGCTGCTCATCACTCAATACTTCCCAGGCTTCTGCAACCTCTTTAAACCGGGCCTCCGCGTCAGTCTCTTTGCTGACATCAGGATGATATTTACGGGCGAGTCGACGATAGGCGGTCTTGATTGTCTTGAGATCGTCTGTCGGTTTCACGCCCATAATGGCGTAATAATCCTTTAATTCCATAGCGTTCTCTCGTGTAAATCAACACTTGCAGAAGGTGAACCCTGACAACAGGTATCACCGCTAAGTTTAGGGTAATCCTGATAACGGCGAATGCCAACCGGGAAGGGAGGATATTGCGATAAACGATGCAGGCATTGCACCACCAACAGCGCAGTTGAGGTTACGGCATCTGTTGTGTGGTGCGAAAAATGAGATTAGCTAAACATCAGGATTTGCTTATCAGGAAGCGGACCGTATCAGCATAGTTTTGCACGAATGCATTAAGGTCATCAGACTTCAGTCCTTTTGGATTGATCATATATTTTCCGTTGATAAAAATGGCGGGCACACCGGTTAAATCAACTGCCTTCGCCATTTCTTGCTGCTTAGCGGTCAGTGATTTCACGGCAAAGCTATTCCATGCCGCATCATAATCACTGGCGCTGACGCCCGCGCTGATAAATACGTTACGAATATCGTCCGCTGTTTTAACGGTTTGTTTTTTCTGAACGGCATCAAAAAGCAACGGCTTAACTTTATCTTGTACGTTTAACAGCATGGCGACGGACCAGGCGTGGGTCATGTCTTGCCCCAGCGGTCCTAAAAAGTCGACGTGGTATTCGGTGAGTTTGACATCTGCAGGCAATACTTTTTTCACGTTATCAGTGATTTCAAAAACTTCATCGTACTGATAACAGGAAGGGCAGTAGAATGAGAAAAACTTCAGCGCCGGCGGTGCGGAAGCGACAGGTTTTTCCAGGGTGATATACTCTTTGCCGTCGGTAAATGATGCTGCCTGAGCGCTAACTGTAAAAAGTAACCCAATCAGGGGTAATAAATATTTTTTCATTTCCATATACTCTAAATAACATTTAATAAACAAATCATTCTGCTAATGAATACGTTATTCATTGCGCCTGGATATAATAATGGAATCTTCTGAAAATACGCTGACCCTTACTTTCATTTACGCATCAGTACGTAGCGGACATTATTTGTGTGCTGTCATTGAATTATCTACATGCATTCTTCGTAAATAGTGAATGATAACTTGCGTGATATTTTCAGGGGTATTTTAGCAATGTCTAGTGTAATAAACGAAGACGAAAATATGATTAATTATCATTTCGATTTTAAAGCGTGAATAGCAAGGTATTGCGCTAAGTTCTGCAAATACCCCGTAGATTTTCTTTTTCTTGTCGTGCGTGAATGAATAGGTTAAGTGTCAGAGATGAGCAACCCAAATGGATATCGCTATGATTGACCACCTGGATCACCTGGTACTAACCACCAATCATGAAGAGGCTTGCGTTCGTTTCTATGTCGAGCTTTTAGGCATGAGGCTGGAAACCTTCGCGCAAGGTCGGAAAGCCTTTGTCTTTGGCAATCAGAAAATCAATCTCCACATTCGGGGAAAAGAGTTTGAACCCAAAGCCTACGCGCCAACGCCGGGGGCGCTGGATTTGTGTTTTATCACCACGCGTACGCTGGAAGAGGTGATGGAGACGTTTCAAACCCACGGAGTTGAGATTATTGAAGGGCCCGTTGCACGTACCGGTGCGACAGGACCTATTCGCTCGGTGTATGTCAGGGATCCCGATCTCAATCTGATTGAAATCGCGGTATATCCAGCAGATAGCAGGACATAACTTTACAGCGTAAAGGTTGCCAAAACCTGGCGAGTGGTTAAGATAACTCGCATCAATGAGTGAGGGTATAATGGCGAAACGTCAACGGATGGGATGGTGGTTCCTCTGTCTGGCATGTGTTGTGGTGATGGTTTGCACCGCACAACGCATGGCGGGCCTGCACGCGTTGCAGATGGATACCGCCGTTACAAGCGTTGCCGCCAGCGCGCAAGTGCAGACCGACGAGGCCTCACCCGTTACCCCTTGTGAACTGAGCGCGAAGTCATTACTGGCTGCGCCACCCGTACTGTTTGAAGGTGCTATTCTGGTGCTGTGCCTGCTGTTGTCGTTGCTGGCGCCAGTGCGGGCGTTTCGCCTACCTTTTTTCCCACCGCGAGCCATTTCGCCGCCCACTCTCCGGGTGCATCTCCGATTTTGCGTCTTCCGTGAATGACAGAACAGCCGTTGCTGACTGTTAGATAATTATTCACGGAGAAAAACTATGATGACTGTTTTCAGACAGGCGTTGCTCTGTCTGTTATTGCTATGGCTGCCCGTATCCTGGGCGGCTGAACCCGGCTGGCTGCGTTCACCCGATAACGATCACGCCAGCGTGCGGTTACGCGCTGATACGTCCGCAGGCGGAGAAACCCGTCTGCTGCTGGATGTCAAACTGGAGGACGGCTGGAAAACCTACTGGCGTTCTCCGGGCGAGGGGGGCGTTGCGCCTGCTATCGCCTGGAAAGGGGAAATGCCTGCGGTCGACTGGTCCTGGCCAACCCCTGCTCGTTTTGAGGTCGCCAATATCACTACCCAGGGGTATCACGATAAGGTGACGTTTCCGATGGTGGTGCGCGGTAGAGCGCCCGCCACGCTCAGCGGCGTTTTGACGCTATCTACCTGTAGCAACGTTTGCCTGTTGACGGATTTTCCTTTTTCCGTGACGCCCACAGCCCAGGACCCGACTTTTGCACATGATTATGCTCAGGCGATGGGACAGATCCCACTTGCCAGCGGCCTGACCGATACTCTGAGCGCTGGCGCACGGGCGGGAGAGTTAGTCGTCGAGGCTCACCGTGCGGGAGGCTGGACTGCACCGGGGCTGTATCTGGATGCTGTTGATGATACGGATTTTGGCATGCCGCAAATCCATGTTGAGGGGGAGATGTTACGCGCCACGGTACCTGTACATGACGGTTGGGGAGAAGGCGCGCCGGATCTGCGTGGTAAGTCAGTCACGCTGGTGCTGGCAGATAACGGTGTTGCCCAGGAGAGTCGTCTGGCGATTGGCGAAGCCCCGGTTGTTGAGAACGCCTCACTCCCACTGTGGCAAGTGGTGCTCATGGCACTGCTGGGTGGTTTGATCCTCAATCTGATGCCTTGTGTGTTACCGGTTCTCGGCATGAAGCTGGGCTCTATTTTGCTGGTCGAGGAAAAAAGTCGTCGCCAGATCCGTCGTCAGTTCCTCGCATCGGTAGCCGGAATACTGGTCTCGTTTATGGCACTGGCGCTATTGATGACGGTGCTGCGTTTAACCAATCAGGCCCTTGGCTGGGGG
The DNA here is from genome assembly GCF_030332695.1 of Citrobacter sp. Cpo089. Classification (NCBI taxonomy): domain Bacteria; kingdom Pseudomonadati; phylum Pseudomonadota; class Gammaproteobacteria; order Enterobacterales; family Enterobacteriaceae; genus Citrobacter; species Citrobacter sp. Cpo089. Next base: position 114,798 of record NZ_JAOWHJ010000076.1, on the reverse strand, counting down.
ATCCAGTTTCAGAATCCATGGTTCATTGGCGTCATGGTACTGGTGATGCTGACGTTCAGCGCCAGCCTGTTCGGGTGGTTTGAATTCCGCCTGCCTTCTGCAATGACCACCACGCTGGCGACTCACGGCGGCAACGGACTGTCGGGACATTTCTGGCAAGGTGCATTTGCGACACTGCTTGCCACGCCGTGCAGTGCCCCGTTTCTGGGAACGGCGGTGGCGGTAGCATTGACCGCTTCGCTGCCGACGTTGTGGGGATTGTTTATCGCACTAGGGCTGGGGATGAGCTTACCGTGGCTGCTGGTGGCCCTGCGTCCCGGTCTGGCGCTGCGTTTGCCGCGACCAGGGCGGTGGATGAATATTTTGCGGCGTCTGCTTGGCGTGATGATGCTGGGTTCGGCTATCTGGCTTGCGACGTTGCTGCTCCCACACTTAGGGTTTAGCGGACAAAGTAGCGCTAAAGAAAGCGTGAACTGGCAACCGCTAAGCGAGCAAGCGATTGAGGATGCGCTGGCACAACATAAGCGCGTGTTCATTGACGTCACAGCCGACTGGTGCATCACCTGTAAGGTAAACAAATACAACGTGTTGCATAAAGAAGACGTACAGGCCGCATTGCAACAGCCGGATGTGGTGGCGCTGCGCGGCGACTGGACACTCCCTTCTGAAGCTATTACCGCATTTCTAAAAAAACGCGGCCAGGTTGCTGTGCCGTATAACCAAATTTATGGCCCCGGTCTGCCAGATGGCCAGGCGTTACCCACGTTGTTAACCCGCGATGCGGTACTGCAAACGTTGAATGATGCCAAAGGAGTAACCCCATGAAAATGATGATTGTTCTGCTGTTAACCTTGTTTTCTGCCGTCAGTATCGCGAAAGAGCCTGCGCCGTTTACCCCGGAACAGGAAAAGCAAATTGAAGCATTAATTCAGGAAGCCTTGTTTAACGATCCCAACAGCCCGCGGCTTGGCGCGAAGCAGGCGAAACTGACCCTGATAAACTTCACCGATTACAACTGCCCATACTGCAAGCAGTTGGATCCAATGCTGGAAAAAATTGTGCAGAAATATCCTGACGTGGCGGTGGTGATTAAACCGCTGCCGTTTAAAGGTGAAAGCTCGGAACTGGCGGCGCGGACCGTGTTGACCACCTGGCATGAGCATCCGCAACAGTCCCTGGCATTACATGAAAAATTGATGCAGAAGAAGGGCTATCATACCGACGTCAGTATCAAGCAGGCGCAGGAAAAAGCGGGGGCCAGTCCGGTGACGCTGGATGCCCAAAGTGCTGAAACGCTGAGTACTAACCTGCAACTGGCGAGACTGGTGGGGGTGCAGGGAACCCCCGCAACGATTATTGGTGATGAACTTATTCCCGGTGCGGTGTCGTGGGAAACCCTTGAGGAAGTGGTAAAAGAAAAACTGGCGGCGGCCAATGCTCAGTAAACTGCGCCGCTGGCTGCGCGAAGGGCTGATCTTACTGGCATTGTTGGCGGGGGCGATGCTGCTGATGGATGCCTGGCGCGCGCCGCAGCTCCCTGCCTCCTTTGACAGCACGCCTTTACAAACGCTGGATGGTGAAACCGTCACGCTGGCGGCGCTCAGCAAAGACGAGCCGGTGTTGCTTTATTTCTGGGCGAGCTGGTGCGGCGTATGCCGCTTCACGACGCCGGAAGTCGCCAGGCTGCGTTCGGAAGGGGAAAATGTGATGACCATTGCGTTACGTTCCGGAAATGAAGCTGAGGTATCTCGCTGGCTGTCGCGAAAAGGCGTGGACTTTCCAGTCATCAATGATGCGAACGGGGCCATTTCCCGCAGTTGGGCGATCAGCGTCACGCCCACGCTGGTGGTGATGTCACAAGGTCGGGTGGTATCAACCACCAGCGGCTGGACCAGCTACTGGGGCATGAAACTTCGGTTGTGGTGGGCGAAAACGTTCTGATAAATGTGCCGGGGAAACCCGGCATTTTTTATGACGTCACCCTCGCCAGGAAGGCATATTTCGTTGCCTGACGAAGCAAACACAGTGATTAACGTCCAGAATCAGGCATCTTCTCTTTTCCAGGAAAGTGCAACATGACGAGTTCTTTAGCGTTTGAACCCGCTCTGGTGGTGATGATTACAGCTACATTTGTCCTCGCGGGGATGGTGAAAGGCGTTACGGGTATGGGATTACCCACCGTGGCAATGGGGATCCTCGGATCGCTTATTTCGCCAGTTGCCGCGGCGGCCATGCTGCTATTGCCTTCGCTGATAAGCAATTTGTTCCAGTTTGGCGGTGGCGGAAATACACGCCAATTACTCAAACGACTGTGGCCAATGCTGCTGACAGTGGTAATGGCGACTCTGCTTGCCAGCACCTGGATTACCGGGGGGGACACCACCCGTACCCAGTTTGCGCTCGGCGTGGCGCTGGTGGCCTACGCTATCTGGACGCTGGCGGGAAAGAAAATCGTGGTGGCCCCGCAGCGTGAAAAACCATACTCCCTCGTTATTGGATTTGTGACCGGCTTATTGACCGGCGGAACCGGGGTGTTTGTGATGCCCGCAGTGCCCTGGATCCAGTCCCTCGGCTTTGAGAAAGATGAACTGGTGCAGGCGCTCGGGATCTCTTTTACCTTTTCGACCCTGGCATTGGCGCTGGGTCTGTGGTGGCACAACGCGCTGCCCATACAATCGCTAAGTTTGTCGGCTTTGGCCATTGTTCCTGCGCTGATTGGCCAATGGATAGGTACCCGTGTGCGAAGGGTTATTTCTCCGCTCGTGTTTAAACGCTGTTTTCTGTTTTGTCTGGTCGGGTTGGGTACAGAGATGATGCTGCGTGCTGTGTGACCGGTGCGGTGACTTTGCGCGACTTTCATGGCATCGTTAATTCAGAGATTCAGGGCCAATGAGGTCGTTATGGCATCCGTGATATTACATGAAGAAGAGGGCGATCTGGAGTCGAAAATGGCACTCACTGCGGCAGTGATGGCCGATAAATCGCGCTCGCGTATGTTGTGCGCCCTAATGGATGGCTGCGCCTGGACTGCAACTGAGCTCAGCGCGGTGGCGGATATATCCGCGTCGACCGCCAGCGCGCATCTGGCGCGTCTGTGCGAACAACGTTTTGTTGTCGCGTTGGCGCAGGGCAGACATCGTTATTTTCGCCTTGCAGGTTCCGATATCGCTGAACTGCTGGAACGCCTGATGGGCGTTGCGTGGGCGACATCAACGCCCCGCAGAATCACTACACCGCCAGGTTTGCGCCATGCCCGCACCTGCTACGACCATCTCGCCGGAGAGGTCGCGGTGAGGTTGTTCGATACGCTGGTTTCCCGTCAGTGGTTAACGCCGGATGGTGAAACGCTGACTCCTCTTGGCCAGGAAAATCTGGCCCGGATGGGGATTGTCCTGGCGGCGGGCTCATCCCGGCGGAAGTTAACCTGCGGTTGTCTGGACTGGAGCGAACGACGTTATCATCCTGGTGGTGTGCTTGGCGCAACGCTGCTGCGCTGGTTCAGTGAACAGCGATGGATAAAAACCGAACAGGGCAGCCGCCATATCATCTTCACACCTCTTGGCATTCGTAAACTCGAAACCGAATTTGGTGTTAAAACGACACGCTAGATGGTCTGTTTTGCGAAAGCGTTCCCGGAAATATGTCATATTTCTGTCACACTCTGTTGTGATTGATAACAACAAGAGGTCGTAGGGATGAATAAATCGTTAATCGCCACAGCCGTGGCTGGGGCTGTCTTATTGTCAACCGCCGCGCAGGCGCAGACCGCGCCGGAAGGCTATCAGCTTCAGCAAGTATTGATGATGAGTCGGCATAACTTACGCGCACCTTTAGCCAATAATGGCAGCGTTCTTGAGCAGTCCACCCCCAAACAATGGCCAGAATGGGATGTCCCCGGCGGACAACTCACTACTAAAGGCGGTGTGCTGGAAATCTATATGGGCCACTACATGCGAGAGTGGCTGGCAGAGCAGGGGATGGTGAAATCGGGCGAATGCCCGGCACCGAATACGGTCTATACCTATGCTAACAGCCTGCAGCGTACGGTCGCCACGGCGCAGTTCTTTGTCACCGGTGCTTTCCCTGGTTGCGATGTTCCGGTCCATCATCAGGAAAAAATGGGCACCATGGATCCTACCTTTAATCCGGTGATCACCGATGATTCCGCCGTCTTCAGCCAGCAGGCCGTTCAGGCCATGGAGAAAGAGCGTAGTAAAATGCAGCTCAACGATAGCTATCAGTTGCTTGAGCAAATGACCGACTACAAAGACTCTCCGTCCTGCAAAGAAAAACAGCAGTGTTCCCTGACCGATGCCAAAGATACGTTTAGTGCGAAATACCAGCAGGAGCCAGGCGTTTCGGGGCCGCTGAAGGTGGGGAATTCGCTGGTTGATGCCTTCACGCTGCAATATTACGAAGGCTTCCCAATGGACAAAGTTGCCTGGGGCGAGATTAAATCCGATCAGCAGTGGAAGGTTCTGTCGAAGCTGAAAAACGGCTATCAGGATAGCCTGTTCACCTCCCCGGAAGTGGCGCAGAACGTCGCCAAACCACTGGTGAAATATATTGATAATGCGCTGGTTACTGAACGCGCGAAAGCACCGAAAATAACCGTGCTGGTGGGGCATGATTCAAATATCGCTTCGCTGCTCACCGCGCTGGATTTTAAACCGTACCAACTTCACGATCAGAACGAGCGTACGCCGATTGGCGGGAAGATTGTCTTCCAGCGCTGGCATGACAGCAATGCAAATCGTGATCTGATGAAAATCGAGTATGTGTATCAGAGCTCGCAGCAGTTGCGTAATGCAGACGTTCTGACGCTGAAATCTCCGGCGCAGCGCGTAACGCTGGAGCTGAAAGGATGTCCGATAGATGCGGATGGTTTTTGCACGATAGATAAGTTCGATAGCGTGCTGAATGAGGCGGCTAAGTAAAAGAAAACTCCCCCGTGTTCGCGGGGGAGTCAGCGCGCTAGACGTTTTTGCGTTCGATAGTCTGTTCACCCCAAAAGAGCGAATCTTTGTCTGTTTTTTCAAAGGCTTTGATGAGTACCTCATCGCTACCTTCTTCCCAAATTTTTTCCGCCAGTTTCTCGTCATAATGCGCGACTTCAAAAATGGCTTCGGCTATTTCCGGCGATGTATTGCGCAGACTTGCCCATTCGCCGACGCGATGGGCTTTCGCTTCTTGAGTTGGCATTCGAATCCTCCTGTTGAAGATTAGCCGTTGAGTTTTACTGCCAGACCTGCGACATATTCACCCTGATAGCGGGCGATAGATAATTCTTCCTGACTTGGCTGGCGGGAGCCGTCGCCTCCGGCAATGGTGGTTGCACCGTAAGGGGTACCGCCGCGAACTTGTGAGACATCAAACAGCTCTTGCGCCGCGTAACCGATAGGTACAATCACCATCCCATGGTGGGCAAGCGTAGTCCAGGTTGATGTAATGGTTTGTTCCTGACCGCCGCCGGTTCCCGTTGAGCTGAATACGCTGGCGAGTTTGCCGTACAGGCCGCCAGAGGCCCACAGCCCGCCAGTCTGGTCGAGGAAGGTACGCATCTGACCGGACATATTACCAAAGCGCGTGGGGGTACCAAAAATGATGGCGTCGTAATCAGCCAGTTCTTGCGGGGTTGCGACTGGTGCGTTTTGTGTTTTGCCGCCAGCCTTAAGGAAAATCTCGGGCTGCATGGTCTCTGGTACACGCTTAATAATCACTTCTGCGCCATCTACCTTATTTGCGCCTTCTGCGACTGCGTGGGCCATAGTTTCAATGTGTCCGTACATAGAATAATAAAGCACCAGAACTTTTGCCATTTTACACTACTCCTCGAGTTAACCGTGTCCGTAGCGATTCGCTACCTACCTTTAAAGATATGACGTACTGTCAGGAGTGCAAATTTCACAATCACTTCTTTGATTTATAACAATTTTTATAACAACCTGCTTTGTAGCAAAATGATACATATTTAACCGGGTAGAATTCGGTAGTCATAAGAAAGACTTATTGATTTCTTATTGTGATTATTTCTTTGTCACTCCTGATCCTGTTGCAGGATATTACAGTTAGCGTCTGCCCTGGCCACGCTTCACTATGCTTATTCCCACGCAGTTATTTTCAGGGCCTCGCCCGTAACGCTGCGTGAGGTATCACTCCTCAGTACCTATGCAATATGATGTCTAATCAATGACGGAGGTCAGTAATGGCAAACCATCGGGGCGGTTCCGGCAACTTTGCGGAAGACCGCGAAAGAGCATCAGAAGCAGGTCGAAAAGGTGGCCAGCACAGCGGGGGCAACTTCAAGAATGACCCGCAACGCGCTTCAGAGGCAGGCAAAAAAGGGGGCAAAAATAGCCACGGCAACAACAAATCGTAATTGTCGGGCTATCTGTCAGATATGTCGTGACGGCTGAGTGTCAGAGACAGACGTTACGTAGCCACCGCCGCCGGGTCTTTCCGGCGGTTTTTTTTGTCTGCAAGGTTGAACTGTAACAAAACGCAACGCAGACTAATGACATTCAGTTAATCGGGTGTCTCATGTCATTACTTTCTCGTTATTCCTTCTCTGTTAAACCTCAGGAAGCGATCCTCATTGTGATCACCATGTTCTGGGGTGGCACGTTTTTGGCGGTGCAATATGCCGTTACCCTGAGCGGCCCTTTTTTCTTTGTCGGTGTGCGTTTTGCCACTGCCGCGCTGGCGGTCGCGCTTTTATCGTTACACACACTGCATAAGCTGACGTGGCTGGAAGTCAAAGCTGGGGTTGCAATCGGTATCGCAATTGCGCTGGGCTATAGTCTGCAAACCTGGGGGCTACAGTTTATTCCCAGCAGTAAATCGGCGTTTATTACCGCGATGTACGTACCGTTGGTGCCGCTTTTACAATGGCTGTGCCTGGGGCGCATGCCTGGCCTGATGCCGTGCGTCGGCATTGTGCTGGCCTTTATCGGATTGATTTTTCTTGCCGGACCGGGAGGCAATTTACTGGCCCTGGGCGAAGGCGAGTGGATCACGCTTGCCGGTGCGGTGGCGATTGCGGCAGAAATTATCCTGATTAGCGCGTGGGCGGGAAAAGTGGATGTACGTCGGGTAACGGTAGTGCAACTGGCAACCGCTTCGATAGTGGCGTTTATGGCGATGGGACCGGCCGGAGAGACCGTACCACCAATGTCTACCGGATTGCTGGTGGTGGCGCTGGGGCTGGGGATTTTTAGCGCGATTATTCAGGTCACCATGAATTGGGCGCAGCGCAGCGTTTCGCCGACGCGCGCAACGGTTATTTATACCGGTGAGCCGGTGTGGGCGGGGATCTTTGGCCGTCTGGCGGGTGAACGTTTACCGCTACTTGCATTGCTTGGTGCGGCATTCATTATTGTTGGCGTACTGGTCAGCGAGCTGAAGTTCAAAAAGAAAAAAGCGCTTGGACAAGAGGCGCCGCCGGAATCGCTTTAATTTAACCATTCACCGCGTGATTTGGTATGCTGACACCCTCACAAGAAGGAGAGGGCGCATGGTCCAACGCGCAGAGAAAAAAACAGGTAAGCGCTCGCAGGCCGTCAGTGCAAAACGCCAGGCCATCTTAACCGCGGCATTAAATATCTTCTCCCAATATGGGATCCACGGCACTCGCCTGGAGCAGGTGGCAGAGCAGGCGGGCGTGTCAAAAACCAATTTACTTTATTACTACCCGTCAAAAGAGGTGCTTTATATCGCCGTTTTACGGCAGATCCTCGACATCTGGCTAGCTCCATTGAAAGCTTTTCGCGAAGACTTTGCACCGCTGGTGGCCATTAAAGAATACATTCGCCTTAAGCTGGAAGTGTCGCGCGATTACCCTCAGGCCTCACGGCTGTTTTGTATGGAGATGCTGGCCGGAGCGCCTTTATTGATGGCAGAACTGGAGGGGGATCTCAAAACGCTAATTGATGAGAAATCCGCGCTGATTGCCGGTTGGATCAAAAGCGGAAAACTGGCTCCGGTCGATCCGCATCATCTGATTTTTATGATTTGGGCTTCAACTCAGCACTACGCCGATTTTGCCCCACAGGTAGAGGCGGTGACGGGCGCAACGCTGCGTGATGAAGCCTTTTTTAACCAAACGGTGGAGAGCGTACAGCGGATGATTATTGAAGGGATCCGCGTGCGTTAACTGGCCGGCGGTAACGGGCAGCTTAAATCGCCTTCTTCACACTGCAAGAGCGAGGCGAGAAACGCTTCGCGCTCGTTGGTCTTATCCGTCAGGCACTGGCTGGAAATCATCGCCTGAACGCTACCGCCTTCGGTACCGGAACTGATTAATGCACAATCTGCATCGCGCAAAGTTATCCATGATATTTGCGCTTTTTTCAGTAAATCGCGCTGGGTTGGGGCGGCGCGCTTTAGCGCATTCTGGTACGTTTCATTAAGTTTGGCGTCGGCCGCCTTATACTGCTCTGCCGCACAGGTGTTCATCTCAATCTGCGTGTTCGCGTTGGCGCAGTCATCCGCCAGCGCCTGGCCGCTCAGCAGCAGCACTGCACATGTCAGTACGATTCGTTTCATGCTTCCCTCTGGCTTAATAAAAAAAGGCCCCGTTACCGGAGCCTTAATTAACCACAACCTTAGCCGATTGTCATCAGGCTGGCGTTCCCCCCAGCTGCGGCGGTATTGACGCTCAGGGAGCGCTCAATATACAACCTTTCCAGCAGGATATTGCTTTCGCCGCGGGCAAAGCCCTGGACCGACACAATCGCCCCTTCGCGGGCCGCCACTGCTTCACACAGTGCGCGAAGCTGATCGGAATCGCCGTGGAAAATAACCGCATCAAACGGCTGCGTGGCGATGTTGTCCGCTTTGGCAAACTGAATGCGCCCGGAAACCGCGGCTGGCAGGCGTTTTGCCAGGTCGCGATGGAACGTATCATCTGGCCACAGGATTAAGCTACCAACGGAAGTTACAGCGGCAACTTGTACCAGTGCGTCCTGTTCGTCATCGGCGATACACAGCACGCGTTCGCGCGGCAACAGCGTCCAGGTATTGCGCTCGCCGGTGGGGCCTGGCAGCAGGCGTTGCGTTCCGGCCTGCGCCAGTTCACCAAACTGTTGGCAGAGCGCACGCAGTGCTGGACGATCGGTTGCCCATTCGCTAAGCGCTTCCAGCGGCTGAACGAGCGCCGTTTTAAGCTGTGCATCGACCGGGTATTCAGCATCCTGACGGGCAAGCGTAATGCCTAACGCATTTTCCGGACGGTTTGCCAGCAGGCGGTACAGATACAGCGGTCCGCCCGCTTTTGGCCCGGTTCCTGACAAGCCTTCGCCACCGAATGGCTGCACTCCGACGACGGCGCCGACCATATTGCGGTTAACGTACAGGTTCCCCACATGTGCCGAACCCGTGACCTGGGCGATGGTTTCATCGATACGGGTGTGCACGCCCAGCGTCAGGCCGTAGCCGGAGGCATTAATTTGCTCAATCAGGCTGCCCAGATTGTTGCGGGTGTAACGCACCACGTGCAGTACCGGACCGAACACCTCTTTTTGCAATTCGTCGAAGCTTTCCAGCTCGATAAGCGTCGGCGCGATAAAGGTACCGGTTTGCCATTCACGCGCATCGTCGCTGTTTTCGCGCACGGCCTGGAACACCGGACGCCCTTTAGCGCGCATGGCCTGAATATGGCGCTCAATATTGGCTTTGGCTTCTTCATCGATAACCGGTCCAATATCGGTGGTCAGACGGCCCGGGTTACCCATGCGACATTCCGCCATCGCGCCACGCAGCATTTTCAGCGTATGGTCGGCGACATCGTCCTGCAGACACAGGACGCGAAGCGCTGAGCAGCGCTGTCCGGCGCTGTCAAAGGCAGAAGCCAGAACGTCGACCACCACCTGTTCCGTTAACGCAGAAGAGTCGACGATCATGGCGTTCATCCCGCCGGTTTCGGCGATAAGCGGGATTGGGCGCCCCTGAGCATCGAGGCGGGTCGCGATATTGCGTTGCAACAGCGTGGCGACTTCCGTTGAGCCGGTAAACATGACGCCGCGTACGCGCTCATCGGAAGTGAGCTGTGCCCCGACCGTTTCGCCTTGACCAGGCAACAGTTGCACCACGCCTGGCGGCACACCTGCTTCGAGTAAAATGGCAATACCCTGGGCGGCAATCAGCGGAGTTTGTTCCGCGGGTTTTGCCAACACGCTGTTGCCCGCCGCCAGCGCAGCGGCAATCTGCCCGGTGAAAATGGCCAGCGGGAAGTTCCACGGGCTGATACAGACCACCGGCCCTAACGGACGATGGGTTTCATTATCGAAGTCATCGCGGACCTGACCGGCATAATAGTGCAGGAAGTCAACCGCTTCGCGTACTTCCGCAATGGCGTTGCTGAAGGTTTTGCCTGCTTCGCGCACCAGAATGCCAATTAACTGCTGCATCTGGCCTTCCATCAGAACTGCGGCGCGATGCAAAATAACGGCGCGCTCTTGTGGCGGTGTGGCGAACCAGATCGGCGCGTTATTTACCGCGTTCTGCAATGCCTGTTCCACTTCGCTGTGGGTTGCTTCACGCACGTAACCGACAATGTCTTTCGGTTCGGCCGGGTTGACGACTGGGGTCATTTCACCGTCAGCAACCGGATGTTCGAGCATCGGTTTTGCGTGCCATTTTTGCAGTGCGCTGTTGAGTAGGGCAGAGGACAGCGAGGCCAGACGATGTTCGTTTGCTAAATCCAGACCGCCTGAGTTTTCACGGCCTTTACCGTACAGATCACGCGGCAGGGCAATCTTCGGATGTGGCAGACCAGCCTGGCCTTCCTGCTGCGCCAGTTTTTCAACGGCTTCGACCGGATCGGCTACCAGTTCATCCAGCGGCAGGGTAGTGTCTGCAATGCGATTGACGAATGAAGTGTTGGCGCCGTTTTCCAGCAGACGACGCACCAGATATGCCAGCAGCGTTTCATGCGTGCCTACCGGTGCATAAATGCGGCATGGACGGTTCAGTTTGCCATCGGCAACTTTACCGGTGACCTGCTCATACAGCGGTTCGCCCATACCGTGCAGGCACTGGAACTCGTACTGACCAGGATAGTAGTTTTGACCGGCCAACTGATAAATCGCCGCCAGCGTATGGGCGTTGTGGGTGGCGAACTGCGGGTAGATCAGATTCGGTACCGCAAGCAGTTTTTTCGCACAGGCCAGATAGGAAACGTCGGTGTAGACCTTACGGGTATAGACCGGATAACCTTCCAGACCGTCCATTTGCGCACGTTTGATTTCGCTATCCCAGTAGGCGCCCTTAACCAGACGGATCATCAGGCGACGGCGGCTGCGCGTGGCGAGATCAATCAGGTAGTCGATAACATACGGGCAGCGCTTCTGGTAGGCCTGAATAACAAAGCCGATACCGTTCCAGCCCGCCAGTTCAGGTTCAAAGCACAGTTTTTCCAGCAGATCGAGGGAGATCTCCAGTCGGTCGGCCTCTTCAGCATCGATATTGATACCGATGTCGTACTGGCGGGCCAGCAGAGTAAGCGACTTCAGACGCGGATAGAGTTCATCCATCACGCGGTCATACTGCGCGCGGCTATAACGCGGATGTAGCGCCGACAGCTTGATAGAAATGCCTGGCCCTTCATAGATGCCGCGACCATTTGAGGCTTTACCAATGGCGTGGATTGCCTGTTGGTATGAAACCATGTAAGCCTGGGCATCTGCTGCGGTCAGAGCCGCTTCGCCCAGCATGTCGTAAGAGTAGCGGAAGCCTTTTTCTTCCAGTTTACGCGCGTTAGCCAGCGCTTCAGCGATAGTCTCTCCGGTGACAAACTGCTCGCCCATCAGGCGCATTGCCATGTCGACACCTTTACGTACCAGTGGTTCACCGCTCTTGCCGATAATACGGTTGAGTGAGCGTGAAAGGCTGGCCTCATTATGCGTAGAAACCAGACGACCGGTAAACAACAGCCCCCAGGTCGCCGCGTTGACGAACAGGGACGGGCTGCGTCCAATGTGCGACTGCCAGTTGCCGTTGCTGATTTTGTCGCGGATTAACGCATCGCGGGTTGCCTTATCGGGAATACGCAGCAGGGCTTCCGCCAGACACATCAGCGCGACGCCTTCCTGTGAAGAAAGGGAGAATTCCTGCAATAAACCTTGTACCATCCCGGCGCGGCCGCTGGCGGTCTTTTGGTTACGCAGTTTGTCAGCCAGATCGTACGCCAGCTTGTGTGCTTGCTCGGCGATGGGTTGCGGCAGACGAGCCTGCTCCATCAGCATTGGCACGGCATCGGTTTCGGCTCGGCGGTACGCGGCGGTGATTGCTGCACGGGAAACAGACTGCGGCAGGATCTGTTCGGCAAATTCCAGGAAAGGCTGGTGCGCTTCATTCTGCGGCGTGGTTGACTCCTCACCCTCATTCGCGGCACCCGCCAGCAGGGCCGGCAGTTCAGGAAGCGCGTCGTCATTTTCCAGTCTTTCGAGATAATTAAAGATGGCTTGCTTGATCAGCCAATGTGGCGTGCGATCGATTCGTGATGCTGCTGTTTTAATACGCTCGCGAGTGGCGTCATCCAGTTTAACCCCCATCGTGGTGGTTCCCATGCCGTTTACTCCTGTTGTACTGAAATACGGGGCTGATAGTTACCGAGAAATATCCACTATGTTGCAACTTTGTGCAACCGTGTTAAATGTGACTTGGTTTGCAAGCTTGGAAATGAATGAAATGTTAATAAATATGAGTCTTATGATGTGGGCTGTAAAAATTACAGAATCTTTTTCTCTGCGGTAGTTAACACTTTTAAAAGGTGCAACCGAAAAAAATGTGAGAGAGTGCAACCTACAGAAAAATGCTATCTACTCTGGATTAAATTTGATGTAAATGGTGTGTTAAATCGATTGTGAATAACCATCGCTTCCGGCAGGATACGGTCGCCCTGGTCAACATAGATATCTTTGCCACGTTCCGGCAGGGTAATAAAACGGCAAGCCACGGCATTGCTGATACATAATTTTGGAGAGTTTTGATGGCTATTAGCACACCGATGTTAGTGACATTCTGTGTCTATATTTTCGGCATGATATTGATAGGGTTTATTGCATGGCGTTCAACCAAAAACTTTGACGATTACATTCTGGGTGGACGCAGTCTGGGTCCATTCGTGACCGCGTTATCTGCCGGGGCATCTGACATGAGCGGCTGGTTGCTGATGGGGTTGCCCGGCGCGATTTTCCTGTCGGGGATTTCAGAAAGCTGGATCGCCATCGGCCTTATTTTGGGCGCATGGATCAACTGGAAGCTGGTGGCCGGACGTTTACGTGTACATACCGAATACAATAACAATGCGCTGACGTTACCGGATTACTTTACCGGTCGCTTTGAAGATAAAAGCCGAATTTTGCGTATTATCTCCGCGCTGGTTATTTTGCTGTTTTTCACCATCTATTGTGCTTCAGGGATTGTGGCAGGGGCGCGTCTGTTTGAAAGCACCTTTGGCATGAGCTATGAAACAGCGCTGTGGGCAGGGGCGGCTGCGACGATCATTTATACCTTTATTGGTGGTTTCCTGGCGGTTAGCTGGACCGATACCGTCCAGGCCAGCCTGATGATCTTTGCTCTGATCCTGACGCCGGTAATGGTCATTATTGGCGTGGGTGGATTTGAAGATTCGCTGGAAGTGATTAAACAAAAGAGCATTGAGAACGTGGACATGTTCAAAGGGCTGAATTTTGTTGCCATCATTTCTTTGATGGGCTGGGGTCTGGGCTACTTTGGCCAGCCGCATATTCTGGCGCGCTTTATGGCAGCAGATTCCCACCATAGCATCGTTCATGCTCGCCGTATCAGTATGACCTGGATGATCCTGTGCCTGGCAGGTGCCGTGGCCGTGGGCTTCTTTGGTATTGCTTACTTTAACAACAACCCACAGCTTGCCGGTGCTGTTAACCAGAACGCCGAGCGCGTGTTTATTGAACTGGCGCAAATCCTGTTCAACCCGTGGATTGCTGGTATTCTGCTGTCTGCGATCCTCGCTGCGGTTATGTCGACCTTGAGCTGCCAGCTGCTGGTGTGCTCCAGCGCAATCACCGAAGATTTGTACAAAGCGTTCCTGCGTAAAAATGCCAGCCAGAAAGAGCTGGTATGGATTGGCCGCATCATGGTGCTGGTCGTGGCGCTGGTGTCTATCGCGCTGGCGGCGAACCCGGAGAACCGCGTGCTGGGTCTGGTAAGCTACGCCTGGGCGGGCTTCGGCGCGGCGTTTGGTCCGGTGGTTCTGTTCTCGGTAATGTGGTCGCGTATGACCCGCAACGGCGCGCTGGCAGGGATGATCATCGGTGCGGTGACGGTAATCGTCTGGAAGCAGTTTGCCTGGTTGGGTCTGTATGAAATCATCCCGGGCTTTGTTTTCGGCAGCATCGGTATTGTGGTCTTCAGCCTGTTGGGTAAAGCGCCTTCAACTGCTATGCAGCAACGTTTTGCCGAGGCTGATGCGCATTATCACTCAGCTCCGCCATCGCGTTTACAGGCAGAATAATCTGCCTCTGTCTTCAAGCCCGCCGCGTGCGGGCTTTTTTATTGCTTCCGTTGTAAACCTGCTATAACCGTTACCTGCCTAACCTTTTACATTCAGTCATCATTCTCAAAACATTCTGCTTGAGTTTTTCTTTCCTGTAATGATAATCACTATCACTGTAATTTACTTTTCTTTTCATCAATTGACTGAGAATAACGTTTAAGGGTTCTTCGCATGTTTGTTCCATTTCTAATTATGTTGCGCGAAGGGTTAGAGGCCGCGCTGATTGTCAGCCTGATTGCCAGCTACCTGAAACGGACTCAGCGTGGTCGATGGATTGGTGTGATGTGGATTGGTGTTCTGCTGGCGGCGGCGTTATGCCTGGCGTTAGGGATTTTCATCAACGAAACCACCGGTGAATTTCCGCAAAAAGAACAGGAGCTGTTTGAAGGCATCGTGGCGGTCATTGCCGTGGTGATCCTCACCTGGATGGTGTTCTGGATGCGTAAAGTTTCGCGCAACGTCAAAGTCCAGCTTGAACAGGCTGTCGATAACGCGTTGCAGCGTGGCAACCATCACGGCTGGGCGCTGGTTATGATGGTCTTTTTTGCTGTTGCCCGTGAAGGGCTGGAGTCGGTGTTCTTCCTGCTGGCAGCATTCCAGCAGGATGTAGGTATCTGGCCGCCGTTAGGCGCGATGCTGGGACTGGCTACCGCGGTGGTACTGGGTTACCTGATTTACCTCGGCGGCATTCGCCTCAATCTCGGGGCATTTTTCAAATGGACCAGCCTGTTCATTTTGCTGGTGGCTGCCGGTCTTGCTGCAGGGGCAATCCGTGCTTTCCACGAAGCTGGGTTGTGGAATCATTTTCAGGATGTGGCGTTTGACCTGAGCAGCGTGCTGTCGACGCATTCGCTGTTTGGCACATTGATGGAAGGCATTTTCGGCTATCAGGAAGCGCCAAGCGTTAGTGAAGTCGCTGTCTGGTTTATCTACCTGATTCCGGCGTTGATTATGTTTGCGTTACCGCCGCGTTCAGGCACTACGGCATCGCGTACCGCACCTTGATAAAAACGCGATGCAGAATACTTTTTAGTTACAACATACTTATTTATAGGGATAGGTTATGACGTTTAATTTTCGCCGTAGTGCGCTGCAGCTAGGTATCGCCGCGCTGTTTGCCTCCGCTTTTAATGCACAAGCTGCCGATATTCCGCAGGTGAAAGTCACGGTTAACGACAAACAATGTGAACCGATGACTATCACGGTTAATGCAGGGAAAACGCAGTTCATCATCCAGAACCATAGCCAGAAAGCGCTGGAGTGGGAGATCCTCAAAGGCGTTATGGTGGTTGAAGAACGCGAAAACATTGCACCGGGCTTTAGCCAGAAAATGACCGCTAACCTCCAGCCTGGCGAATATGATATGACCTGCGGCCTGTTGACTAACCCGAAAGGCAAACTGATCGTAAAAGGTAGCGCAACGGCGGATGCCGCGCAAAGCGATGCTCTGCTGAGTCTGAGCGGCGCGATTACCGAATACAAAGCCTATGTGACAGCCGAAACCGCGCAGTTGGTTGCGGGCACCAAAGCCTTTACCGATGCGATTAAAGCTGGCGATCTGGAAAAAGCGAAATCGCTGTATGCGCCAACCCGTCAGCATTATGAGCGTATTGAACCGATTGCTGAACTGTTCTCCGATCTCGATGGCAGCATCGATGCACGTGAAGATGATTATGAGCAAAAAGCCGCCGATCCTAAATTCACCGGCTTCCACCGCCTGGAGAAAGCGCTGTTTGGCGACAATACCACCAAAGGTATGGATAAGTACGCCGACCAATTAAACAGCGATGTTCTTGACCTGCAAACGCGTATTAGCGAGCTGGCTTTCCCACCGTCTAAAGTTGTTGGCGGGGCAGCAGGACTGATTGAAGAAGTTGCTGCCAGCAAAATCAGTGGGGAAGAAGATCGCTATAGCCATACCGATCTGTGGGATTTCCAGGCCAACGTCGATGGTGCGCAGAAAATTGTCGATCTCCTGCGTCCTCACTTGCAAAAATCCAATGCTGAACTGCTTGCGAAGGTGGATGCGAACTTCAAAAAGGTCGATACCATTCTGAGCAAGTACCGTACCAAAGACGGCTTTGAAACCTATGACAAACTGACTGATGCCGATCGTAATGCACTGAAAGGGCCAATCACGACGCTGGCGGAAGATTTGTCGCAATTACGCGGTGTTCTGGGTCTGGACTAAGCACTATGCAGCAAGATAATGAAAACGGCGTGAGCGAACCGTCACGCCGACGTTTACTGAAAGGGATGGGCGCCCTGGGTGGGGCGCTGGCGCTGGCGGGTGGGTGTCCGGTTGCCCACGCGCAAAAATCACAAAGCGCGCCGGGCACGTTGTCTCCGGATGCACGTAGTGAAGCGCAGCCGTTTTATGGTCAGCATCAGGCGGGGATCCTGACGCCGCAGCAGGCATCAATGATGCTGGTGGCATTCGATGTTCTCGCCAGCGATAAGGCCGATCTTGAGCGGTTATTCCGGTTGCTGACCAGCCGGTTTGCGTTTCTGACCACCGGTGGACCGGCGCCGGATACGCCGAATCCGCGTCTCCCCCCTATGGATTCAGGTATCCTCGGCGCATACATTGCGCCAGACAACCTGACGATGACGGTGTCAGTCGGCTCCTCGCTGTTTGATGAACGCTATGGCCTGAAATCGCAGATGCCGAAAAAGCTGCAAAAAATGACCCGTTTCCCGAATGATTCGCTGGATGCGGCGCTGTGCCATGGCGATGTGCTGCTGCAGATTTGTGCCAACACCCAGGACACCGTCATCCACGCGTTGCGCGATATCATTAAACATACACCCGATCTCCTTAGCGTGCGCTGGAAACGTGAAGGTTTTATTTCCGACCACGCCGCACGTAGTAAAGGCAAAGAGACCCCGGTCAATTTGCTTGGCTTTAAAGACGGCACCGCGAATCCGGACGCTACGGATGCGAAGTTGATGCAAGACGTGGTGTGGGTTACGGACGGGCAGGGCGAGCCTGACTGGGCACAAGGCGGTAGCTATCAGGCCGTCAGGCTCATTCAGTTTCGCGTTGAGTTCTGGGATCGTACGCCGCTGAAAGAGCAGCAAACGATTTTTGGTCGCGATAAACACACCGGCGCGCCGCTGGGTATGCAGCATGAGCATGATGTGCCTGACTATGCCAGCGATCCTGAAGGCGAGGTGATTGCGCTCGACAGCCATATCCGTCTCGCAAATCCGCGTACGAAAGAGACCGACTCCAGCCTGATGATGCGTCGTGGCTACAGTTATTCGCTCGGTGTGACTAATTCCGGTCAACTGGATATGGGGCTGTTGTTTGTCTGCTATCAACACGATCTGGAAAAAGGTTTTTTGACAGTGCAGAAACGTCTGAACGGTGAAGCGCTGGAAGAATATGTCAAACCGATTGGTGGGGGATATTTCTTTGCTTTGCCGGGTGTTAAAACTGCAGACAATTATCTGGGACAGTCTCTGCTTGAAGCCTGATGATTATGCCCCGCAGTACAGCGGGGTTTTTCCTGACATCTTGATGAAGGAACAAACTATTTTTTATGATCGGTATGCGACTGAAATAATTCTGTCATCTCTCTGCAAGAGACTGTCTCTGGTGATAAGATAGAATTTAAGTTAACAGTAAGTAAAAATATTGTTGCATTAGCGAAAGGTTATGATGTACTTATAAGTAATAGCGGTAGTTCCCGGCGGTGATTGTCATTCACTATGGAGATCGCGAATGGAAAAGTCCTGTATTGGACACGTTTTTCACAGTAACAGCAGTACCTTACGCGGACGTTTCTCTTCCGGTAGCCTCCTCGTCACCGCTAAATCTCTCTCTTATTCACTTCTTATCTTCGCAACTGACGCCCTGTACGGTGCGCGTAGCTGTGCGTGGCGTCTTATCCGAAAGCAAGCAATGGCTTACAAGGAAGCCAACCCTCAGATGTTCGTGCGCATAATCGTGCCGCCAACGGCGCGTGTGATGTATACCTACAACTCAAGGTGCTATCCATGGGAAGACAAAAAGCAGTGATCAAAGCTCGTCGTGAAGCAAAACGTGTGCTGAGGCGGGATTCGCGTAGCCATAAGCAACGTGAAGATGAATCGGTCACCTCGCTTGTGCAGATGGGCGGCGTAGAAGCGATTGGTATGGCGCGTGACAGTCGCGACGCCTCGCCAATCACGGCGCGGAATGAAGCTCAGGCGCACTACCTGAATGCTATCGAGAGTAAACAGCTGATCTTCGCCACCGGTGAAGCCGGGTGTGGTAAAACCTGGATCAGCGCGGCAAAAGCAGCAGAGGCCCTGATCCATAAAGATGTGGACAGGATCATTGTAACCCGTCCAGTTCTGCAAGCTGATGAAGACCTCGGCTTCTTACCTGGAGATGTTTCCGAGAAGTTTGCTCCCTATTTTCGCCCCGTGTATGACGTGCTTGTCAAACGGCTGGGAGCCTCCTTCATGCAATATTGCCTGCGACCTGAGATTGGTAAGGTGGAAATCGCGCCGTTCGCCTATATGCGTGGACGTACATTTGAAAATGCAGTGGTCATTCTTGACGAGGCTCAGAACGTCACTGCTGCGCAAATGAAGATGTTTTTGACCCGCCTCGGGGAGAATGTGACGGTGATTGTGAATGGGGATGTGACCCAGTGCGATCTACCAGCCCACGTTCGCTCAGGGCTTAGCGATGCGCTGGCCCGTTTCGAAGAAGATGAGATGGTTGGGATTGTTCGTTTCAATAAAGACGATTGCGTCCGCTCTGCGCTTTGTCAGCGGACGCTCAACGCTTACAACTGATATGTACTCCGTCTTCAAGGCCCGGGAAACCGGGCTTTGTTGTTTGACGCCAGTACATGACCGGTCGGGGCTTCTCATCCCCCGCAGATGTGCAACATGCGAAAAAAAAAGCCCGTACTTTCGTACGAGCTCTTCTTAAAATATGGCGGTGAGGGGGGGATTGACTCGCTTTGCTCGCCCCTGCGGGGCAGCCCGTTCGCTGCGCTCCCGGTCTGTCCAACTGGCTGCGCCAGTAGTCGAACCCCGGTCGGGGCTTCTCATCCCCCCGCAGATGTGCAACATGCGAAAAAAAAGCCCGTACTTTCGTACGAGCTCTTCTTAAAATATGGCGGTGAGGGGGGGATTCGAACCCCCGATACGTTGCCGTATACACACTTTCCAGGCGTGCTCCTTCAGCCACTCGGACACCTCACCATATTGTTGTCCCTGTGCTACCGGAACGGGCGCTAATGTAGGGGAAACACCGCCCCGCCGTCAATCAACTTTTTGAAAAAAATGTGCATTTACACAAACTTCAAGCAACATGGAGCATAAATAAGCGGGAATTGTTTTTTTTGCCAGCATCCTAAAATTTGCTACTCTGATGTTCCCTCGAAAAATGATGATAATAAGTGCGAGAAAGTTCCGCACAACAATGTTCAGGAGACAATATGGATATAATTTTCTATCACCCAACATTCGATACGACCTGGTGGATTAATGCGTTGGCAAAGGCAATACCTGGTGCGAACGTACGCGAGTGGAAAGCGGGTGATAATGCACATGCTGACTATGCGCTGGTCTGGCATCCGCCGGTTGAAATGCTCGCAGGACGAAAATTAAAAGCCGTATTTGCGCTGGGAGCGGGTGTCGATTCTATTCTCAGTAAACTCAATGCTCATCCGGAAATGTTGGATGCGTCGATCCCGCTTTTCCGTCTGGAAGATACGGGTATGGGCCTGCAAATGCAGGAATATGCGGTCAGTCAGGTGCTGCACTGGTTTCGTCGCTTTGATGATTATCAGGCATTGAAAAATCAGGCGAAATGGCAACCGTTGTCAGAATATACTCGCGAGGAATTTACCGTCGGGATCATGGGGGCAGGGGTATTGGGCGCAAAAGTTGCCGAAAGCCTGCAAGCATGGGGATTCCCACTGCGCTGCTGGAGTCGTACGCGTAAATCCTGGTCTGGCGTGGAAAGCTTCGCCGGTACTGAGGAACTGGGCGCATTTTTGAGTCAAACTCGCGTGCTGATCAACCTCCTGCCTAATACGGCAGAAACCGTAGGCATTATTAACGCTGATTTACTTAGCCAATTGCAGGATGGTGCCTACGTGCTGAACCTTGCACGCGGTGTTCATCTCAATGAAGACGATCTTCTGGCATCGCTGGACAGCGGCAAGGTGAAGGGGGCCATGCTGGATGTTTATAGCCGTGAACCGCTGCCAGAAAACAGCCCATTATGGAAACATCCGCGTGTGGCGATGACGCCACATATTGCCGCAGTTACCCGTCCGGCAGAAGCGGTGGACTATATCTCCCGCACGATTATGAACCTGGAGAGCGGGCAAGTCGTAACAGGTCAGGTCAATCGCGTTCGGGGATATTGATGGTAACCCGGCAAGTACCGGGTTTCAGCTAGAATACCCGCCATACTTCAAGCTGGATGTGCGTTGGCTACGGTTGTTCACCTGAATCACTTACATAAGTAAGTGATTCAGGTATCACTCCCTTGCCACCTGCCTACGACTCGAATTTTTAGGGTATTAATGGCGGCGATACCTGCTATCCTTGACGGAAAATGACTACAGGAGAGAGTTATGTATCCCGTTGACCTGCATATGCATACCGTCGCCAGCACCCACGCCTACAGCACCTTAAGTGATTACATCGCGGAAGCTCGTCGCAAAGGCATCAAGCTATTTGCCATTACCGATCATGGACCGGACATGGCGGATGCGCCACACCACTGGCACTTTATCAATATGCGTATTTGGCCACGTGTCGTGGATGGCGTGGGGATCCTGCGAGGAATCGAAGCCAATATTAAGAATATTGAAGGTGAAATTGACTGTTCAGGTCCGATGTTTACCTCCCTGGACCTCATTATTGCGGGCTTCCATGAGCCGGTTTTTGCCCCTCACGATAAAGACACCAATACCCAGGCAATGATAGCTACGATGGCCAGCGGTAATGTGCACATCATCAGCCATCCGGGAAATCCAAAGTATCCTGTTGATATTAAAGCAATTGCGAAGGCGGCAGCAAAGTACCAGGTTGCACTGGAAATCAATAACTCTTCGTTTTTGCATTCGCGTAAGGGCAGTGAGGATAATTGTCGTGCGGTTGCTGCGGCTGTACGTGATGCTGGCGGCTGGGTGGCGTTAGGGTCGGATTCACATACCGCTTTCACGCTGGGAGAATTTGGCGAATGCCGTAAAATCCTGGATGATGTTAATTTCCCTGAAGACAGAATTTTAAACGTCACACCTAAACGTCTATTGGCGTTTCTGGAATCGCGAGGCATGGAGCCGATCGCGGAATTTGCTGAACTGTAATTGTTACTAACTGGAATATATCAATGAACGAGTTTTCTATCCTGTGTCGTGTACTGGGCTCGCTGTTTTACCGCCAACCGCAGGACCCTTTACTGGTTCCCCTGTTTACCTTAATTAGTGAAGGTAAACTGCCCGCCAACTGGCCGCTGGAACAGGACGAACTGCTCACCCGTTTACAGAAGAGCTGCGATATGCCCCAGCTGGCTGCAGATTACAACGCGCTGTTTGTCGGTGACGAGTGTGCAGTGCCGCCATATCGTAGTGCCTGGGTAGAAGGGGCGAAAGAATCCGATGTTCGTGCATTTCTTTCAGCCCGGGGCATGCCGCTGGCTGATACACCGGCAGATCACATTGGTACGCTGTTGCTGGCGGCTTCATGGCTTGAGGACCAGTCTGCGGAAGATGAAAGTGAGGCGCTTGAAACCTTGTTTGTAGACTACTTGCTGCCCTGGTGCGGTACGTTCCTTGGAAAAGTTGAAGCGCACGCGAACACGCCTTTCTGGCGTACGATAGCACCGCTGACGCGTGATGCCATTGGTGCGATGTGGGACGAATTGCAGGAAGATACAGACGAATAAATGTGATGCGTATCACTTAATAGTGCAACTCAATTTATAAGCTTGCATAAATTGTGTGCGCGATCTCATTCCCATGCCGTTTTTCTGCTAAGATGCGCGGCATGAACATACTTCTCTCAATTGCAATCACAACGGGCATTCTCTCCGGGATCTGGGGATGGGTGGCCGTTTCTCTTGGTTTACTCAGTTGGGCTGGCTTTCTGGGTTGTACGGCTTATTTCGCCTGCCCGCAAGGTGGGTTAAAAGGACTGTGGATCTCGGCGTGTACGCTGCTAAGCGGTGTGGTGTGGGCGTTGGTGATTATTAACGGTAGCGCGCTTGCTCCGCATATGGACATTATTGGTTATGTCATGACAGGAATTGTCGCGTTTCTGATGTGTATCCAGGCAAAGCAATGGTTGCTTTCATTTGTACCGGGCACGTTCATTGGCGCATGTGCAACATTTGCAGGGCAGGGGGACTGGCGACTGGTTGTTCCGTCATTGGCACTGGGTCTGGTATTCGGCTATGCGATGAAAAACAGTGGTCTGTGGCTGGCATCTCGCCGTGAAAATAGAATATCGTCGACGCTGACCAGTAAATAAAAAAGCGTGAGGGATTTCCTCACGCTTTTTATGCTGTATAGACCCATCAGGATTCTGGCGGTACCGACATATGACGGTATTTAACCAGAATGTCATTATCAACTTGTTTCTTATCCTGCAAATCCCACAATCCGCGATCGATGCCGTCATTAATCAGGAAGATAACGCCCGTTTCAATCGCTGACATCAGACAAAGCATAACCGGTTCGTTAGAGGTGTAACCAATTTCACCTTCCAACAGACGCTGGTAGTCAATAAAGCGGAACACCCCAGCCTGTACTTCATAAGACAGAATGGTTTTACTGGTATTCACTGACGACAGGATCTCACCGGTGCTGACGTTAACTACGCGCAGGTTTACCGCTATCTGGTCGAGCTGGTATTGCGTATCGGCGCCAATACCAAAATAACGTGCACCGACACCACCGGATTTAACGTTGCTTTCATAACCGATAATTGACCCTTCCACCATGACGTTTGCCGCGGTCAGGGACTGTAGCGGGATCCGGTTATTAATCGCAACCGTACCGTTTTCCTGAGCTGCACGAATGATTTTGCGTTCGTTAAGCAAGTTCTGTAACCCCTGACGTTCCAGTGGGACGAACCAACGAGAATCTTTCAATGCGGTGACAAGCATAGCCGTGGCGCTTTGCGGGACGGCGGTTGAGAAGTTACTTGCCGGGTAAGGTTTAAATTGGCCAGTCTCATCCTGAATGTTGTATACCGACACAAAGATCTTACCTGTAGGCATAGGCAGATGCGTCAAGTCTTTATAGCTTTGGGCTCGGGGCATTAATGTCGGCTTAGCGGCTTCTTGAGGCGGGGCTGTTAAACATCCGCTGAGTAAAATTACTGCCACCATGATAAGTAAACGCTGCATGATTATTTCCTTTCGTGGCTATAACTTAGAAGTCGGTCGACTGTGTTTGTAAACCCGACACTTCAATAGTCGAAGTTTTCCCCGATTTCCTGTCGGTGACATTCAATTGCAGTTGTCCGTCCCGGTTGGCGATATCAATGATAAAATCATTGGTCACCATTCTTCCTGGTTTACCGGTATTAATGTTGGTGAGTAGGCCACCGAGAATTTGTGACTGAATCGCCTGAGTAAAGTTATCCAGAGCTGACGGGGTTTCAATACCGTAATCGTCATAGCTTGGATCTTTATATGAGTTCTGGGCCTGGGCGCTGTTCAACAGAAAAGCACCATTATTCGGGTTGCCACCAAAGTTTGGGTTGCGAAACTGGAACGTCATGTTTCCGGCCCAACTTAATGGTGAAATTAGCATGAGCAAAACCACTGCATGTTTAACACGCATGAAAGCCTCCGGACAAAATCATGTTTTAGAATTCATCACGCGCTAAATCGCTAGTGCTTAATAGTGTTTGATCTATTTGCCGGCGATTTAATGCTTCTTCAGTTTCTGCCAATGCGAAGACAACTATTTTGTCGAAGTCTCTTTTCGTTGGGAATAAAAAAGTCTGGAAGATAACGTCTTGATTGACCGTTATGGTGATCCAACTTCCCCAACGCGCACTGGGTCTTTCATTAATGGTTAAGTTTCCTGTGTACTCGCTTTCCCACTTATCACTAAAGGCCCGATAAAAATCATGACCGATTGAAGAGACAGTGTGGTCAGTTAACAGTCCGGGAACCTCCACCTCTACGGTTGTCGCTGCGTGCAGACTCCCGGCAGCAAAGAATAAATTTGCTGCCACAATCCAGGTCAAATAGCGTTTCATGGCTTTATCGCCTGAGGTTATCATTGGCCCATGAGACCGCCTGCGTACGATTTTTGACAGCTATCTTTTTGAAAAGATTATAAAGATGTGTTTTTACCGTATTTTCACTGATAAACAGTGAGCGAGCGATTTCAATATTTGAGGCGCCGATACGCAATTTATTAAGGATCTCTTTTTCACGGTGCGTCAGCAGTGCCGACTCCGTGCTGTTATAACGATAATTTCCAGAGTGCGTGATCAGATAACTGGCAAGTTTTTGCGTGAAGTAACATTCACCGCGCAAGATACCCTGCAAGCCGCTTACAACACGCTGCTCGTCTTCAGTTGCGTAAAAAACACCATTGATATGCGGCCAGTTTTCGATATCCCGATAAGGGTAATCATCAGGAGTATTCAACAATAACGTCTTTATATTGTTGTTTTTTCTACTCAAATTATCTTGCCAGTAATGGATCAGTTTTTTATCTGCCTCCATCATATCCAGTAAAACAATGCAGCTGGA
The DNA here is from genome assembly GCF_030332695.1 of Citrobacter sp. Cpo089. Lineage (NCBI taxonomy): Bacteria > Pseudomonadati > Pseudomonadota > Gammaproteobacteria > Enterobacterales > Enterobacteriaceae > Citrobacter > Citrobacter sp. Cpo089. The sequence goes on along the minus strand of NZ_JAOWHJ010000076.1, from coordinate 89,524 downwards.
GGATATATCATCCAGAGAACGTTGAATATTATGTAGTTTTCCGGTGAGTGCCAGTGATTGTTTTAAATGCTGTAATAATGCAGTTGCCTGCAAAGAAGGTTTTGTGATCAACAATAATGTATGACCATGAATACTATGGACTTCATTAAACATGATGAAACTCCACTTTTTAGTCGCACACCTGACAGCTGTCTCTACTAAAATAGAGGCACCAGAAGTACTGACAGATGTTGCACTGCTGTGTAGATATAAAATATCGACCCAAAGGGGTGAAAATATTAAAACAAATGGACTTCAACTGATTTCAATCTAGCTATTACAAATCTTAAAGCAAGTGTTAAACATGTAACAACTTGTAAAATTATATATTAAAATGTGATTTTATGGTTTTATTAGAGTTTAGATTTGATAGGAAAGTTGTACATTTTACCTTTGCTGCATAGATTTAAAAAATCATACAAATTATAGTAACACATTGATTTTAAATCATTTAATTAATGATTGTTGAGTTTTAAATTTCTAATGAATTCTAAAATCCTTATCTCAATTTACGTTGGTCAATTTTAGATGGAAAAAAATGACCTTTGTCACGACTTGTACCGATGTCTATCTCGACGTTGTACTGAGAGGCCCTGATATCGTGCAAAATGCACTTTCTCAGTGACTGCATAGAAATTCATTACTGATAGCAAAATAAAAATAAAATCCAGACCTGAAGCGATGTTATTCACTGTTAATTAGTACTTTGGTGTGAATCCGGATATAAAAATACCACTCGCGGGTGAGTTATTTAAAATGTTTCCACGGACATACTCTTCATCGTAACGTGGCGTTAACAAATGTAAGTCATGTTAACAACAATTTGAGTGGTAATTAATTTAACTTCATGTACGACCAGGTCCAGGGTGACAACATGAAAAACAAGTTGTTATTTATGATGTTTACAATACTGGGTGTGCCTGGGATTGCATCCGCAACCAGTTATGATTTAGCTAATTCAGAATATAACTTTGCGGTAAATGAATTAAGTAAGTCTTCATTTAATCAGGCAGCCATTATTGGTCAGGTTGGTACTGCTAATAGTGCAAATACTCGCCAGGAGGGCACTAAGTTATTGTCGGTCATTTCGCAAGAAGGTTCAGGTAACCGGGCGAAAACAGATCAGACGGGATCAAATAACTTTGCATATATTGATCAAACGGGTAGCTCTAATGATGCGAGTATTAAACAAAGCTCTTACGGTAATACGGCGATGATTATCCAGAAAGGCTCTGGTAATAAAGCCAATATTACCCAGTACGGTACACAAAAAACAGCAGTTGTGGTGCAGAGACAGTCGCAAATGGCAATTCGCGTTACTCAACGCTAATCCATAAACGACGTTTAAATCAATCCGATGGGGGTTTACCATGAAACTTTTAAAAGTGGCAGCATTCGCAGCAATCGTAGTTTCTGGCAGTGCTCTGGCAGGTGTTGTTCCGCAATGGGGCGGTAATCATCATGGTGGCGGTAGCAACTATGGCCCAGACTCTTCAATGAGTATTTACCAATTTGGCTCTAGTAACGTTGCGAATGCGCTGCAAAGTGATGCACGTAAATCAGACGTGACTATCACACAACACGGACATGGTAACGGTGCGACCGTCGGCCAAGGTGCTGATGATAGTACCATTAGCCTGAAACAGACCGGCTTCCAGAACAGTGCTACTATCGATCAGTGGAATGCAAAAAATGCTGATATCAGCGTAACTCAGTTCGGTGGTCGTAACGGTGCTGTGGTTAATCAGACAGCGTCTGACTCCAATGTGCTGATTCAGCAGGTTGGTTATGGCAACAACGCTACAGCTAACCAGCACTAATTCAGTTTTCTGACTGATAATAAACAGGGCGAAAGCCCTGTTTTTTTTCGGGAGAATATTATGCACACGCTATTACTCATTGCCGCGTTGGCAAATCAAATAACATTCAATACAACTCAGCAAGGTGACATGTACACCATTATTCCTCAGGTGACATTAGCTCAACCGTGCGTATGTGAAGTGCAAGTTCTTGCCGTACGTAAAGGAAAGGGCGGACAAAGTCAGTCACAGCAGAAAACAAGCCTTTCGGTCCCTGCTAATCGGCCAATTGAATTAACAAAAATGAGCTTTAATATTTCACCGGAGGATTCGGTTAAAATTATCGTTACCGTTTCTGACGGGCAGTCTTTGCATCTGTCGCAACAATGGCCTGACTCAAACAGTCACCCATAATTTTTTGCCGGATTTGCATTAAGGGTGTGGCTGGGAGTGCGGTGCTGTTCTATGAATATAGAAACGAACAAACGTTTTATTTGATCGTAACTCGCAGCGGTGAAGGATCATTGTGATCCCTCAAGGATGATTAATCATTGAGGAACCCTTATGTGTACATTCTTAAAGCGTATTTTAAATACCGGTTTGTGGGCTTTTTCTCTTTTAACCCTCCCCGCAATGGCGACGCAAATCTTACCCGGCGGGGTTATTCATTTTCGTGGTGCAATAGTTGAAGCACCTTGCGACGTTAACACTCGACAACAACAGATTGAATTGTCATGTATGCGTGATGGCACGATGAGTAATAGTCTCTACGACCTGCAACAGGTCACGACAGCGCCTCAGAGTGTGCAACAAATTGCCACGGTGAAAATGCATTACCTCAATGAACAGAAAAGCATGGCTATTCTGAATATTGAATATAAATGAATCATTCTGGCGTAGGTATGCACGCTTATGGCTAAAAAATGAGATTTCAAGGAAAACCCTGCTGTACACTTAACGGAGAGTGTTTTGTCAGGGGGAACTTATGCAATCGCGTGTTCATGTGTTACAGGGCGACATTACGACGATCGCGGTAGATGTGATCGTCAATGCGGCCAACTCCTCGTTACTGGGAGGAGGTGGAGTCGATGGCGCGATTCATCGTGCTGCCGGGCCTGCGTTGTTGGAGGCCTGCAAACAGGTTATACAACAACAGGGAGAATGCCCGACCGGGCATGCTGTTATCACGCTGGCTGGCGCGCTTCCGGCAAAAGCAGTTATTCACACCGTAGGGCCCGTCTGGCAAGGCGGTGATCACCACGAGGCTGAACGACTTGAAGAGGCCTATCTAAATACATTGCAACTGGCCTTAGCCAATGGTTATCAATCCATTGCTTTTCCAGCGATAAGCACCGGTGCTTATGGTTACCCACGCGCTGCAGCAGCAGAGATCGCGGTGAAAACGGTGTTGAAATTTATCACCCGGCGTACGCTTCCCGATCAAATATACTTCGTGTGCTTTGATGAAGAAAACGCTCGACTATACAAGAGATTACTTACCCAACAAGGCGATGAACGCACGGACTGATATGACGCGACTTGAGCGTGCCATCACGCCGCTATGCGTAAACCACCCGGGAGAATGCGGCATTCTGACGTTGGATGACAGCCTGGATGCGTTTGCTGCTCGCTATCGGTTGACGGAAATGGCGGAACGAACCCTGGATGTTCAGTATTACATCTGGGAAAGCGACATGTCCGGGCTATTGTTATTTTCCGTTTTGCTGACCGCAGCGAAGCGGGGCGTCCGGGTGCGTTTGTTGCTGGATGATAACAACACGCCAGGTCTGGATGACACGCTGCGTTTGCTGGACAATCACCCTAATATTGAAGTTCGCCTGTTTAATCCCTTTTCCTTTCGCATCCTGCGTGCCCTGGGCTATTTAACCGATTTTGCCCGGTTGAATCGGCGTATGCACAACAAAAGTTATACCGCTGACGGCGTCGTAACTCTTGTGGGGGGGCGAAATATAGGCGATGCCTATTTTGGCGCAGGCGAACAACCACTGTTTTCCGATCTGGACGTTATGGCTATTGGGCCGGTTGTCCAGGATGTTGCAGACGACTTTGAGCGTTACTGGCACTGCCGCTCGGTTTCAACATTGCAAAACGTACTTGAGGTGGCAGAACCTGCTTTTACGCAAAAAATCGAACTTCCTGAATCCTGGTATAATGATGACATCACGCGTCGCTATCTACATAAGCTGGAAACCAGCCAGTTTGTGACCCATCTCGATCAGAGGTCGCTGCCGCTAATTTGGGCGAAAACGCGCTTACTGAGTGATGATCCTGCAAAAGGAGAGGGGAAAGCGCCGCGCCACTCACTATTACCGCAGCGTTTGTTTGACGTGATGGGATCTCCCACCGAGCGTATTGATATTATTTCCGCCTACTTTGTACCCACTCGCGCCGGTGTGGCGCAGCTCCTGAGACTGGTGAGAAAAGGCGTTAAGATCGCAATTTTAACTAATTCTCTGGCGGCGAATGATGTTGCAGTCGTTCACGCGGGCTATGCGCGTTGGCGAAAAAAACTCCTGCGCTACGGCGTGGAGTTATACGAGCTCAAACCGACCCGCGATCGCGTTTCAGCAGTACACGACCGGGGATTAACCGGTAATTCAGGCTCCAGCCTGCATGCGAAAACCTTCAGTATTGACGGTCGTAAAGTGTTTATCGGCTCGCTTAATTTTGATCCCCGTTCAACGCTGCTCAATACGGAAATGGGGTTTGTGATTGAGAGTGAAGTACTGGCTGAGTTGATTCATAAACGTTTTATGCAAAGTCAGCGTGATATGGCCTGGCAACTACGTCTTGACCGTTGGGGCAGAATTAACTGGGTTGATCGGCTTTCTGGCAGCGAACAGGTACTGAAAAAAGAACCCGCTACAGGATTCTGGAAGCGGGTTCTGGTGAGGCTTGCATCCGTGTTGCCCATTGAATGGCTGCTCTGAACCATTCAATGCAAGAAAACTAACCGGCAACCGCCTTGTTTTTATCCTGCTTAATCGGCGGTTTACCCGAAAAGAGAAACTTCAGCACCGGGATCCGTAAATGGATTTCGTACAGTATGACCGCAATTCCAACCACAAAAAGAAGGCCGCAGAGAAAACCCAGCAGATTCGACTTGATGTGCGGTGTGATATACGCGCCAAAAAACAGCGTTAACGGGTGGTGCACCAAATAGATGAACAGCGACGCGTTGACAAAATAGGTCACGCGAGCCGACTGGAAATTCAGTAAACGGTGGCCAAGCGAAAAGACGACGTTTACCATCCATAGCCCCATGACCATGGTAATGACATATTCGGTTTCATACATCCAGGCATCGCCGTTGCCGTAACGTTGATTGAGCAGGTATGCGACAAATGCGAATGCGGCGCCTAGCGTGCAGCCGCGCGATGGCGTGGTAAACAGTGCTTTCAGATTAGGATTGATAAACGCCAGCGCGCCGAGCATAAAGAAAGGCACATAGAACAGCGTTTGCATAACGATAAAATTAAACATGCCGTCGCTGAGAATCGAAGGGTAGAGGATGAAAATCGTTCTTCTGACGACGGCATAGCCGACACCCAACAATATAAAAATCAACGTTAATTTGGTCATCGACACCCCCGATGCAGGGGTACCGTTTTCACGCGATAGTCTGTTTTTCATTTGGGTAAACACCCACATACTCAGGGTCGTTAACACCACCAGAACCAGTAAAAACCACAGATGGGAAATCAGCTCCCAGGCCAGCGCATTGTATTTGTCGTAGCCGCTGAGGGTATGCCAGCTGTCTGCTTTCCCTTTCACATATTGCAGCATGATAAATTGCGGCAGCGTAAGCAGCGGAATCGCGGTCAGCATAGGGATCCCCACGCGTTCTACACGCACTTTCCACCAGCGCTTTAACGGATAGCGCAAAAAAAGCATGTAGGAAAAATAACCTGAAATGACAAAGAAGACCTGCATGCGAAATGCATGGATAAAGTCGTTAAAAAGGGTTAACCACCACGAAGGTTCTGCGCTGTTCACGTGCCAGGTGTGGGTGGAGTAGATCAATGAAATATGGAATGGGATCCCTAACAACATTAGCCAGGCACGGATGGAGTCAAGAAAATATTCACGTGGTGGTGATACAGAGCTCATAGACAGTTACGTATTCTCAGACTTTTCGTCTTATCCCTAAGACGAATAATGGTTACATTCGAGGGCAACCCTACACGAAGTCCAACAACCTGTCTCCAGGATAAGCACGCAAAGTGAAAACAGGCAGATGAACCTGCTTAAACCATGAGCCAGCGCGCGAACAATACAGGGATTCAGTTGTCGGAGTACCCGATTATCCATTAAAATGGATCGGATCAATATAAGCACACAAAGGGGGAAGTGCTTACTAATTATGAAACATAAACTACAAATGATGAAAATGCGTTGGTTGGGTGCAGCAGTCATGTTAACGCTGTACACATCATCGAGCTGGGCGTTCAGTATTGATGATGTTGCAAAACAAGCTCAATCCTTAGCCGGGAAAGGCTATGAGGCGCCAAAAAGTAACTTGCCCTCCGTTTTCCGCGATATGAAATATGCGGATTATCAACAGATCCAGTTCAATCGCGATAAAGCGTACTGGAGCAATCTCAAGACCCCATTTAAGCTCGAGTTCTACCACCAGGGTATGTACTTCGACACGCCGGTCAAAATCAACGAAGTTACCGCCACGGCGGTGAAAAGAATCAAATACAGCCCGGATTATTTTAATTTTGGCGATGTTCAGCATGATAAAGACACGGTAAAAGATCTCGGCTTCGCCGGGTTCAAAGTGCTGTATCCGATCAACAGCAAAGATAAAAACGATGAAATCGTCAGCATGCTCGGTGCCAGCTATTTTCGCGTTCTGGGCGCAGGTCAGGTCTACGGCCTGTCAGCGCGTGGCCTCGCGATTGATACCGCTCTGCCTTCTGGTGAAGAATTTCCCCGCTTCCGTGAGTTTTGGATCGAGCGTCCGAAACCGACTGATAAACGTTTAACCATTTATGCTTTGTTGGATTCTCCGCGTGCAACCGGAGCGTATCGTTTTGTCATTATTCCAGGTCGTGACACTGTCGTTGATGTTCAGTCCAAAGTTTACCTACGCGACAAAGTGGGCAAACTGGGCGTGGCACCGTTAACCAGTATGTTCCTGTTTGGACCGAACCAGCCGTCTCCGGCGACAAACTATCGTCCGGAACTGCATGATTCTAACGGTTTGTCTATCCATGCCGGCAACGGGGAGTGGATTTGGCGTCCGCTGAATAACCCGAAACATCTCGCGGTGAGCAGCTTCGCTATGGAAAACCCGCAAGGATTCGGACTGTTGCAGCGTGGCCGTCAGTTCTCACGTTTTGAAGATATCGACGATCGTTACGATCTGCGCCCAAGCGCCTGGATCACGCCAAAAGGTGACTGGGGTAAAGGTAAGATTGAGTTAGTTGAAATCCCAACTAACGATGAAACGAACGATAACATCGTTGCGTACTGGACGCCGGATCAACTGCCTGAAGCGGGCAAAGAGATGAACTTCAAGTACACTCTGACGTTCACGCGTGATGAAGACAAACTTCATGCGCCGGAAAGCGCCTGGGTACAGCAGACTCGTCGTTCTACCGGTGATGTAAAACAGTCCAACCTGATTCGTCAGCCTGACGGTACCATCGCGTTTGTGGTGGACTTTACCGGCACAGATATGAAAAAGCTGCCGCAGGATACCCCGGTTACCGCACAAACCAGTATTGGCGACAACGGCGAAATCGTTGAAAGCACTGTGCGCTATAACCCGGTATCTAAAGGTTGGCGTTTGATGCTGCGCGTGAAAGTGAAAGACGTGAAGAAAACCACTGAAATGCGTGCTGCCTTGGTCAATGCCGATCAGACGCTGAGTGAAACCTGGAGCTACCAGTTACCTGCCAATGAATAAGACAACTGAGTATATTGACGCATTGCCGCTTTCGGATATCGAGAAAGCGGCACTGCCGAAAACTGACATCCGCGCCGTTCATCAGGCGCTGGATGCCGAGCATCGTACTTACTCGCGCGAAGATGATTCACCGCAGGGGTCTGTGAAAGCTCGCCTTGAGCAAGCATGGCCGGATTCTTTGGCTAAAGAGCAGTTGGTTAAGGACGATGAGGGCCGCGATCAGCTGCAGGCGATGCCAAAAGCAACGCGTACCTCTATGTTCCCCGATCCTTGGCGTACCAACCCGGTTGGCCGTTTTTGGGATCGCTTGCGTGGGCGCGATGTGACGCCTCGTTATCTTTCGCGTTTGACGAAAGAAGAACAAGAAAGCGAGCAAAAATGGCGTACTGTAGGCACCATCCGCCGCTATACGCTGTTGATTCTAACGCTGGCGCAAACGGTCGTAGCAACCTGGTATATGAAGACGATCCTCCCGTATCAGGGTTGGGCATTCATTAATCCGATAGACATGATGGGGCAGGATTTATGGGTCTCCTTTATGCAATTGCTGCCCTACATGCTCCAGACCGGCATTCTTATTTTGTTTGCTGTGCTTTTCTGTTGGGTGTCTGCGGGATTCTGGACCGCGCTGATGGGCTTCCTGCAACTGCTGATTGGGCGAGATAAGTACAGTATCTCGGCCTCAACGGTTGGGGATGAACCGCTGAATCCTGAACACCGTACCGCGCTGATTATGCCTATCTGTAACGAAGACGTTGACCGCGTATTTGCGGGACTGCGAGCTACCTGGGAATCGGTCAAAGCAACGGGCAACGCCGAACATTTCGATGTTTATATCCTGAGTGACAGCTACAACCCTGATATCTGCGTAGCAGAACAAAAAGCGTGGATGGAGCTGATTGCTGAGGTGCAGGGCGAAGGGCAGATTTTCTACCGCCGTCGTCGTCGTCGCGTGAAGCGTAAAAGCGGCAACATTGATGACTTCTGTCGTCGCTGGGGAAATCAGTACAGCTACATGGTGGTGCTGGACGCTGATTCAGTGATGAGCGGTGACTGTCTGAGCGGCCTGGTGCGTCTGATGGAAGCGAATCCGAATGCCGGGATTATCCAGTCTTCACCGAAGGCTTCCGGTATGGATACGCTGTATGCGCGCTGCCAGCAGTTTGCGACCCGTGTTTATGGACCGCTGTTTACCGCCGGGCTTCACTTCTGGCAGTTAGGGGAGTCACACTACTGGGGTCACAACGCCATTATCCGTGTGAAGCCGTTTATCGAGCACTGTGCGCTCGCGCCGTTACCGGGCGAAGGCTCGTTTGCGGGATCAATCCTCTCCCATGACTTCGTGGAAGCGGCATTGATGCGTCGTGCTGGCTGGGGTGTGTGGATTGCTTACGATCTGCCTGGCTCTTATGAAGAACTGCCGCCGAACCTGCTGGATGAACTCAAGCGTGACCGCCGCTGGTGCCACGGCAACCTGATGAACTTCCGTTTGTTCCTTGTGAAAGGGATGCACCCGGTTCACCGTGCGGTATTCCTGACCGGTGTAATGTCCTATCTGTCTGCGCCGCTTTGGTTTATGTTCCTCGCGCTCTCTACCGCATTGCAGGTGGTGCATGCGTTGACGGAGCCGCAGTACTTCCTGCAACCGCGCCAGCTGTTCCCGGTTTGGCCGCAGTGGCGTCCTGAACTGGCGATCGCGCTGTTTGCTTCAACGATGGTGCTGCTGTTCCTGCCGAAGCTGCTGAGTATTTTGCTCATCTGGTGTAAAGGGACGAAAGAGTACGGCGGGTTTATCCGCGTCACGCTGTCGCTACTGTTGGAAGTTCTGTTCTCCGTGCTGCTGGCGCCGGTGCGTATGCTGTTCCACACCGTCTTCGTCGTGAGTGCCTTCCTCGGTTGGGAAGTTGTCTGGAATTCGCCGCAGCGTGATGACGATTCGACCCCGTGGGGTGAAGCGTTTATGCGTCACGGTTCCCAGTTACTGTTGGGGCTGGTGTGGGCTGTGGGTATGGCCTGGCTCGATCTGCGTTTCCTGTTCTGGCTGGCACCGATAGTCTTCTCGCTGATCCTGTCGCCGTTTGTTTCTGTGATTTCCAGCCGTTCCACGGTGGGGTTACGTACCAAGCGCTGGAAGCTGTTCCTGATCCCGGAAGAGTATTCTCCGCCGCAGGTGCTGGTGGATACCGATACCTATCTGGTGATGAACCGTAAACGCACGCTGGACGATGGCTTTATGCATGCGGTGTTTAATCCGTCGTTTAACGCACTGGCCACGGCCATGGCGACTGCACGCCACCGCGCCAGCAACGTGCTGGAGATTGCACGCGATCGTCATGTGGAACAGGCACTGAACGAAACGCCGGAGAAACTGAATCGCGATCGCCGCCTGGTGTTGTTGAGCGATCCGGTGACCATGGCGCGTTTACATTACCGTGTCTGGAATTCACCTGATAAGTATTCTTCGTGGGTGAACTACTATCAGGGACTGACACTGAACCCGCTGGCGCTCAGGAAAAAATAAGCGTTCTGTAACGTGAAAATACCGGCCTGGTGCCGGTATTTTTTTATATTGAATAGAATGAGTCGTGAGGTAGCCGGTGCGAATTTTGGCTGTAGGAATAATGATCTTCTTCCTGAGCGGATGCGGCAGCATTATTAGTCGTACCATCCCAGGGCAAGGACACGGAAACCAATACTATCCTGGCGTGCAATGGGATGTTAGGGACTCCGCATGGCGCTATGTCACTATCCTCGATCTGCCATTTTCGCTGGTGTTTGATACGTTGCTGCTGCCGCTCGACATACATCATGGACCTTACGAGTAATTATCGCTCATCCCATTCATCGGCTGCGGTCTGCCCCTCTTCAGTATCAAGGGGAGGTTCCAGCTGGAATTCACCTTCATCCCATTCGTGAAGCGTATTTTCTTCCTGCCACTCCTGGCGGATTTCAATTTCATCATAGTCGCCATCAAAAACGCTCTGGGCCGCTTTTCCGCTCAGGATTGGAAGACATTCACCATCTACATCATCCTCGTCAGCAAAGAATTCCGCCTGCCACATAATGTCGCCATCCTGTAGCACGTATTTTTGGACGCTTAGCTGTTGAACGCTGGCGTCGTCTGACTCAAGGTCAGGGTTATCAGCCAGAAACACTTCACGAGCTGCATCAATAGCCTCTTCCAACGTGGCATAAAAATTCATGTCATTCTTTGCCATATTTCTTCTCCTAAAGCGAACAATAAAGGGGATGATTCAATCTATAGACGGCGATCCGCAGAGCGTCAAACCCGTTAGCTGCATGGCTCTCTCAATCAGATGATTACTGCCTGCAATGCCTACGAGACCAAGTGAAAGTAACTCCGGTTGTTTATGAAAAAATTTACATTGGCAGATACTGAAGCCGACGTAATATCAGGAAAAAAATTCAAGAAAAAAGAGTAATGTATGTGGTTTGCAATGTAGTAATGAAAATCAAAAAATTAAAAAATGACGTTATATAAGGAAATCTTCAGGGTTAAACGTTCTTTTTTATGTGTTTTAGCGGGGGGATCCGATCGCTTATGACGCAATATTTCATAACTTAATAAAAATAAAGAAGAAAATTAATGCCCAATACGGAAGTGTCGCAGGGGCAATCAATGAAAGTGGCTAAACTTAGTGGTGTCTCTGGTAGTGACAAAGTATCTTTTGTGTATGGGGGGTGTGAATGGTGTGAGTGATACTTAAATAGTATACATAATAAAATATTATTAATGACAAAGGTTATAAATCTATAAGAAACCATTAAATAAGAAATGAATTAGTGTCATTGAATCTGTGCAGATATAATAGTTTGCAAAATCTTATGCTTTATTATATAAAATGCAAAATTAAGAAAGCCCTGAAGGTTGTTATGGATAACGGCAATTCAAATAATAGAAGGTTAATGGCTTTCTATATAATCTGTTTGGCTAGCTATGTTCTTGGTGGAGTGTGTCTTACACAATTTAAATTAACGATACAAAGTGTCCCGCAAACAGTATATCTGATTATAATTGTAGGGTTGTTCTTTTTATATGGGATAATCTTCCTGTTTATGTTATTCCAGTATCTTTGTAGAAAAGATCTCACCTGCCTTATGATATTAGGTATGGCGTTTCTTGGGAATAACATATTTTTCATCGAGACTATCTACATCGTTCAGGACTTGATTAATGATTATGCCTCAATCGAAAAAAGAACTAACGATATAGCCATATTCTATTACTTTCGGCAGATTAGTTTCATAGCTCTACTATTTGTTTCATTAAAATCTTATAAAGTATCCTCGACAGTTATTGAAACCAAAGAAAGAGAACCTTGCTATATCGTTCTGTCTTTTTTAATCATGCTTGTTATCGCGGTGGTGGCGCACGCTCTGGCCAGTTATAACCCTAATTTTACACTCGAGATCACAAGCGTGAAGCCTGATAATGTCACTGTGCACTGGCATATTGGGTACATTTATTCGCTAATTGTATCCTGGGGACTGGTCCTGTTGTATTTAATCATTAAAACCAGAACGCATAACATCTTGTGGAAAAGTATAGGGCTATTGTGTTGCTCAGCAATATTGACCAATGTACTACTTCTGAGCCTGGATGAATATAGCATGTATATTTGGTATGTTAGCCGGGGGATTGAGGTGATAAGTGCCCTGTGTATAATCTCAATACTGATGTACAACACCTTCATCATCTTAAAAAAAGAAACGGATTCAGCTATTAAAGACGCAATGACTAAAATATATAATCGTAAACTATTCTATAAGTCATTAAAATCATCATTAGCAAAAGGCGCAGTGTGTGTAATGGTTCTGGATATTGATAAATTCAAACGGATTAACGATACCTACGGTCATCAGGAAGGTGACAGAGTAATAATCAGCATTGTCGACATTATCAATAAATCAATCAGAGATACGGATATTTTTGCCAGAGTAGGCGGCGAAGAATTTGCGATCCTTCTTAAGTGTAACGATAAAGATGAGGCAATTGTTGTTGCAGAGCGAATTAGGCGAAATGTAGAGAACGGTACGACAATACCAAATTCATATGAGTTAAAAGAAAAAATGACGATAAGTATCGGTGTATATTGCAGCAAAATTGATGATGAATCAGCGGATAAAGTTGTTTCATACGCCGATGCCGCTTTGTATGAAGCCAAAAATTCTGGCAGAAATAAGGTGTGTTACTATTATCATTAAGGTTGAAATATACGCCGTGTAAGATAAGTTTATTATTCCGAACCGGCGAATACAAATACACAAATCATCCCACGACCTCTGTACTCCGACGACGGCGCAGGCTATTCCACGAGTACAGGGCGTTAAACAGTACGACGCCCGCGGTCACACAGAAAACGGCACGAAAACCGTAGTTTGCGGATATCGCTGCCCCCATTAGAGGTCCTGTTACGTTACCGATATCGCGAAATGATTGGTTATAACTGAAAATACGTCCAGCTATTTGATTGGTCGAGTTGTAAACCAGCAGCGTTTGTACCGCCGGGAGCAGAGCGCCGTCGGCCGCACCCAATAAAAAGCGCAGAACACCAAGCTGCCAGGGCGTATGGACAAATGACATTGGAATAAGCAGTAACACAGAAACGATCAACGCGACGATCAGGATCTTCTCCGGGCCAATTCGATCGCCTAATTTGCCAAGTTTCGGGGCGCTGATTAATGCCGCAACGCCGGGGACAGAGGCTATCATCCCACTGATAAACGCAATATTGCTGACGTTGCCAGCCAACTCTCGAACGTACAGTGTCAGTATTGGCGCGATAGAACCGGTGGCTACCTGAATGATCAAAGTGGTGATAAACAGGCTCAGCACCAGTTTGGGGTTCTTTAAAGAGGCCACGACTTCACGAATGTGCAGCATTTCCTTCTTGCTCACCGGCTGGAAATGCTCGCGGATAAAAAATAGCGTCAGGATGAAGCAGACCAGCAGCACGCTGGCGGTGATGAAAAATACAGGGCGTAGTCCGTACTGATCCGCGAGGAGGCCGCCAGCTAGCGGCCCGAGCAGTGCGCCACTAACGCCACCGGTTGAAAGCGTTCCCAGTGCCCAGCCGCTTTTATTGCGTGGAACCTGGGTGGCGATCAGTGCATTCGCATTGGGGATGAATCCACCAAGCAGCCCTAACAAGGCGCGCAGGATTAAGAACTGCCAGATATTTTGCGCCAGTCCCATCAGCAGCATCACAATTGCCATGCCCAACGCGGAACGCAGCAGCATGATTTTTCGTCCTTTGCGATCGGCAAGGCCACCCCAGAAAGGAGAAGCAATGGCTGAAAAGAGAAAGGTGATGCTGAAGACCAGGCCTGACCACATATTCAGGGCGCTATGACCCGTGACGCCGAGACTCTCGACGTAAAGAGGCAAAAAGGGCATGACCAGGCTAAATGCTGCTCCGGTTAAAAAACAACCTAACCAGGCAACGGTGAGGTTGCGTTTCCAGTTTATGGGGGCATCTGAGGGTGACATAGCGATCCGCAGTGTGATGCGCTGTTTGCGCTATCGATTGAATATAAGTAAGCAGGCTAATTATGCGCCTGGTTGATAGTTGCTGCAATGCGGATAGCAGTTAAACCTAAAACGGGTTGGGAGGGTGTTGCAGCCCACTGGACTGCAACACTGCGTCAGTACAGAGAAGGGGAGCCTTCAGGACGCGTCTTGAAGCGACGATGCAGCCACATATACTGCTCTGGCGCCATCATTATGCATTGCTCAACAATTTTGTTCATCCACGCAGCTGTAGTCTCTGCGTCTTCCAACGGTGGAGAGCATTCTGGAGGTAACATAATCAATTGATACCCTTTACCGTCAGGTTTGCGGCGGGGAACAAACGGTACCAGGCAGGCATTGGACATGCGCGAAAGCATCCAGGTTCCTGAGGTTGTTGCGGCTTGTTCAACGGCAAAAAGTGGTACAAACACGCTGGCGCGAGGGCCGTAATCATGATCCGGCGCGTACCAGACCACTTCGCCCTTTTTCAAGGCTTTAATCATCCCTTTCAGGTCTTTACGATCGAGCATTGATTTATTCGAGCGCATGCGGCCCCAGGTTTGTAGCCAGTCCAGCAGCGGATTGTCGTTAGGGCGATACACACCAATACCCGGCTCCTGCAAGCCAAACTGGCGCGCACCCAGTTCCAGAGTCAGAAAGTGCAGACCCACTAACAGAATCCCGCGTTTTTGCGCCTGGACGTCACGGATATGTTCCATTCCGATCACTTCCGTCCAGCGCGAAATACGCTTATCGGACCAAAACCAGGCCATCCCGGTTTCCATTACGCCCATGCCTACGGATTCGAAGTTCTTGACGACCATCTGCTGGCGTTCCTGCTCACTCATCTGCGGGAAGCACAGTTCCAGATTTCGGGAAACAATTTTTGCCCGACGTTTCATCAAACGTAGCGCCAGTCGACCTAACGCACAGCCCAACTTAAAGAGGATGGGGTAGGGTAACTGCACGATTAACCAAAGGATGCCAATACCCAGCCAGGTTAACCAATAACGTGGATGCAGTAACGCAGCCGAAAACTTGGGTAAATTCGTCATGTCTATCCTGTCTTCAAACGACCAATTCCCTGTATTGTCGCATTTTTTCGCGCGTATCAAAAATTTGTGACGGGAGAACGGTGATTAATTCCGCAATTGTTGTTGCGATTTTATCGTGAAGTATGAAATGTAGCGTAAAATGTGTGGATGTAAATTGGCGATGTTTGCTTTATTATGCCGCCGATTTTCATTTATTCCTTATTTGCAGGATACGTACACCATGCCAGTGTTACACAACCGCATTTCGAACGACGCCCTCAAAGCCAAAATGCTGGCCGAGACTGAGCCGCGCACGACGATCTCATTCTATAAATATTTCACCATTGCCAATCCTCAGCACACGCGTGATGCGCTGTACCAGATGTTCACCGCATTGAACGTCTTCGGGCGAGTATATCTTGCCCATGAAGGAATTAACGCGCAAATCAGCGTACCGCAAAGCAACGTCGAGGCATTTCGCCAGCAGCTCTATGCGTTTGATGCTGCATTGAAGGATTTACGTCTGAATATTGCGCTGGATGATGACGGTAAATCGTTCTGGGTACTGCGTATGAAAGTCCGCGAACGTATCGTGGCGGATGGTATTGACGATCCAGACTTTGACGCCAGCAACGTGGGGGATTATCTCAAGGCTGCGGAAGTAAACGCCATGCTGGACGATCCTGAAGCGGTATTCATTGATATGCGCAACCACTATGAATATGAGGTGGGTCATTTCGAGAATGCGCTGGAGATACCGGCAGACACGTTCCGTGACCAGTTGCCGAAAGCTGTTGAAATGATGCAGGCGCATAAAGATAAAAAAATCGTGATGTACTGCACGGGGGGGATCCGCTGTGAGAAAGCCAGCGCCTGGATGAAACACAATGGATTTAGCAAAGTCTGGCACATTGAGGGCGGTATTATTGAGTATGCCCGCAAGGCGCGTGAACAGGGGCTTCCGGTACGTTTTGTCGGTAAAAACTTTGTCTTTGATGAGCGTATGGGCGAAAGGATCTCTGAAGATGTTATCGCACATTGCCATCAGTGCGGCACGGCGTGCGATAGCCATACTAATTGCAAAAATGATGGCTGCCATCTGTTGTTTATTCAGTGCCCGGCTTGTGCGCAGAAATATAAAGGCTGCTGTAGCGAGCTGTGTAGCGAAGAGAGTGAGTTGCCGGAAGAGGAACAACGGCGTCGTCGTGCGGGGCGTGAAAATGGCAATAAAATCTTCAATAAATCACGCGGTCACCTGAATACCAAACTGGGTATTCCAGACCCTGCGCAATAACATGATGCCGGATGAGGGGCAGAACCTTATCCGGTAATTCATGCGTTACTTCTGCTGAACACCTTCCACTGAGATGATCAAATCGACTTCCTGCGATGCAGGGCCGAGATCGGTGGTGATGTTGAAATCCTTCAGCTTAATCTTACCTTGCGCTTCAAAACCAGCGCGCGTACCGCCCCAGGGATCGCCACCCTGACCGATGAGCTTCGCGTCCAGCGTAACCGGTTTGGTAACGCCGTTCAGGGTCAAATTACCGGTGATATCCAGGTCATTCCCCTCTTTTTTCACGCTGGTGGAGCTGAAGGTCGCCTGCGGGAATTTTGCCACGTTAAGGAAATCTGCACTGCGCAGATGCTTGTCGCGTTCGGCGTGATTAGTGTCAACGCTGTTGGTGTTGATGGTTACGTTAACCTTATCGGCTGCGGGATTTTTCTCATCAAAGGTAAACGTACCGTCGAAATCTTTGAAAGTGCCGTACAGCCAGCTGTAACCCAGATGCTGAATACGGAAATTAACAAAGGCATGCTGTCCTTCCTTGTCAATTTTGTAATCTGCCGCCACGGCCGCCCGGTGGTGAATAACAGAGAGGCGAGTGTAAGTCCCAGCAGGTTTTTTTTCATTTTAAGCTCCATAGTCAGATGACGATTTTCCCAACATGCGATTGAGGGTATCGTCGTTATCGATAAAGTGATGTTTCAGGGCCATCAGTCCGTGCAATAGGGATAAAATCACCACGGTCCACGCAAGCCACAGGTGCAAGCTACCGGCGAGGTCGGCCTGAGAACCCGCATTGGCCAGGGTGGCAGGAATGTCGAACCAGCCAAAGACGCTTATCGCTTTGCCATCTGCGGTGGAAATTAGATATCCGCTGATGACAATTGAAAAGAGCAGCAAATAAAGTGCGAGGTGACCCATTGCCGCTGCGATGCGGGTTAAACGGGAGTAGCTTGCCAACGCAGCAGGCGGAGGGGAGAACAACCGCCAGACAACGCGGATAACCAGTCCCATCATGAGTAGGATGCCGATGCTTTTATGCAGTTCGGGGGCCTGGTGATACCAGCCGTCGTAATAGCTGAGCGTGACCATCCATAACCCCAATGCAAACATACCATATACAGCAATCGCAACCAGCCAATGTAATGTGGCTGACACTACGCCATAGCGCTGTGGAGTATTATTGAATTGCATAAGCATACCGATTGATATTTCAGAAGTGAATGAAAATGGCGTGTAAAAGACATTAATGCAACTAATAAATAACAATGGTGATGATATTTATTTTTTGTTCAATAAAATTGACTGATTGTTGATGTAACCATCAAGGGATTAGTGCGAAAATATGTGGCGGGGTTTAGTTTATGGGGTGTTATGGTTTTTGTTATTGTTCAGTTTATTGCAATGAAAATTAAGCTAATCTCAATTTTTGTCAATTATTGTCAACGTACAGGAATTAGAAAAACATAATATATATTACATCCATAATGGCCAGCAGCGACCATAAAATAATGTAGAGCATAAGGTGCTCGCGAATATTATTAACCAGATAGGGTAATGACTCCAACTTATTGATAGTGTTTTATGTTCAGATAATGCCCGATGACTTTGTCATGCAGCTCCACCGATT
>NZ_JAOWHJ010000076.1:0-71214 GCF_030332695.1 Citrobacter sp. Cpo089 | reverse complement strand
AAATCGGTGGAGCTGCATGACAAAGTCATCGGGCATTATCTGAACATAAAACACTATCAATAAGTTGGAGTCATTACCGGGTTGAGCATAATACACGTCAGTGTTTTTACACTGAAGGGAGAAAGTATGAGCCAGAAATTAAAAGTCGTCACTATCGGTGGCGGGAGCAGCTACACCCCTGAATTACTTGAAGGCTTTATTAAGCGTTATCATGAATTACCGGTTTCTGAGTTGTGGCTGGTTGATGTCGACGGTGGAAAAGAGAAGCTGGACATTATTTTTGACCTTTGCCAGCGCATGATCGACAAAGCCGGCGTACCGATGAAGTTGTTTAAAACGCTGGACCGCCGTGAAGCACTGAAAGATGCTGATTTCGTTACCACCCAACTGCGCGTAGGGCAACTGAAAGCCCGCGAAAAGGATGAACGCATTCCGCTGAGCCACGGTTATCTGGGACAGGAAACCAACGGTGCGGGTGGGCTGTTCAAAGGTCTGCGTACCATTCCGGTTATCTTTGATATTATTAAAGATGTGGAAGAACTGTGCCCGAATGCCTGGGTGATTAACTTTACTAACCCGGCAGGGATGGTGACTGAAGCGGTCTATCGTCACACGAATTTCAAGAAATTCATCGGTGTGTGTAATATTCCTGTCGGCATGAAAATGTTTATTAGCGATGTGTTGGCGCTGAAAGAGAGTGATGACTTATCCATCGATCTGTTCGGTCTGAACCACATGGTCTTTATTAAAGACGTGCTGGTGAACGGTACATCGCGCTTTGATGAACTGCTGGACGGCGTGGCTTCTGGACAACTGAAAGCTTCCACCGTGAAGAACATTTTCGACCTGCCGTTCAGCGAAGGGTTGATTCGTTCGCTGAAGCTGCTGCCGTGCTCGTATTTGCTGTACTACTTCAAGCCAAAAGAGATGCTGGCGATCGAAATGGGCGAGTACTATAAGGGCGGCGCACGTGCCCAGGTAGTACAAAAAGTAGAAAAACAATTGTTTGACCTCTACAAAAATCCTGAGTTAAACGTTAAGCCGAAAGAGCTGGAGCAGCGCGGTGGTGCGTATTACTCCGATGCGGCCTGTGAAGTGATCAACGCCATCTACAACGACAAACAGACCGAGCACTACGTCAACATTCCACATCATGGACACGTTGATAACATTCCTGCGGACTGGGCGGTTGAGATGACCTGCACGCTGGGACGTAACGGTGCTACGCCGCACCCACGTATTACCCATTTTGACGAGAAAGTGCTTGGCCTTATCTACACCATTAAAGGCTTTGAGGTTGCGGCGAGCAATGCGGCATTGAGCGGCGAGCTGAATGATGTGCTGCTGGCGTTAAACCTGAGTCCGCTGGTTCATTCTGACAGCGATGCCGAGATTCTGGCGCGTGAGCTAATCCTGGCGCATGAAAAATGGTTGCCAAACTTCGCCGGGTGCATTGAGAAACTCAAAAGCGAACAACACTAACTGAGGTCGGCTATGGAACGCATACTGATTGTGAATGCGGATGATTTTGGCCTGAGTAAAGGACAAAACTACGGCATTGTTGAAGCCTGTCGTAATGGCGTTGTCACCTCGACAACAGCACTGGTTAACGGTGCGGCGATTGACCATGCGGTACAGCTGAGTCGCGACATACCTGCACTTGCCGTCGGGATGCATTTTGTTCTGACGCTGGGTAGGCCGTTGACGGCAATGCCGGGCCTTACCCGTGACGGATTACTGGGGAAATGGATCTGGCAGATGGCAGAGGAGGATACTTTGCCGCTGGATGAAATTTCTCAGGAACTGGCCGCGCAGTATCAGCGTTTTATTGACCTGTTCGGGCGGGAGCCGACGCATCTGGATAGCCATCACCATGTGCATATGTTCCCGCAAATTTTCCCTATCGTAGCCGGGTTTGCTGCCCAGAAGGGGATTGCATTGCGTATCGATCGTCAGAGCGTGTTTCAGGCGTCTGATTTTCCGGAAACGTTACGTACCTCCCAGGGATTCAGCAGCGAGTTTTACGGAGAAGCGATTTCCGAGGCTCTGTTTTTACAGACGCTGGATGCGTCAGTCGACCGGGGAGAGTCTTCGCTGGAAGTGATGTGTCATCCGGCCTTTATCGATGACATTATTCGTCAAAGTGCCTACTGTTACCCCCGCTTAACTGAGCTCGACGTGCTGACGTCTTCGTCACTGAAATATGCAATTGCGGAGCGCGGTTATCGTCTTGGCAGTTTTCTGAACGTGTAATTCCTGAGTTTGCGGCGCTTAATGCGCCGCATTTTTTTAGGCGGGAATCGTTTCTATTTTTCCGGCACGTGGCCAGACGCGGTGTGCGGTCATCAGCGTCAACAGGGTATCCATAAACTGTGCGTCTGCACTGTCCGCTTCCACCACACCTTCTTCTCCTTCATTTTTGATATTCAACGTTGCTTTAAACTGACGAGCATCGCCGGCCAGGGCGATAGGTTTTAAGTGCTTATACGCTTCGAGTAAATAATATCGGGCATCACCGTTCTTAATGATGTCCGCGAGATTACCGCATGGAACGATAACCGCATCGACCGTCAGGGATGGCGAACCCGCAAAAGTACCGGCGATCGTCAGGGCAGATCCATCATCGGCAACTACCTTACCCATTCGGGAATAGAGCAATTTGGCATGAACACCTTTGGCCTGTAGGGCTTGCATGATGGCGAGCAGGTCGCTCGATTTCACCTGGTCATTAAGTAGGATGGCGACCATGCGGCCCTTAATCTCACCTTGCGCACCTGCATATAAACTGAGTGACGGTGCATTTTTCAAACCGTTAACGTTGGGCGGTGGCGCAATGCTGGCCTGTTCCTTGGTTAGCTTAAAACCGAGATTATCGGCAACCGCCTCTGCGAGGGCAGTATCAATATGAGCTAACTGTTCGACCACTCTTTCCCGAATATAGGGGCGCGTAACCTTACTGAGTTCGAAACTGAATCCGCCGATAATATGCTGCTGTTCAATTGGCGTCTGACTTAGCCAGAACAGGCGAGGGTGCGCATAGTATTCGCCAAAAGAGGGGCTACGTTCGCGGATTTTGTTTCCTTCAATCCGTTCCTGATACGACTCAAATCCACCGCGTTTTGGCCCCGGCGGCGTTTCACGCGGCCAGTTATCATTGATGGAATTCGGTTCATAGTTGGCTGGATTGGTATCGATGTCCATTCGATGCATGCCGTCACGCTGGAAATTATGGTACGGACAGGTCGGGCGATTAATCGGGATTTCATGGAAATTGGGCCCGCCCAGGCGACTGATTTGGGTATCGGTATAGGAGAACAAGCGACCCTGCAGCAGGGGATCGTTAGTAAAATCGATGCCAGGGACGATATGTCCGGGATGAAAAGCGACTTGTTCATTTTCGGCGAAGAAATTATCAGGATTGCGGTTCAGCACCATTTTACCGACGCGTTGCACCGGAACCAGCTCTTCCGGGATCAGCTTGGTCGGGTCGAGCAGGTCAAAATCGAACTTAAATTCATCTTCTTCGGGAATCAGCTGTAGTCCCAGTTCATATTCCGGATAATCGCCGGCTTCGATAGCCTCCCACAGATCGCGGCGATGAAAGTCAGGATCCCGACCGGTAAGTTTTTGCGCTTCATCCCATACCAGCGAGGCTTTGCCTGCCAGCGGTTTCCAGTGGAAACGGACAAAGGTGGCTTTCCCTTGCGCATTAATCAACCGAAATGTGTGAATACCGAAGCCTTCCATCGTGCGATAGCTGCGCGGAATAGCCCGATCGGACATTGCCCATATGACGTTGTGCAACGTTTCAGGCTGTAATGAGACATAATCCCAGAAGGTGTCATGGGCGCTTTGGCCCTGCGGGATAGCCCAATGCGGCTCCGGTTTAACCGCATGGACGAAATCCGGGAATTTATGGGCATCCTGAATAAAGAAGATGGGAGTATTGTTTCCCACCAGGTCGAAAATGCCCTCTTCAGTGTAAAACTTGGTCGCAAATCCCCGTATATCCCTGACCGTATCCGCAGAGCCTGCGCCGCCCTGAACGGTAGAGAATCGGACAAAAACCGGGGTGATTTTATTTCCATCACTTAGAAAGTCCGCTTTCGTCGTCGCACTCAGGTTGGCATAGGACTGAAAGTAACCATGAGCGGCAGAACCTCGGGCATGTACAATCCGCTCCGGGATGCGTTCATGATCAAAATGGGTAATCTTTTCCCGCAGGATAAAGTCTTCCAGCAGGGTTGGCCCGCGATTACCTGCGCGCAGAGAGTTTTGATCGTCTGCGATTCGCACACCCTGATTAGTTGTCAGAGCAAAATCTTCGCTTCCTTTACGAAAACTGTCCAGTGCATTGAGTTTGTCACTTTTGATATCTGGCGCTTTTAAACTGCCGGACGTAGTGGGCTGCATACCTGGCGGTGTGGGTTCAGGTGTTGACCGATGTGAACCGTCTGTGGGTGCCAGTGAGTCAAGTCCTGGCTGGGATTCGCTGGCATCATGAATCGGCGCTGAGTGATGGAGTGGATGCTTATCATTCTGTGACATTAAACTCGTCTCCTGGTTTCATTGCTGAAAGGGTCGTTGTTGTTGTCAAAAGCTTTAACTATAGACCACTCACTCAGCGGCGCAGGTACAGGCCGATGACGTAAAGCGCGATGAACCAGGCAAACAGCGCACGCAAGGCAGGACGCAAGGCGGCAAAATCGGCTAAGATAGCGGTTTTCTGATTTTTAGAATTTGTCTTTAGTGAAGCAACTGATTATGAAACCTCTTCGCCAACAAAATCGTCCGGTTATCAGCTATGTTCCCCGCGTGGAGCCCGCGCCACCAGAGCATGCGGTTAAAATGGATGCGTTTCGTGACGTATGGATACTGCGCGGAAAATATGTCGCTTTTGTCTTAATGGGGGAGGCGTTTCAACGTTCGCCTGCATTTACGGTCCCGGAATCAGCGCAACGCTGGGCTAATCAGGTTCGCCAGGAAAATGAACTAAGCGATTAATGGATATAAAAAAACCGCCGGAGCATGACACTCCGGCGGTTTTTTGTTTTTTTTTAGCTGACAGACTTAGCGATGCGCCAGTTCGGCGTTATCGTCGCTGTCCAGAATCGTTTTATCAGTCTGCTTGAGCCATTGGCTGGTCAGCGTACCGGCAGTCATGGAACCGCTTACGTTCAGCGCGGTACGACCCATATCGATCAGCGGCTCAACGGAGATCAGCAGCGCAACCAGCGTGACCGGCAGACCCATAGCGGGCAGGACGATCAGCGCGGCAAATGTTGCACCGCCACCCACACCCGCAACCCCTGCGGAGCTCACGGTCACGATACCAACCAGCGTGGCAATCCACATTGGGTCCAGTGGGTTGATACCGACGGTCGGTGCAACCATTACTGCCAGCATTGCCGGGTACAGGCCCGCACAACCGTTCTGACCAATCGTGGCACCAAACGAGGCGGCAAATGAGGCGATGGATTCAGGCACGCCCAGACGACGGGTCTGCGCTTCAACGTTCAGCGGAATTGAGGCTGCGCTGGAGCGGCTGGTGAAGGCGAAAGTCAGCACTGGCCATACCTTGCGGAAGTATTTCAGCGGGCTAACGCCGTTAATACCCAGCAGGATCCCGTGAACCACGAACATAATGCCCAGACCGAGATAAGAGGCCACGACGAAGCTACCCAGCTTGATGATGTCCTGCAGGTTGGAACCTGCAACCACTTTGGTCATCAGCGCCAGAACACCGTACGGCGTCAACTGCATCACCAGACGAACCAGTTTCATCACCCAGCTTTGCAGGGTATCGATAGCGACCAGAACGCGCTCGCCTTTTGGTGCATCATCTTTCAGCAGTTTCAGTGCGGCTACACCGAGGAATGCGGCGAAGATAACCACGCTGATAATCGACGTCGGGTTGGCGCCAGTCAGATCGGCAAACGGGTTTTTCGGAATAAACGACAGCACCAGTTGCGGAACGCTGAGGTCAGCCACTTTGCCAACATAGTTGGTTTCAATCGCGTTCAGACGTGCGGTTTCGGCACCACCTTGCACCAGACCTTCGGCGGTCAGGCCGAACAGGTTGGTCACCAGAACCCCTACCAGCGCGGCAATCAGCGTGGTAAACAGCAGCGTTCCGATGGTCAGGAAGCTGATTTTACCTAACTGAGAGGCGTTATGCAGACGTGCAACGGCGCTGAGAATAGACGCAAATACCAGCGGCATAACAATCATCTGCAGCAGTTGGACATAACCGTTGCCGACAATGTTGAACCACTGTACGGAATCTTTAAGAACCTGGCTGTCGGAGCCATAAATGGTGTGCAGGGCAAGGCCGAACACGACACCCATGACCAGACCGACCAGTACTTTTTTGGCCAGACTCCACTGCTTGTGACGGGCTTGCGCCAGCACGAACAGCAGCACTACGAACACGATAATGTTCGCGATTAATGGAAAGTTCATCCCCGTTCTCCTGATCTTATTATACGTATCACCGTTTAAAGGTGATTCTGTTGGCGCAAGATTAGCAGAACTGTGACTTGCCTCTTATATTCAAATGGAATTGTTTATACCTAAAATGACTTTTTGGCTGATTTATTAGTCAATCTGATGCGTTATGAAACGATTAAACTGCATTTGTAGCGTATTAATCATCTGCGAAGACCAGCGTACCGCGCTGTTCTCTTGTATGGTTTGCGGCATCCAGATTGCCCATGCGAACAGTGCCATGCACAGAAACCGCTCCAGCTGGTTGCCTTTTTGCGGCACGAGGATAGGCAGACGAAAACGCCAGCGGCAGGGCCAAAGCAGGGGAACGCCTGCTGGGGTCAGCATGTCGGCCAGAATGTGACTAAGATAGCCGAGTACCATACCTTGTAAGGCATCGGCCGGTATTATCCAGGTATCCGGGACTTTCAGGTAGAACGTGGCCAGCAGGGCAAAAACCGCCAGCAGGCTATGTGTAAACCCGCGATGACCAAATGCCCGGGCAATGGGTTTTGATATCCACTTCAGACGCTGTCCCAGCAGAGATTTGGGATGATCGATATCCGGCAGCAGGCACGTTAAAATGGCTGAAGGAACAATATGCCACCAGTCACCCTGCGCAAGAACGGGCGTTAGTTCGGCATTCTTGGCAAATACCGCACAGGCAATAGAAAAAAGAAGGTGGCCTTCCGCCGTCATGATAAAACCCAATAAACTGTCAATTCATACAGTATAGGGGTTTTATACAGTAGGCGGAAGAGGTGACGTTGTAACCCTATGTCACAAGTGCGGGTTTAGCGTGCCAACCAACCGCCATCCACGGCCAGCGTATAGCCATGAATATAGTCAGAGGCGGGACTTGCAAGGAAAACGACCGGGCCTTTCAGGTCATTTGGCGTGCCCCAGCGTCCTGCGGGAATACGATCGATAATCTCCTGATTGCGCTCGCTGTCCGCGCGCAGTTGCTGGGTGTTGTTGGTCGCCATATAGCCGGGCGCGATGGCGTTGACATTAATTCCCTTGGCCGCCCATTCATTGGCGAGCAGGCGGGTGATGCCCAGAACACCGCTTTTTGATGCGGTATAGGAAGGTACACGGATACCGCCCTGAAAAGAGAGCATCGATGCAATGTTAATGATTTTTCCGCCATTGCCCTGAACCAGAAACTGACGCGCCACAGCCTGCGACAGAAAGAAAACGGATTTGAGATTCAGATTCATCACGTCATCCCAATCTTTTTCACTGAAGTCCAGCGCATCCTGACGGCGTATAGTTCCTGCATTGTTGACCAGAATATCGACCCGGCCAAACGCCGACACCGTTTGTGTCACGATGCTGGTGAGAGCATCTTGTTGACTGAGGTCGGCCTGAATGGCCATAAAGCGTCGACCGAGGGCGTTAATTTTCTCTGCGGTTTCATGCGGTATTTTACGATTCACGCCGACTACATCGCAGCCCGCTTCAGCCAGCGCCACTGCCATACCCTGCCCGAGGCCGGTGTCACATCCAGTGACGATGGCGACTTTACCTTCGAGACGAAAAGCTTCCTGAATCATGTTTACCTCAACTATTTATGTCATTAACGCTTGCGCTATAGGGCAAGGATAGGAGAGGTTAAACAGAAATACAATTTAAAATGAAACGGCGTTTTAAAAAATGCAAGGATGAAAAATGAAAAGACGGGCAATACGATCATTGCCCGTTACAGGATTAGCCGCGCAGATGAGCGGCTGTGAGTTCGGTGAGCGAGGTTAGTTTGACGTCGGCAAGCACGAAGCGAGGATCGTCCTGATTCTCATGCGCTGGTACGACGATGGAACGCATACGAGCAGCTTTCGAGGCAATCATGCCGTTCACTGAGTCTTCCAGTGCTACGCAGTTTAACGGGTCAATGCCCAGTTTTGCCGCACAATCGAGGTAAACCTGTGGGTGCGGTTTGCTGTAAGGCAGTTTTTCTGCAGAAGCCAGTGCGTCGAAGTCATCGCGCAGATCAAACATGGTCAGCACTTTTTCCAGCATATGCAGCGGAGAAGCGGATGCCAGTCCTACTTTGATTCCCTGAGATTTGCACAGTGCTACAGCTTCACGAACGCCTGGCAGCAGCGGTTTTGTCTCTTCAACCAACGCAATGGCCCGGGTAATGATACGCTCGGTGACTTCCTGACGTGAGGGGCCGTTCCAGGGTTGCTGCGCAAACCACAAATCAACCACCATGTCGATGCGTAAGCCAAGGGTATCGGGAAGTTCATGGCGGCGGGAGATATCAACGCCTAAACTTGCTATCACATCCAGTTCAGCCTGATCCCAAAGCGGTTCAGAATCGACCAGTAACCCATCCATATCGAAAATTGCAGCAAGAATTTGACGCGGGGTTGACATTACAACCTCTCCTTTACGGTGATAAAAGGGATTAGAGCCAGCCTGGACGGAGTCTGAGCGTTCATTACGGCTAATTCAGCAGTATACCGCCTTTAAAGATCAGGCGAAAACGGTAATCAACGGGTAAACTTAGGCCAAAATGACACGTCTTAATCAAGGGGAACTCATGACGTATCAACAAGCTGGACGCATTGCCATCTTGAAAAGGCTGGTGGGATGGGTGGTTTTCATTCCCGCGCTGATTTCAACGCTGGTTTCAGTACTGAAGTTTATGTACGCGCACAGCGAAAAGCAGGAAGGGATTAACGCGGTCATGCTCGATTTTGCTCATGTGATGATCGACATGATGCGGGTGAACACACCTTTTCTTAACGTGTTCTGGTATAACTCACCAACGCCTGATTTTCAAAGTGGACTGAATCTCGTTTTTTGGCTGATATTCATCCTGATTTTTATCGGCCTGGCGTTGCAGGACTCAGGCGCCAGAATGAGCCGCCAGGCGCGTTTCTTGCGCGAAGGCGTTGAGGATCAGCTAATTCTGGAACAGGCAAAGGGGAGTGAAGGGGTATCCCGCGAGCAACTTGAATCGCGAATTGTGGTACCGCACCATACGATCTTCTTACAAATTTTCCCGCTTTATATTCTGCCGGTGATCGTTATCGTGATCGGCTACTTCTTCTTCTCATTGCTGGGCTTTTTGTAAGTGCCGCTCTATCGGGCCTGCCACGTTGCGAAACGGCAGGCCTGATAAGCAACGCGGTACGTCGTTAAGCCGCCAGTAATCTATCCAGCGCTTTCTGCGCCACAACCAAATGCTGTCCCCCGAACAGAATTGCCCGATTCAGCAGCGTATAGAGCTGGTAGATTGGCTGCCTGTCGAGAAAGTCCAGCGGCAGTGGCGAGACAGACTGGTAACCGTCATAAATTTGCGGCGGCTGATCGGTATGTAACGGCAGCATTGCCAGATCACACTCTCTGTCCCCCCAGTAGCAGGCAGGGTCAAAGATGTACGGACCGTTAGGACCGAGGGCGCAGTTCCCGGACCACAAATCACCGTGCAGGAGAGACGGCTGCGGCTGATGAGAAGAGAGACGTTGCTGGACATGTTCGACGATAGCGTCAATATTGCCAAACGCTATGCCTTTTTCAGCGGCGAGTTCTAGCTGCCAGCCTATACGCTGCTCGGCGAAAAAGGTTGACCAGCGACGTTGCCAGGTATTTGGCTGCGGCGTGGTAGAGAGCGCGTTATCGAAGTCGAGACCAAACTGAGGCTGGTCGCTCCATTCGTGCAAATGCGCAAGCTGTTGACCGAGGATAAATGCGTTATGTGCATCAAGCGGACGGGGAGGGAGGAAATCCATCACCAGAAAGCTGTAATCTCTGTCTGCGCCTACTGCCCAGACTTTCGGTACCGATACAGTTTGACTGCGGGAAAGTAGCTCCAGCTGATCGGCTTCTGCCGTAAAGCCGGTTAACAGCTCTCTTTCATCGCATTTGACGAAAAAATCTCGCCCCGCATAGCGTAAATGCCATGCGGCGTGGATCTCTCCGCCGGGCAGTTCATTACGCAGTTCGATTTCGCCTTCACCTAATTGCTCGCTTAAAAGACGACTGATAGCCTGCCACATGATGTCTCTCCCCATGTTGTCTGCCAGATCATAAGGTTAGCGCAAGAATGCGGTTAAAAAACACGAACTGACGCACACCACGGACGCGTCATCGCTGGAAAGGCACTTAATGTTTGTCGTTCTTCTTCACCTCGCACCGTTGTGGAGACACCTGACTGCACATGATTCACTTCTTTGTAATCACGTGATTTTTTAGCATAGACGTATAACCCCCATGCCGACAGTTTTACCGGAACATCCCCCTTCTGTTAAAAGGGGGACGGTGCCATTACTGCGCAAGGTATGCATATATTTTTTGCGTATCGTCCAAAGCGCACAGACGAGTACCCTGATTCAGCGTTGCTGCGCTGCCCGCGGCAACACCGTAACGGACAATATCCTCAAAAGGCGCGTTCTCTGCCAGTTTAAGCGTCATGGCCCCGACCATACTGTCGCCTGCACCTACGGTACTTTGACTTTTCACCGGTGGCGGAACCACCTGAACGCAGGTATCGCGATCTACGCCCAGCGCCCCTTGCGGCCCAAGCGAGACCACAACGCGGCGCGCTTTTCCGCTTTGCACGATTTCCTGTGCGGCTTTGCGCACATCATCGGGCTGTGTCAGTTCGCGGTTAACCAGCGCACTCAGTTCTTTGAGGTTGGGTTTGACCAGTTCGATATTGCCGATGGCTAACGCCGCCGTCAGTGCTTCGCCTGAACTGTCGACAATACAGCGGATCCCCTGTTTTTGTGCGGTGGTAATGAGTCGGGTCAATTTCTCAAGCTGTACGCCGGGCGGCAAACTGCCGCTGATGACCAGCAGCGCACCAGACTCAATTTCCAGCACCTGATCCTGAAGTTGGTAGAACTCGTCATCGGTCAGCGCAGCGCCTGGCATGACAAAACGATATTGTTCACCGCTGGACTCCACGTGGACATGAAGATTTTGTCGGGTCCAGTCTTTGGCTTCGACGGTAGATACGGGAACATTTTCGTCGGCGAGCAATGCAACAAGATGCTCTCCGGTTGCACCCCCCGCGGGGAAAATCGCCGTTGCGGTTCCGCCAAGATGGGCAATTGCGCGAGCGACGTTGATACCGCCGCCGCCGGGTTCAAAAACCGGCGAGGTACAACGAAGCTTACCTTCCGGGTAAATTTGCGGGGTGATTGTTGCGCTATCGAGAGAGGGCGCAAGTGTTAACGTATAGATACGTACCATCTTTACCTCCTGTTAGGCTGAACTCAGTCTGGCACTTAACCTCCCGAAAGTGAAGTAATTAACAACATGATTTTTCATATCTTTATTTAAAATTATCGTCATAAAGATATATAAATAAAATAAAGGTTTAGGAACGCTCTTATTCAAAAAATGAAATAAGAATTTATTGCTATGTTATTCGAGTCTTTTTATAATTTGTTACCTTTCAGGGGTCTTTTGTCATTGATCCATATGAAAGTTTCCGAGACCGTAATGGTCTCTTTTTTTGTTGTACGGACTCTTAATAAATGAAGCTTTTGAAGACAGTGCCCGCAGCATTACTGCTGACGGGAGGCCTGCTTGCGTCAATGCATGCTGTAGCCGATGATTCCGTTTTTACTGTCATGGATGACCCTTCCAGCGCGAAAAAACCCTTTGAAGGTAACCTGAACGCGGGATATCTCGCGCAGTCAGGCAACACGAAAAGTTCTTCTTTAACCGCAGATACCACCATGACCTGGTACGGCCAAACGACCGCATGGTCTCTGTGGGGAAATGCCAGCAATACCTCCTCAAATGATGAGCGTTCATCGGAGAAATATGCCGTAGGTGGCCGTAGTCGTTACAACATGACCGACTATGACTATCTCTTTGGACAGGCAAGCTGGTTGACCGACCGCTACAACGGCTACCGCGAGCGTGACGTGCTGACCGCGGGTTATGGTCGCCAGTTCCTCAACGGACCTGTGCACAGCTTCCGTTTCGAATTCGGTCCTGGCGTGCGCTATGACGAGCACACGGATGGCACCACCGAAACGCAGCCGTTGGGCTATGCGTCCGGGGCCTATGCATGGCAGATGACGGACAACACCAAGTTTACTCAGGGTGTGTCGGTATTCGGCGCTGACGATACCACACTCAACTCTGAAACAGCCCTCAACGTTGCCATCAACGAACACTTTGGGTTAAAGGTGGCTTACAACGTGACCTGGAACTCTGAACCGCCGGCAACAGCGCCGGAGCATACCGATCGTCGTACTACTGTTTCACTCGGCTACCGGATGTAATGACAAATCGGGTCAAATAATTGGCCCGGTTTTTATCTATTAAAGTTAAGGTTATTTAATATTTAATTTGCGTTTTATTTTTTACCTGGCCATAACACGCTATTTTCAGATAAATTCGATTAATCGATAAATAAACGAAACCGGAACAGTGGGTGAGCGTCATTTAGCCCCAGATCATCGCAGCCCAGCGCAGCATCAACATGGCCGCACAAATAACGAGCAGAATCACAACCATCTTCCAGTGTTTCTTCGCAAAGCGATTTGTGGGCATTGTTTTTTTCCTGCTCAGGTTAGATGACTTTGTGCAAGTGTAACAAAGACGGTTGGGTGTCAGTGAATTGATTTACATCATAGAGCGCACGTTGATTGTTGCTTTGATCGACCCGTAATGCCGTGTACACTGTTAAACGGTGTTATCAAAAAGCGGGTGTAGGTCCAGTGTGGTCTTTAAGGCGATCAGTGACATATTTCGCAGAGTGAAGCGGGAATCAGCCCACACCTTTTTGATAATTTTAAATATTGAATCTTTGTATGTGATCTTACGTGTAAGTACCATCCAGAATTTCACCTCATTCCTGTCTGTTCCTACCTGTTTCATCAATTCCGCACCACTCCTAACTTTATTCAATTTACCCGTTTCAATTTAGTTCATCTTGTCCGCGTTCGTGTCGTAGAATCTGTGTACCAAATCGTGTACCAATTCCGACAAAGCTGAACAGGGACAAGCATGCCTCTCAACGATACCAAGCTCAGGCGTATAGCTGGCAAGCCATATGATGGACCAGAGGAGATAGCCGACGGCGGTGGACTTTCTGCCAGGATCAGCCCAAAGGGACTAATCACCTTTCAGTACCGCTATCGCTTCAACGGGAAACCGGCCCGGCTAAAACTTGGTACCTACGGCAAGATGTCGATCAAAGAAGCCCGTAACGCGATGGAGGAATGCAAGGGCTGGCTGGAAGAGGGGCGTGACCCGGCAATGCAGCGGAAGAAAGCCAGAGACATCGTATCCAGTTCACCAAGCATAAGCACCCTCGTTGATGAGTGGCTTGAAACACCATCAGTGAAAGAGATGGTGAAGTACGAATACTGGAAGCGGATGCTGAAGCTTCACGTTACAGACCATTATGGGCGACTGATAGCAGATGAGATGAGTCCCGTTGAATGGGAGCAGATATTCCTGCGCATAACGAAAGGTGGTTCTCCGGTTCAGGCCGGAAACGTTCTGGTGAAGATGAAGCAGGTGATCCGCTATGCGCTGCGCCGAAAACGCATAACTTCAAATTCGCTAATGTTACTCGAAATTAATGATGTCGGTAGCCGCCCGGACGACGGGGAGAGATTCCTTAATGATGATGAGATAGGCGCGTTCTGGAATGCTATCGATAAAACCAAGATGTCATGGCAAAACAAAATGCTGATCCGCATTGTAGCGCTTACCGGCTGCCGCGGCGTTGAATTGAGATTAGCAAGGAAGGGTGACTTTGATCTGAAGGCGAGGGAATGGGTTATACCGAAAGAGAACTCGAAAACGCGTAAGCGCTTTGTGCGAGGGATTTCTCAACTGGCAGCCGATTATCTGCAGAAGGTTTTTGATGTGTACCCCGATCAGACAATCGTGTTTCCACCTGCAAAGCTACAGGTGGACAGGCCTATGTCAGCCAGTACATTGATTTCCATCGCGGGTCAGGTGGAAGAGGTTATGGGTGGGGAGCACTGGTCTCTGCACGACCTGCGCAGAACGTGCAAAACAAAGATGGCTGAGCTTGGTGTTGCGCCTCACGTATCAGAGAAGATACTCGGGCATAAGCTAACGGGGATGCTGGCTGTTTATGACCAGTATGATTACATCCCCGAGCAGCAGGCGGCCGCGGAATTGTGGGCTGAGAAGATTCAGGCGTGTGCGGCCAACAGTCCTTTATCTTTACAGAACTGAATAACTTCTACATAGCGGAATAGAGCACCACCTTTCGGCGGGTGGATTTCTTCCACTTCCTGCGGGAATGGGGTGCCAGATTCTTCCCACTGTTTGCGCTTACGATAGAACGTGGTTCTGGAGATACCACCAAGCATCTCCTGAACGCGCTCACGGTTAACCAGAACCGGCTGAATGCTGATTGTTGTTTGCATGCTTTTCTCCAGGCAAAAAGAATGCCCTCGCAATGGAGGGCAAATGTGGGATAACGTGGCAGTGCATTCGCACCCAATAGCCAGCTCATAACTGGCTATCAGTTGCGTCAGTCGTCTTCATCTTCGTCCCAGTCCTCGTCGTAATATGGCGAGGCGAGAAGTGGGTTAGTTGCTGAGAGAATCTCTCCGGCGGCACCCTGGCGCTGAAGTCGACGAAGCGCTTCATATAGCTCGAAAGCCTCGGTTCGCTCATCACCAATATCGAGGGAACACGCCACTTTGTGCGCCTCGGTGACCAGGGTTGATAGCTGGTTTCGGATGTCCTGAATGGTGCTCATAGTTCTCCTTAGGCTGCGCGCTGGGCACGCAGCGATTTAATGTGCTCGCTCGTCTCCAGTTCGGCGCGTATCTGCGCAGCCTCACGGTGATCAAGGTGCTCAAAATCATTGTTGAATCGTACGATTGAAGCGGTGTTTATCCGGCCCTGTCGCCAGTAGCGGACTATCTGTGATGTGCAGCTGTGTATGATGACGGGCCAACCTGAATGGTCAGCGTAAATCTGACCCCGTTGAATTAGCTGGAACATTGACAGGCACCATTCGCAACACTTTGCGTATTTTGTTTTCGTCTACATTCAGTTCGGTGGAGAAACTTTTAACCAGCTCGTCACCGTTAAACTCGCGACATGAATAACCCATGAACCATTCACGCAAACCGGTAAATGCAGGGCCATCTTCCGGATCATCGACAAATGCGGCTGCGGCGCTCGATACCTCTGCACAGTCGAGGCATTGCTTGAAACTCTGTCCGCTTCCATCCCAGACGCCGTGCGAATACGTGTAATGCTCGCCAGGCTTAACTATGGATCCACACTCGCAGCACTTATGCTCTTTCCGGGCCTTTCGCTGCTCCTGACCAAAGACTGCAGGCATATCACACATCACAACCCCCTTTGCTTACGTATAAGCTCCAGGTCAGCCTGGCAACTGGCGCACGTCTGACAGCCGGGTACGGCAGCGCGCCGCAGCTCTGGGATATCCTCGCCGCATTCTTCACAACGCTCAGCTGATACAGCGTTGCGGTTTACTCGGTGGGCGGAAAGGGCAGCGTTACGCTGAAGCTCTTCAATCTCTGCTGCTGTATCGATGATGTCGGCCATGCTCAATGCTCCCGGAACTGTCGGTTAATTCGGTTGAATGTGAACGCCAGCAATAAAAAAGGCCGCTTTAGCGACCCGGTGATTAGTGCCTTCATGCTGCACCGCCTTCATTCTTCTCGGCTTCGACTGCCATCTGCTCAAGCCGTAGTGAAAGCTCGGCGGCCAGCGTCTGGAATTCTTCCTCGGTCGCCACAGGAATCGGCACGAAGCGAATCCCGATGTGCGCCAGGTGGTTGGCAATTTCGAGGCTTTTCCTCAAATCAACGGGCGAGGCTTTGTTCATGCGGCGTTCTCCCCGGGTAATTGTTTCAGACCGTCATTCAGCGTTCGCTCAAGGTTGGACAATATTCCTCGCAACCTCTTTACCTCTTCATCCTCTGTCAGTCGGCGCGTTGCTTCCCATAGCGTCCTTGTCAGTACATAGATAGGGACATTCGGGTCGAGGCCAAGCGCTTTCGCCAGATCTTGCTGAGCGTCGGTTAACCTTTCCTCAGATTCCTCCAGGCGCTTACGTCGGCGTTGCAACTCCTCTTCACTTTCTTGGCGCAGGTTCTTCAGCCTTTCATCGTTATCCCTAATGTGCTGCTCAAGGCGCTCCTTTGATCGATGTGCTCGGCAAACAAGATCGGCGATTTCGTTGCCATGTCGCTTCATTAGTTTTTGGTCGCTGAGGTAGGTGTTGATTACGCGGCTTTTTATTTGGGTTCTCTCTGCCTGCCGGGTCATGCCGTCCATAAGCAGCTTCATCCAGGCATCGCGAGGAAGGGTATCAATCTGGCGCATGGTAGGCCCCTTGAGGGTATGCCATCCAGATTCCTTCCGGATCATCAAGCCACAACCATCTGGAATGTCGCTTCTCTTGAGCATGCCTTCGGGAACAGCAAAAACAACGCCGCCTGCGTAGTTGAAGTATTTGGTGTATTTGCCTGCTGTAACGTCAGCCCGGAAATCACTTACGCTGACTTTGACCTCATAGACGACAGGGCAGAACTTGCTGTAGCTGTGAGCAATAGAGTAGACATCAGGTCGACACGTACCGGCGGGCCCTAGCTGCATGTCCTCCCAGCAGATGCGCGCTGTGTTCTGGCGCAAATGCTCTGCAAGGTCATGAGCAAGCTCGTTATGACCCCATTTTTTTGTTGTCATTGTTCGGCTCCAAACCGCCCGTTAAGGCGGCCAGTTTTGACGACGAACTCCAGGAGGCTAACTCCCAGAGCTTCAATTTTCTTGTGATGTTTTTTGATGATGGGAGGCACCGTTTCGTTCCAGTTAGGCTTTGGCTTCTTGCGCATGGCCTGCTGGATTTCTTCGGTGCAGCGGCGGCAGGCGGCGCGGACGGCGTTGTCAGTTTCTGGCGTCATGCAGCCTCCCGGCGGGCGAGAAGTTTCGCACCGAAAGCCATCAACTCGTCCCGGTCCACAGTTGCGAAGTGGCAGTGTGTACGCGGGTACGGATGCCAGATGATGAGCATCGAGCCTTTGTTATTTCCCGATACCGGCTTACCGGTGACCGGGTTGATAAATGCCAGCCTTCCCGCGGTGATGAAGCGAACCTCGCTGGCGGTCTGGATAGCCTCTTTGAACCAGCCAACCGAAGTGTCTGCCGGTACCAGCATGACCGTGCCGATCTGATTGGAGCTCTCGACGGCAGCCTTCTTAACGAAGGGCGTGATATCGCTGTATGGCGGGTTCAGCCAGACGTAGCCGGGAATGCTCAGGTAATCAGCCCAGGGCGTTTCCAGCGTGTTCTGCTCGGCGGTGATGAACTTCCTGCACAGCGCGTTATGCGGCGCCGCAGCGGCATCCAACTGAAAGCAGAACTCAGCATTAAGGGAAGCGAAGAGGGTTGGTGGTGTGCGCCAGAGGTCGCGCTGGTCAAGCGGTGTTTTACTACCGCCATAATCACTATTCAGCTTCTCGGCTGGCAGAGCAGAAGCTATACGCTCACCAATCCAGCGCATTACCGGCACAGCCATAGAGTTGCCGATCGCTTTATAGCGCGGGCCATCCGGGCATTCAGCTGCGTCTTTGCCACGCCACGCAATCAAGGTGTGATCGTCAGGGAATCCCTGAAGGCGCTCGCATTCGACTGGAGTAAGGCGGCGGACCTGCATACCGTATTGAACGACGTCAGCGGATGAGCGCGAATCCTGAGTGAAAGCCACGTCTTCCTGATAACCTTTCCCCTGCGGACCAGCGGCATCGTGACGGCCAATAGAAGCGTGCTGAATACAAATAGTAGGTGCTAAATTAGTACCGCTGCTGGCGCTGGTTAAAGTCGGAGCTTGTTCTTCTGCAAAGTCAATTCCACCCGCTTTTGCTCCTTGCCCGCCTTTAAATCCATAGGCCATGATTGGGGCCTCATGGTTGCATGTGAGTGTTGGTGCAGAATTATCGGTTTTTATCTCTGCTCCAGCCTGACCATGAGCCATTGAAATAATTCCGCTACCTCGCTGGCTGAATAATTCCTGATTACTGGCACCGATTCCGCCAATATTGTTGGACTGATTCAGGGTTGGGTGAGGGTTTGCTGGGTTATCCCAGTGACTACCGACTTTAGAGCGTTCTCCAGCATTTCTGGCAATTTCCGGTTGCGATTCTCGGCGCGGCGCAGAATCCCGGCGCATGCTGTCGAGCTCAAAAAGTACCGCTGCGGGATCGAATCCTTTTCGAGCACTTGCGACAACGAACACACGGCGGCGTCGTTGGGCCACTCCGAAAAATTGAGCATCAAGGACGCGCCAGGCAATAAACCTTTCTGGTCCAGACACACAACCTGCGTGCGTCCATTTTCCCCCTGCTGGCTGCAACTCACTGCTTTCTCCGGCAAGTCCTGCCAGAAAGCACCCGAAGGCATTGTCTTTGCTGCTGAGCACGCCGGGGACGTTTTCCCAGACGATGATTGATTCTGGTTCACCGCGTTCGCGGCGCTTTGTGTCGATTGCATTGGCTAATTCCACGTAAGAAAGAGTTAATTGCCCGCGGTCGTCAGACAGGCCTTCACGTAAGCCGGCGATACTGAATGCCTGGCAAGGTGTACCGCCAACCAGAACATCAGGCGCTTCAACTTCACCAGCGCGCACTGCATCGGCTATTTTGGTCATATCTCCGAGGTTGGTTACTTCCGGCCAGTGATGGGCGAGGACTGCTGAGGGGAAGGGTTCGATTTCAGAGAACCAGGCAGGTTTCCAGCCGAGAGGTTCCCACGCTTTACTGGCAGCTTCAATGCCGCTGCACACACTTCCGTATTTCATGACGCACGCTCCGGATCGTTAACATCCCAGCCATTTCGCTCAATATTGGTTTGCAGCCGCTTATCTCCGACCTCTTCAATGCTGCGGCCGGTCATCTCTGCGACTTCTGCGTTTGTGTGGCGCCACAGGTATGCAATTTCTTCTGCTGTCCATTCAGGCATGACTTTTCCTCCTGATGCTCTGGTCAGAGACTGTAATTTGCTGCGTATGGAGTAAATGGAGCGCCCGGTTGCTGCGGCGACTTCTTCAGGTGTGAAACGGCTGAGAAGGAATAATTCGGCTTTAGTCCAGCGTCTCCCGGTCATCCTGCTGATAAGCGGTGCGCCGATTCGTGATGCCTTAGTTGTTATGGCGCGTTCCGTGCGCTCAAGCTTTTCAGCAATTACCGATATCGGCATTGTTCCACCTACTTCATGCAGGAATAGGTTTTCCCAGGGTTGCCATGGTGAGTTGTTCATGCCGCTTTACCATGCAACCTGATTTTCTGAATCTCCGATTCCAGATCTGCAAGGAAGCTCTTAACTTCAGATTCGATTTCGCGCGCCAAGACTTCATCGAGGTGAATTCGCTTCTTGAAATAGGCGAGGTCAGGCGGCAGGCGATCATCGAAACTAACGAAATCACACCATTTCCGTCCGGTGCACATCATCTGTGCATGCATTTGCAGCATGTACTGGCGCTTTGGCTCGCCAGTTTTCAGAGTTTCAAGATGGGTCCAGGTGTTGGGGCATTTGATTTCGATAAGCCCGTCGTCGTTAACAAGTCCGTCCGGGCTGGCGGCGAATCCGGGGATGGTTGGGTGATCGATGAGACCAACTTCAGTGATTTCCGCATCGAACTCATTCAGTGCGTACATCTCACGCGCCACTGGCTCCAGTTCGGTACCGCGCATCATCGCGGCATTGGAGAATCCTTCCTCCAGTTTCCCGGTAAGCCGCTGGCAAATCAGCTCAGCCATGTAGTTCTGTCGGCTGGCGGAGTAACCAGACTTTGTGCGAGCCATGACATCAGCCAGTCGACTGGCTGTGACCTTGCCGCAGCGCGCGGCAAACCATTCTGGTGTGCGTTGTTCCATCATTCAGCCTCCGTCTCTGCGGCATTGATAGGTTCGGCGTTGTCGACAGCAAGACTCATGTCATACATGCGTCGCTTCTCAACTGCGCCGATCACCTGCTTCTCTTCAGCGCTCAGCGCCACCCAAAACTCCTGGTACTTCACAGTTCCAAGGCGGGCGGCAGACTCACCTTTAGCGATCAGTTCGGGGCGACGACTGTCTGATTCATGGCCTGCATGAACTTCTGCTGTTGTTCCTTCAATAACTCGCTCTGCCTCGTCCTGGTCGAAGATGCCAGCGAACCCAAAGGCCAGACGCGCGCACTGAATCAGTGTCTTGTGGCGAAGCATTCGGGTAGGGTGGGACTGCCAGGGTTGTGTGTTGCGTTTACACTCACCCATATATTCGGTGACGACTGTCGGGTGGCTGCGGTCCTTGCGGTAAATCTTGCAGGTACACGCGCCTTCCTCTTTGTCGTAAGAGAATTCCATGCCGTCAAACTGAGGATGTTCGTTGATAATTCGCGCCCATCCGTCAACACCAACCACCGGCACGATCCCGCCTTTATCTGGGAAAGCGTAAATCTCTTTGGTCCATGGATTCAGGCCGTACTGGTTGGCGACGATCAGCAGGGCTGTAAACTGCTCGTCCGTGACGTTGCCACCTTTGAACGCTGTATTCTTCAGCGTATTCATCAGGTCTGTACCGGCATCCATGCCGAGGCGTGCGGCCAGTTTTCCAGCCATAGTGGAAAGTGCAGTACTCATTGTTAATCCCTCAAAGTTAAAACGGGCAGCCGGTACGGTGTTCCCAGTCGTATTCCGCCTGGGCGTAAGCAACTGCCGAAATGAAATCGTTGTAGGCCTCGCCAGCTTTATCGCTGCGAAGTCCTTCGTATGGGCTGGAGTCAATCGGGATCGTGAAGTGGAAGAGGCCGGACGGCTCTTTTGGCATCATGTCGATGATTTGCTGCGCCCGGTCGTCGATCCACTTCTCTTTCTCGTCGGTGAGCTGCTGCTCAACCCAGCGCCGATCTTCGATGCGGTCGTAAGTGAGGTATGCGTTCATGGTTGCCTCAATATTTGATGTGCGCGTCCTGCACTTTGCCGCCAGCGATCGCCAGCACTGCTTTCTGCGCAAATTCTTCGGGGATGCTCTGAGCAATAAGGTCTGCGTAGACACGACGGTTGACGGTGCGGCGGTGCTCTTTGTCCGCGGCGCGTCGCGCTTCTTCTTCAGCTTTGCGCTGCTCTTCGGCCAGACGGGCGGCTTCTGCCTCTTCCTGGCGGCGGCGCTCCGCGGCAACGGCTTCTTCTTTTTCGCGGCGCGCACGCTCTTCTGCTTCCTGCTTCTCGCGTGCCGCACGCTGTTCCGCTTCAATGCGCTGGCGTTCCGCCAGCTCAGCGCGAGCTTTCTCTTCAGCTTCA
The DNA here is from genome assembly GCF_030332695.1 of Citrobacter sp. Cpo089. Taxonomy (NCBI): domain Bacteria; kingdom Pseudomonadati; phylum Pseudomonadota; class Gammaproteobacteria; order Enterobacterales; family Enterobacteriaceae; genus Citrobacter; species Citrobacter sp. Cpo089. Next base: position 49,454 of record NZ_JAOWHJ010000076.1, on the reverse strand, counting down.
CGGCGCGCTGCGGCTTCAATCTCCTCTTTGTGCTTCGCTTCGGCATCGCGGCGGGCTTGCTCTGCCGCTTCCTGCTTCAGCCGCTCGTCACGCTCACGCCGGGCCTGTTCCGCCTGGCGGCGCTGCTCTTCGCGGTCACGGTCGAAATCCTTGTTCATCAACAGAGCCATTTCGTGGTCTGCTTCTAACTTGGCCGCCAACTCCTGATCGAACTTGATGTTCATTTCCAGCGCTTCGGCGTGCAGCGCGTTCATGGCTTCTTCAGCCTTAATGCGTTCCTGCTCGGCTTCCCATTCGGTAAGTGGGCGCCGTACTTCATCCTTCAGCGCGTCCAGCCTCTCACGTACAATGCGGCGGCTTTCGTCGATCTGCTTCGGCAGGGCCTTAAGCTCGGCAACCAGATCTTTACCGGCGTTGTCGATATAGGTTTTGGAGCGGGCAACCTTATGCGCCATGGATGCGATAGCATCGCGGCCTTTACGGGTAGACACATCCGGTACCAGGCTGCGAGCTTCTTTCTCGATCGCCTCAATAATCGGGTCGAGCTGTTCTTTGGTGGTGAATACCGCCATTGCGTTCTGTTTCTCAATGACGACTAAATCCGTTACTTCGCTCATGGTTTCTCCTGAAATTTGGATGTGCAGATCCCGCCCGCAGAAAGCCAGGCCGATCGGTTGAATAGGGTGGTTACTGCTGCGCGATGGATTTCGCCGGGAACTCGCCGTTGCGGAGGATGCTTTCTACTGGCCAGCATTCTGCCGTTACTTTCTGCTCTGTAGCTGCCTGGCTGCATTCCTGCTGGCTGTCGTATACGCCGAGAATGACATCCTGATAATCACCGTTGGTCATTGCCACGGTCAGGACGAGTGCGAATAAAGTTTCCATCAGTGAAGAGTCCTCCCGATGGCGACGGCGTAAAGGCGCTTTGCTTCTTCCCACGCCGGAGCATTGCGATGGAGTACCGCGAACGAAGCGAGTCGTTGGGCCTCTCTGATCTGCTGCTGGTTTACCATGATTTCCTCTTGGCCTTATCGCGGCGAACGGAACGGTTAATACAAGACTTCTGCGCTAATGGGCGGTGGATGGCCGCCGGTTGTCATAACTAAGCCGCCTCGGTGAAGCGACTGAGGTATGAAAAAACCCGCCGTGGCGGGTCTTCAGAAATAGTCTTTATGGTCGTGCATCGCTCGCTGGAGGATCACCTTTGCATCTTCAAAGCTGGCAGATTCAAAAGCCTCTCTTATGGCCTTAGCCAGGCAAGTCGCATCGCTTTCATAGTCATCAGCTCTGCTTTCCCAGTTTGATGCCTCTTCTTCAGCCTCATAAAGGCGATCGCCATACTCGCACTCGAGTTCCTGGCGCACTTCATCACGAAACTTCTCCTTGATGATTTCGGAGGCTTCTTCAATCGGCATTGTTTCCAGAATCGTCTCTGGCTGATGAGTGCCGTATTTCAGTGAGATGTCAGTAGCAAACATGCAACCTCCAAAAAAAATGCCCGCGCGCTGGCGGGCCAAGAAGACTTTTCCAATCCAACCAGAACAGGATCATCGTCTCCTGTGCGGTTGAGATGGCATTATTACCATCACCAAGCATCGGCGCCCGGTGCTTGAGGTTGGCTCTGTAGTTACCCACTGATGCGGGAGAAATGCTTTGGTCGGTGTGGGCGGTAACCAGCCGCATGAGCCGGGCCCTCTTCACGATTAGGCCGTTCTCACTGACCACACCCCAAAACATTCCCTGTATTGGTCAGCGCCAACTCCCTGCCAGTGTTGCCCGTTCTCACGCCGTTCTCGCTCTCGCGCGGGGATACTCTCTCACCGACCGGATCGCACCCGGTGATACAGCACGTTTTCGTGTAGGGGTCTTAACAGGTCATTGACGCTGTAAATCTGCATGTTGTTAAAAAGCAGGCGACTTGCTGTCCGCCGCTGGCTAACTTCGCTCAGCTGTCGAGGTTTCGTTTCGATGGATTGATAATAGCGATGAGTATTGTTTATAGCAATACGTATTGATATTAATTAATAGCAATTGCTATTATCGCGTTGATAGCTAAAGGAATTTAATTTTGTAAAAGTTGCATGTTATGCTCATAAAAACATCGAGAGGGCGGTATTCATGGAACTGGATGATGAGAGAATTAACTTGATGGCTCACGCTGCTGGGCGTGCGGTGATGGAGTTATGTCTGGCAGATTTACCTGTGACTCAGCAAGCTATAATCGACAAGCTGGAGCAGTACCGAAAGGAAACCGGCAACGTGATCGGTAAAGGGATTAACAGAGATGCAGCGGAGATCGTGCGAAAAGGAAGGAAAGCAATTCAGTGAAGAACCCGGCCAGAAAGCCGGGATGGATAACCAAGTCGTTAATCAGCCCATCCTGATTTCGTATTAATCGCTGATTCGGCCATGGTGTATTTCTGAACCTTGTCATCTTTGAAGAGGATAGTTAGCTCTTTCTTGGTGCCGTTCGTTCCGTTATGGAAAAGGCCATAGAACGGAATGAAGGTGGTGCCGTTTACTTTTACCTTGGCGAAGGAATACTTCCAAATCTCATTGCCGCCATCGGTATAGGACACTGCATCTGGTGATCCAAATAAGCCCTTCACCTCCGCTTTCGTCGTTTTACCTTCTTGGATTTTGCTCTGGACGCTAGTCTCGGTTTCGTTTTTCAACTGCTGGTTACCAGAGGATGCGCAACCGACAAGAGTAACAGCCAAAGCAGCTGCGATAAGGCACTTTTTCATTCTATTTCCTTTGCTGTGTAAGCGTCTAATGATGAAGCTAAAAATTTCTAACCGTGCTTTCTGTATGTCTGAGGCATGCTCCCAATCACTTTACCGAACACCAGTATCCTATTCATTTCTTCTTTTTCGATCGGATCCCATGGGCGATAGGTCTGGTTGTCTGAGATGACCAACAGCTTATCTTTCATCTTCTGCAGGCGCTTCACGTGGGATGTGTCATCGTAGATGAAGGCGTAGATCCCATCGCCATCAAAGTGCTGAACGCTGATATCGACGAACAATAAGTCGCCAGGCTCAATGGTTCCGGACATGCTATCGCCGCGAACATTGATGATTCTGATCTGCTCCGCCTTCCTGCCGTTGAACATCCGGCGGGCATCTTCGACTGAATATTCCACGGATCGTAGCACCTCTACAAACTCGCTGTTGATGGCTCCTGGCCCAGCGCTTACGTAAAAGTCTAGCGCTTCAATGCGGAAAGTGTCAGTAGGTCCCGGCTCGGTTTTTGGCTGAGAAATTGCGGGCATTTGACCATCGTCACGCATCGGGCCAGCTCCGGTTGAAAGCCACTCAGAGCGAACGCCAAGCGCATTGGCAATCTCAACGATTTTAGTTGAGCCGCGGGCATTGCCACTGGTCAGCCGCCAGATGGTGGGCTGAGCAACGCCAGACGCCTTAGCCAGAGCGCCCTGAGACATGCCAGATAGTTCCATCGCCTGATTCAGGCGTTCTGCAAGAGTTTCTTTTTTCATGAGTTTAAATTTATACGCTTGCGTATTGATGGTCAAAACACGTTTAGCTATTGCCTAAATCAATACGCATTGCTATTATCAATTCACACCAATACTCATAGGAATTGGAATATGACGAACAAAACCATCCAGCGCGCCATTGATATCGCTGGTAGCCAGAAGAAATTAGCCGACCTTTGCGGTGTGGCGCAGCCGACGGTATGGCGCTGGTTGCACGGTGGCGGCATTGATGCCCGCTACGTAATGAAGATTGTCAATGCAACTAACGGCAAGCTCAAACCAGCAGATATCCGTCCAGATCTCGCCCAGCTGCTTGGGGCGAATAACACAGCCGCTTAACGGCGGCCTAACCACGAAAGGGAAAGCAATGCATTCACTTGCGTATCAACAAGGTAACAAATTTTCGCCAACGGCGATGATTTACCAGAATCGCCGGGAGCCTGATTCCGCGGCGTTAAACATCGATGGGATCCGCGCTGCTGTTCGCGCCTGGGCAGCTGACTGCCGCAGCCGTGAATTTGTCGCAGCGCTGATTGTTGAAGAGTGGCGGGCAACCGGCGGCACCGGTCTTGATATCCCGACTGACTCGCACCGCCAGATGCAGAAGGTATTCCGCTGGATCGACGGCGATACCGAATATGCGACCAACAACATTCGCCAGCTGGCACCGGCAATCATGGCCGTCCTGCCGCTGGAGTATCGAAACCGCCTGGCGCCGCAGAACGACACCATGTCGCTGATCGCCTCTGCGATGAAAGAGTGTGCAGAAGCCAAGCAGGCCGTGCTGCTGGACGCTCCAGAGCATCAGAAGCTGAAAGAGGTAAGCGAGGGTATAGCGTCGCTATTCCGCCTCATGCCGGAGCAGGTAGGCCCGCTGATGACGATGGTGACGTCGATGCTGGGGGTTATGTGAGAGGAACCAGAAAAGAAAAAGCCCTTGAAGCGGTCACTTCAAAGGCCTTCCAAACACTGTGTTACGCCAAGTAACGGGAGTAAGTATGTCAAACACCGCAGAAATTCTCAACTTTCCCGCTGTAGTTTCGGGAATACAGGAGCAACGCGTGGCCGATACAGACGATGGGTACACCCGTCTGGCAAACGAGTTGTATGAGGAGCTTATCGGCGCGAACCTGACCAAAAATCAGGCCAAGGTAGCTCATGCTGTTTGCCGCAAAACCTATGGGTTCAACAAGAAGATGGACCGCATAGCAGACTCACAACTTTCTGAGCTGACCAGACTACCTCGCCAGAAGGTTAACGCTGCCAAAAACGAACTCATTGCGATGAATGTTTTGGTGTCCGACGGCATGCTGATCGGGCCCAACAAAAACCTGAGTGAGTGGGTAATTCCGGGCACTAAGCCTGCGCCAAAATGTCACCATAGTAGTGACTGTCACCATGGTAGTGACAGTGTCCCTACGGTGGTGACAAAAAGTGTCACCAAAACAGTGACAACCCTGTCACTAAAATGGGGACACACAAAAGACACTATTACAAAAGACAATAAAGACAATATTAATAAACCCCCTAAATCCCCCAAACCGGCTTCGTTCGATCCGGCTGGTGTTGACCTTCCTGAATGGCTGTCAGTTTCAGTCTGGAAGTCATGGGTCGATTATCGTCGTGACCTGAAGAAACCGATCAAGTCTCAGCAGACGGTTACCCAGGCCATCAACCTGCTCGAGCGTTGCAAGTGCAGCGGATATCAGCCTGAAGAAATTATCAACCAGAGCATTGCTAACGGCTGGCAGGGTTTGTTTGAGCCTAAGGGCGCCAAGCAGCCTTCCCGTACTCCGTCACGCGTATCTGAGAACTTCGCTGGCAAAGACTACGGCCAGACTGAAATTCCTGCATGGGCGAGGGACTGATCATGACGCTGGATGAAAAAATAACGCAACTCGAGAAAAACCTCGAAGAGCTGAGCAAACCGCCAGTTGAGATTGAAGATACTCAGGTCACTATCGCTACACAGACCTGCGAGAAGCATGGCCACTATGAGTGCAGGACCCGGACATACCCGAACTCACTCATCAAGATTCCGCCTCGTTCAAGCATCTGCCCGGGCTGCCTTAGCGACGAGTTGATCCGCCTTCAGGGTGAAAAAATTCGTAACGACGAAGCCGCGCGCAAAAGAAATATCGATCTGCTGCTGGACGGACTGAACATCCCGGCGCGCTTCGAAAACTGCACGCTGCAGAACTATGAGCCAGTGAACGACGACGCAAAACGCGCACTTAAGGTATGCCAGGCGTATGCAAGCCGTTGGCCAGAGCGTTTGCAGAAGGGTGGCGGCCTGGTGATGTGTGGAAAGCCTGGAACCGGCAAGAACCACCTCGCATTGGCTATCGCCCGGCATGCAATCACCGAGCACCAAAGCTCAGCTGTGTTCACCACCGCGCTGAAAATTGCCAGGGAGTACAAGTCAACCTGGTCGAAGGGGGCAAGCCGTACTGAAGACGAAGTGATCCGTTACTTCACGAAGCCCGACCTGCTGATTATCGACGAGGTCGGCGTGCAGTTCGGAAGCGACGCCGAGAAGCTGATCATGTTTGAAATCATCAACACCCGATATGAGCGTATGAAGCCGACCATTCTGATAAGCAACCAGACCCGGGAAGAACTGGCTGCATTCATCGGCGAGCGCGTTCTTGATCGCATGAGCGACGGCGGCGGATGCACGCTGTCATTCACCTGGGATTCTTACCGCTCCAAGGGGGCAGCATGAAAGGCAAACAGGCAATTCTGCGTTATCTCGAAACGCACCGTACCTTCACTGCGAAGGATGTGGCTGCCGAGTGTGGCATGACCATCAACTGCATCACGAAGAACGCTCTCGAGCTGGAGAAGATCCGCAAGATTGTTCGCGTGAGCAAGATCTGGCGAACGGTTACCTATCGCCTGGCGACACCAGAAGAGCAGGCTGGAACAGCGCGCAGCAGCACTAATGGAATATTCAACGAATGTCGTAACAGCGCGGCTATGCAGCGTGTACTGGCGTTTTACGGGAGAGCATCAGCATGAAACCAACATACGAAGAGCTTGAGCAGCAGGTGCTCGAACTGTCAGTACAACTCGCTAACGCCGAGAGCAAGTGCAGGGAGCTGGCGGCGGAGAATGGGGAGTTGAAATCATACCGGCCTAGACCTGGTGGTCAGGTCATGATGGAAGCGCTGGATGCTTTTGAATCGCAAGACGATTACCCAGAAGGCGGCATGATGGACGCCTTTGAACTGCTTTGCTGCAAGCACGTTGAAACCCCAGCCACCGACGCTTTCCTGGCTGAAGTACGAGCCAGTGCGCTTAACGACTTATGTGCAGCATTTGTTAAACACAAGGAACTTGCTGGTTTAGACGATAGTCAGGAAGTCACAGTATTTGAAGCAACAGATGCTCTTTTTCATTGTGCAGAGCAATTAGACACCCAGCTACGCAAAGGAGCCGCGCACCACTGCTCTCACTGTGGTGGTATTGACACCTGCTCTGAGTGCGGTTGTACAGCGACAGACCAGATGCTTGAGCAGTATCGCGCCAGCAAAGGTGCCGCGCTATGAGCAAACCAACCGATGAAGAAATCATCCAGGTACTTCGTTACCATGGCAATTGCATGACCTATGCGGTCACTCACTGGTTACGCGATAACTACAAGGGCATCAAGACAGCGTATGTACTGCGCCGCCTGAAAAAGCTTGAGGCTCTCGGTGCAGTGAAGCGAGTTAAAAGCAGTTATGCGGTTCAAATCTGCTGGGAGGCAGCCCAATGACAGCACTCAACAAACAGGCGCTGCGTGAAGCGGCGGAGAAGGCGTTACCTGCGATGAAACGCCTGCTAATGATGACTAGCGATGAGTTGTTTGATGAGGCACTGTTAAACGTCGATGGTGATGTTGATGCGGCGAATGCCTTCAGTTTGCTTTCAGGACCAGAAACTATGCTCGCGCTGCTTGATGAACTGGAACATTACAAATCACGTGAAGAACGAGTTACGAAGCTGGTCCTGGATAACTCGACAAGCTGGAATGAACTCTACAAGCAACTGGAAGCCGCAGAGAAGCGCATAGCAGAACTGGAGGCGCGGACAGTGACACTGCCAGATGAGCCTTTCTACCCAGATGGCGATATTGACTGTCCGTTATCCGTAAACCTTGTTGATATTAAAACTGCATGTGATGAGGCTGGAGTGCCGTTGGTTGTGAGGTGTGGGAAATGATAGCAGCTAATTATACCGCCCATTTTTATTGTGACTGTGATGGCTGCACATCAAAACAATGGGGTTCTCCTGATTTCGGTGAGTTCATAGGTAACTCATGGTCGCAATGCGCAAGGGAAGCGAGAAAGTCAGGATGGCGTATCAGTTCTGACAGAACCAGATGCTTTGCGCCTGGACACAAAATATGTCGCGCCGCTGGCATTGGCGTGAAGGGGGAGTGAGATGGCTAAATCAATTATCGTGACAATTGAAATTGATGTTCCTGACGAGGCGACAGACAGAGATATCACTGATTTTGTCGATGTTGAGTACGGTCAGTGTGGATCCATGAAGATGGATAACCCATGCCGTGGTGATGCGGTGGAGATATTCGGCGCCACCTGGGATAAGGACTAACCCATGACAACTAACAACCACTCGGCGAATGGTCCTGTATCACTCGATCGCCTGCACCAGATAAGCGAAATACTCAGCAAAGCAGCAGCACAAAGCGAAGGCGGCAATCTCGGCTACGCAATGGCTGATGCTGTAAAGGTGATTGATGAAGTGCTGGAAGCGAGGAACGCCGAGCCGGTAGTGCTGGATGAAGATCCGCGCGACGCATTCGAGCGATCATTCAAAATGCCGAAGCATGTCACCCGCTGTGGCACTGGATATGCAGTAACGGAGTATTCCGCATGGTTGGCCCATGATTTCATCAGGATGTGGGAGGGCTGGAAGGCCTGCCGCGCCGCCATGCTTCAGGCTAGCAACTCTCCGGTAATTCCGGATGGTTGGGTTATGGTTCCGGTTGAGCCAACAATGGCAATGCTGGACGAGTTCGACTCAATTATTGATTACGGTGCAGAAGACTCAAAGGATGCATGGAGCAGACTGATTGCAGCAGCACTGCAGCAGGAGGTGAGGTCAGCACTTGAACATGGAATGCAGCGTTACGCCGGTGCTATGCAAAAACTGTCAGAAGGGGATAAGTGATGGCTAATCTTCAAATGGCAGTTAACGGTGAATACTTCGACCAGATGAAGTCAGGCGAGAAGACGGAAGAGTATCGCCTGGTGAATAAATACTGGTGTCGCAGGCTATCGCATGGTCACAACCAAAAGCTACCGCGACGATTTGAGCGACTTATTATCACCCGCGGATACCCAAAGCGTGACGATGCAACCCGCAGAATCGACATCCCGTATGACGGTTACGAAATCAAGGTGATTACTCACCCTCACTTCGGGCCTGAACCGGTTAAAGTGTTCGCTATCAAGGTAAATATCAATGGATAAATGTCGCGGTGTTTTAGGCTTTCTGTTCGGTCATTCATATCTTCCTGTAATCACCAGAGGTGCTCCTGCTGCAAATATTGGAGCAATGGAAGGTAGCGGTATGGTCATCATCGAGTTGATAGATAAAACAAGGCCAGAGACGTTTCATGGTATCTACTGCAAGCGCTGCGGGAAGGTGATCAATGGCTAAGTCCGCAGCAGAACGCAAAGCGGCTCAGTGATGTATAATCCCCTCCATAACCCGAGGGGATTTTATTATGTCAGCGAATTTCAGCGAATGCGGTAAGTATCGATACCGCCTTGATCGGAAAATTGGAGTCGCGCTCAAGACGGTAGCGTTCATTGGTATAAACCCATCAATAGCAAATGATGTAGATAACGACAGAACCGTTAACCGGATGTTGGAATTTGCGAAGGAAAATGGAGCAGGCAAGGTCATAGTTGCTAATGTGTTTTCTCTTGTTTCAACAGATATCAATGGATTGAGAACAGATATTCCCCTAAGGGGAAATGAGCACGATTTCCACTTCCAGCAGATTATTAGCGAGGCCGATATTTTAGTTCCGTGCTGGGGGAGTAGAGCGAAGCTGAGGGCGGGTAATAGACATCTCCTGGATAATTGCATGAACTTACTACTGTCTTCTGGGAAGCCAGTCCTTTGCTTTGGGAAAACAAAATCAGGCAAGGACCCTTTGCATCCGCAAAGACTCCCATCAGGTACCAAGCTAAAGGAGTGGGCATTGGATGAGTGATTTCAACATTGCAGCAAAATCGAAAGAAGAGCAGGACAAGGTTAACGTTGACCTTGCTGCTTCAGGCGTTGCCTACAAAGAGCGTCTGAACATACCAGTTATCGCCGAGCAGGTAGCCCGCGAGCAGCCTGAACATCTGCGCGAATACTTCATTGAGCGCGTTCGCTACTACCGCGAGCAAAGCCTGACTCTGCCGAAATCATCCGATCCGCGTTATCTGGATATGGCTGCGCAGAACGAGAAGAAGTAATGGGGCGCTTAATTGTTGCAGGTATAAATTTTTATATGCTGGCAGAAGGTGAATCATACCCAACCCCTAATATCGGCAACAATTACTCCGTTTCTTACGTGGTTTTCCCTTACCAGGGTAAATGGGTTGCTCAGAAGCTTCGTAAAGGTGGTCGCTGGATAGATATCACTGACCAGCGATTCGACACCGAAAACGAGGCTTTCAACTTCACATACGAATACGCGTTTACGCACAAAGACCGCCACAAGTTTTAATCCGAGCACAGCAAGCAACGTTTGATTTCCAATAATCAACCAGCCATAATCACTTCACCAGAGCCTGAACAACTCTGGTGACTTCTGCGCATTTAAGGGGACTTAAATGCGACCACAATCTGAACTCCTCACCTTGTCACAGATGCAGAAATGCACCTGCGATTTTCTGCATTCGTCGTTACCTCTTGGAGGTGGCGTATGAAGCAGCAATATCTCCTCCGTAACACCAACATCCGCGTCAATGTCATCAACGCGATTAACCAGTTGCAGATTGATGAGAAGCGACCGGTCGTCATCGAGATAAAAGAGATGACCCGCTCCATTGACCAGAATTCCAAACTTTGGGCAATTTTGGGCGACGTCAGCGGTCAGGTTGAATGGCACGGACGAAAGCTCTCATCCGAATCGTGGAAGCACATCTTCACAGCCGCACTGGTTAAGCAGGAGGTGGTTCCTAACCTGACCGGTGATGGCTTCGTGGTACTGGGTCAGTCAACCAGCAAGATGACAGTCTGTCAGATGCGCGATCTTATCGAACTGATCCACGCCTTTGGCGCAGAGCGTAACGTCCGTTGGGGAGATGAATCTCGCTTGGCTATGGAATGGGCTTCCCGCTTCGGAGGTCAACGTGGCTAACCTTATCAATCGTGTCATGAATGGCGGCATTTACAAAGTGGCAACTCGCGGCAAGCGTAAGCCGGAACCAAACCCTTCAGAGATCCCAACACTTCTCGGCTATACCGGCGGTCTCGTCGATAAGAAATGGCTGCGCCTCGCGGCACGGAGGAAGCATGGCTAATTTGTGCAAAGCGGCGCGCGGACGCGAATGTCAGGTGCGGATCCCAGGCGTATGTAACGGCAATCCTGAAACATCAGTGCTGGCGCATATTCGCCTTGCTGGCCTGTGCGGTACCGGAATCAAGCCGCCTGATCTGATTGCCACCATCGCCTGCAGCAACTGCCACGACGAGATTGATCGCCGCACCCGCTTGGTCGATGCCGAATATGCAAAGGAGTGCGCGCTGGAAGGTATGGCCCGCACGCTGGTTATCTGGCTGAAAGAGGGGCTGGTGAAAACATGAACCAATATCGTATCTCATTGCCATGGCCGCCGAGTAATAACCGCTACTACCGACATAATCGCGGGCGCACGCACATCAGCGCAGAAGGGCAGGCATACCGCGACAGTGTCTCCAGAATCATCAAAGACTCAATGCTGGATATCGGCCTGGCCACACCCGTAAAAATCCGTATCGAGTGTCACATGCCGGATCTCCGCCGCCGGGACCTGGATAATCTGCAAAAGGCTGCCTTCGACGCGCTGACGAAATCTGGGTTCTGGCTCGATGACCAGCAGGTCGATTATTACAGCGTGAAGAGAATGCCAATCGTCAAAGGTGGCAGGCTTGAGTTAACCATCACCGAGATGGAGTCGGTATGAAACCAGAAACGATCGATATATTACGCATGCGCTGGCAGCGACTCCGTATCTACCGCCGACCGGGTTCCGTGTTGGTAGATTACCGAATCCTTCGTAACTTCGTTCGCATCTATCACTCTGCAGGAGCCGCATAATGAACAGTCAGCAGCTGGAATACGTACGTCAGCAACTCATTGTGGCGACCGCAGATCTGAGCGGGGCGACTAAAGGGCAGCTGGTAGCTTTCGCTGAGAACGCGCAATTCACCGCGACGGCGCGCAGCCGAGGCAGGAAAAAGGTATTCGACAAGGATAAGCAGCGCATGGTCAACCCAGACGGCCCAGCGATGAGTAGCAGTCAGTCCCGCGCCAAGGGCTCGTCTATAGCGCTGGTCAGCCCGGTAGAGTTCGGCACTGCTTCATGGCGACGCGCTGTCCTGTCACTGGAAGAGCATCAAAAATCCTGGCTTCTGTGGAACTACAGCGAGAATATCCGCTTCGAGCACCAGGTGGCGATTACCCAGTGGGCATGGGCAGATTTCCAGGGGCAACTCGGCGCGAAGAAGGTGGCCGGCAAGACTATGGAGCGTCTGAAGAAGCTTATCTGGCTGGCGGCTCAGGACGTCAAAGCGGAGCTGGCGGGTAAGGATGTGTATCAGCATCAGGACCTGGCCGCCCTGTGTGGCGTTAAGCCGGATAACTGGTGTCATAACTACGCCGATTACTGGCGTGCCATGTGCGCCATCTTCAAGCGGCTTGATGGAGAGTCCCTCATCTGCACTGTGAGAACACGATCACAACAAAAGGCGACTTTTTCGCAGCAGGGTATTGCAAAAGTCAATTAAATAAGCCATATTTGAGTCTACTTTGATATGCTGCCTAAATTACATCGGCGGCATGAAGATGATAGTCACTATCCAGTTTGTAAAATGAGCCCTGGCATCCCGCCGGGGCTTTTTCGTTTCAGGGTCAGAAGCACAGCGGTTGTGCGTTCGGCTGTTAACCGAATGGTCGAAGGTTCGAATCCTTCCTGTCCCGCCAAATTCGCCGGTCTAGTTCAGTGGCAGAACGGCAGCCTTGTAAGCTGCGCGTCAGAGGTTCGATTCCTTTGCCCGGCACCAATTTGCCTGTAGCTCAGTGGACAGAGCAGCATCCTTCTAAGATGTCGGTCGCTGGTTCGAGTCCAGCCAGGTGAGCCAAATCCCAGCCAGGGTATCTTCAGCCGCAGAGCTGACATTGCCACACCCTCATATTCCCGCCGCGAGCGGGTTTTTTATTTCAGGCCCCGGGAATCATCATCGATATGTCTCGTTGTTAAATCCAGCCCGAGGGCCTGACCCCTTTCAAACACACAGCTCCCGCATTTACCGCGAGGAGAGAGACTATGAAGATGGACGAAAGATACAGCAACGCGACATACGGCAGCGCTGGTCTTGCGGCTTTCTTTGCCAGCCTGTCATTGCAGGACTGGGGCTTCATCATTGGCGTCGCGTTCAGCATTATCCTCGGCGTCCTGACATACAGGCTCAATAAACGTGAGCAAATGAAGCGCACGAAGATACTGCAGGACATTCTGAACAAGACCGACTCAAGCAACCCATCGGCTACAGCTAAAGTCCTCGCTGATCTCGGACAGAAAGCCCCGAAGGAAATCTGATGAACAGCACATTGCGAAATAAAATTGCTGCCTCAATCGGCGGCGGCGCGATTGCGATCGCAACTGTCATGCTTTCAGGTAAGGACGGGCTTGAGGGTCGTGATTATGTGGCCTACCGGGATGTTGTCGGAGTGCTGACTGTCTGCGATGGTCACACCGGATCCGACATAATCCCCGGCAAGCGATATACCGATAAAGAATGCGATGCACTAACCCGGAAAGATTTAACACGCATTGCAGCTCAGGTTGATCCGCATATCAAAGTGCAGACCACTGAAACCCAGCGAGCTGCAATCTACAGCTTTGCTTACAACGTCGGCGCTACCGCAACCATCAACTCAACCCTGCTGAAGAAACTCAACGCGAAAGATTACGTAGGAGCATGCTCTGAGCTAAAGCGCTGGGTATACGCTGGCGGCAAGAAGTGGAAAGGCCTGATGAACAGGCGCGACGTTGAATATGAGGTTTGTACCTGGAGTCAGAAATGAGCAGGTTAACCGCAATCATTATTGCCGTAGTCGTCTGCATCATCGTGTCGCTTGGATGGGCTGTTAATCACTACCGCGACAACGCGATCACCTACAAAGATCAGCGTGATAAAGCCACGTCAACCATTAATGACATGCGAAAGCGTCAGCGTGACGTAGCTGAGCTCGACGCCAAATACACGAAGGAGCTTTCTGATGCTAATGCAACTATCGAAAGTCTCCGTGCTGATGTTTCTGCTGGTCGTAAGCGCCTGCAAGTCGCCGCCACCTGTGCAAAGTCAACGACCGGAGCCAGCGGCATGGGCGATGGAGAAAGCCCAAGACTTACAGCAGATGCTGAACTCAATTATTATCGTCTCCGAAGTGGAATCGACAGGATAACCGCGCAGGTTAACTACCTGCAGGATTACATCAACACGCAGTGCCTTAAATAAGCAAAATTGAAAAATATTTCAGTTGGTCATGTCTATTTATAACTATTCAATTCAACGAATATCTATTTATTGAGTGATTATATCTATCTGAATTTAAATGATTTAATCAAGCCTCGCGATTGCGGGGCTTTTTTATTCCCGCAGTAAACCGCGCATCGCAGCGCATGACAATCCCGAGTCTTTCAGAAAGCTGAGCCTGAGAACTGCCGTATATGGTGGCGACCATCTCGGGGCGGCTTTTCTGTGCGAACAGGCTCATCTTTCTAAAAGGTAAATCGCAATGACATACCCAACAGTGATCGTAAATGGCGTCTCCGTCCGTGTGGACGAGAAGGGAAGATATAGCCTGAATGACCTTCATGCCGCCGCTGTTCTGAAAGGAGAGGCTACTGAGTCGCAAAAGCCAGGTAAATTCATCCGTAGCGCTTCAGTGAAACGGTTTGTTCAGGCGCTGGTAGGCAAAGGACAAAAATGTCCTATGGAAGATAACCCGGCACTTAGGGTAATCCGAGGTGGTGACGAGCCCGGGGTATGGGCTGCAGAACTGCTCGCTATCCGATATGCAGCCTGGATTAAGCCGGAGTTTGAAATCCGCGTTTATGAAACCTTCCGCGAGGCCGTGCTCAACGGGCTTAGCAATATGAACAGACTCAACCGCCTCGACTTACTGATCGCCAATGAGACCAAAGAGGTCAGTGCCTGCGCCCGGGCAATGAACAAGTGGGGCGTCGGTGGCCGCAAGAAACTGCTCAACTGCGCGCGTGATCGGATCGTCAGCCAGATGGATCCTGATATGGTCACGCTGATGGAAGCGAAAGCTGGGTAACCGGCTCAAAATTGAGCTCGTCGGCAAGAGAGCCACTTTCACAACGGCTCTCCATTACAAAGCTCATCTGCGGGTGGGCTTGATAATGAAACTCTCTGCTGATAATGATATGACATTAAAAGTAGCTATGGAGTTGTGGGAGTTATGAGTCGCGTGAGTGCAGATTTGATTGAGAAGGCCAAAAAAGTAGTAAATGGGCCGCAAAACGAAAGTGAAATAATAAAAGTAGCGCTCGAATATTATATCAAAATGAAAGCCGGAAGGCGTTGGCAACAAGACGATGTAGATGCTTTCGTAAGTCAAATTGAGCAACTCCAAGCAGGGGAATATTTTACCATTAAGGAACTAATTGATGACTGGGAAGAACTGAATTCCTCTAGCCAAAAAACGCTAGGGAAAAAGTTATCTAAATACTCGAAAGGTTCGAAACAGGTTAAGAAAACAGGTAAGTCCGATACCAATCTACAAGGTTACCAAAAAATATGATTTGTATTTTCCTCGAATCATAATCAGTCTCGTTGCCGCCTCCGGGCGGTTTTTTATTGCCATAAAAATGAGTAGGCTTATTGTAATGGCAATATCCCTTATAGCGGATAACCAACCTAATATCCCCACAAGCGGATAAAGAGGCTCTCAATGTCCGACATCTACCAAATCACTCTAACCACCCAAACAGGCGAAACCTTCACGGGCAAGATGTCACGACGTCAGCCTGAGCTGGTTAACGGCTTTGTGCCGCTGGCGACGGAGACTGGCGAGTGGCTTTACTTTGCTC
Organism: Citrobacter sp. Cpo089; assembly: GCF_030332695.1. Taxonomy (NCBI): domain Bacteria; kingdom Pseudomonadati; phylum Pseudomonadota; class Gammaproteobacteria; order Enterobacterales; family Enterobacteriaceae; genus Citrobacter; species Citrobacter sp. Cpo089. The sequence goes on along the minus strand of NZ_JAOWHJ010000076.1, from coordinate 33,617 downwards.
CGGCCGATGTGAAGCGCGTGCAGTTCACGCCAGTACCTGCAGAGGAAACACCGGCAGAAACCGAGGAGCCCGAATCATGAAGAGCGCATTTATCCCTGTTACCCTGAATCTGGATGTTTCAGTTGCGGGAGAAGAGGCTCAGGCCGTAGCCAGCGAACTGTTGCGCCGAACCAATGGCCTTAGCCCGCGCATCTCTGAAGATGAGGCGCTTCGCATCCTGCTGGTCGACGTGACCCGGGATTACCTGAAGGCCAAGAGCAAGGCAGAACAAACAACGGAGTAATCCATGGCTAACGATGACGAGCGCAGGCCATATCCGCCAGTCAACTTCATCGACTCCGACAACTGGCAGCCATACACCAGGTTGATCCCCGCCAATGAAGTGCATGAGTGGATAAGCCAACAAATCCTCAGCGATAGCGGAAGCATACATAATCCTGATCACGCCCATTTAATTGAAGCTGATTTGTGCTTTATGTGGGCTTCAGAATCGTTCGCGAAAAAAGGTCGATATATTCTTGGTCAGGCCGAACAGGTAATGTTCCGCGCGGGCGGCTGGCAGAAGGCAAGAATGGAACAGCAGATGTATGAATGGTTTGGGCGCATCCCGAAGTTCATCATCACGTTGGCCGCCGATTATTGTTCACAATGCAGCGACCTCGAGTTCTGCGCATTGGTAGAGCATGAGCTTTACCACATCGCCCAGGCCACCGATGATTTCGGAGCGCCTAAGTTCAACAAAGAGACCGGGCAGCCAGTGCTAACACTGCGCGGTCACGACGTCGAAGAATTCACTGGTGTCGTACGTCGATACGGTGCCAGCAAAGAAGTACAGGAGCTCGTTGATGCGGCCAATGCGCCAGCAGAAGTTGCTCAAATCGATATAGCCAGGTCATGCGGGACGTGCATGTTGAAGCTGGCGTAACGCTTTATTCAGATTGTCATGGAGGTAGCCTGTGGCAGCATTATCGACAGAGGTTAAAGCCTTCATCGTTCAATCGCTGGCCTGTTTCGAAAGCCCGGCAAAAGTCATTGAGCTTGTAAAGGCTGAATATGGCATCGATGTCTCACGGCAGCAGGTGTCGCAATATACGCCAGGAAATGCAATGGCGGCTAAGTTGAGCCAGAAGTGGATCGACCTGTTCAACGGCACCCGCGAACGCTTCCAGAATGAAATCTCCGATATCCCGATTGCTAACAAGGCATATCGTCTCCGTGCGCTTGACCGGATGATGACCCGTGCCGAGGGCATGAAGAATATGGCGCTAGCGGCTTCGCTGATGGAGCAGGCCGCTAAAGAGGTTGGCGACGCGTACAGCAACAAACAGAAGGTCGAGCACACCAGCCCGGACGGCAGTATGTCACCGAGACCGACGACGATTCGCCTGGTAGGAGTTGACCCAGCCAATGGAAAGCCAAGTTGACCTCCAGATACCGGCCAAGTTAGTCCCCGTATTCGCGACAGAAGGCATCCGCTATCGTGGTGCGCACGGTGGGCGCGGTTCGGCAAAAACGCGCACGTTTGCACTAATGACCGCCGTAAAGGCTTACCAGGCGGCAGAGGCCAATATAAGTGGTGTGATCCTTTGCGCCCGCGAATACATGAACTCGCTGGAAGAGTCCTCCATGGAGGAGATCAAGCAGGCTATTCGCTCCGTTCCGTGGCTTGATGATTACTTCGACATCGGCGAGAAATACATCCGGACAAAGAACCGCAGAGTCAGCTACGTATTCTGTGGTCTTCGCCATAACCTCGACAGCATCAAATCCAAAGCACGAATTCTTGTAGCCTGGGTTGATGAGGCCGAATCGGTATCCGCTACTGCATGGAAAAAACTTCGCCCGACAGTTCGAGAGGAAGGCTCTGAGATTTGGGTCACCTGGAACCCGGAGAAGGACGGCAGCGCCACCGACAAGCTCTTCAGAAAGAATCCGCCAAAAAGCTCGATGATTGTCGAGATGAACTATGTGGACAATCCATGGTTCCCTGCGGTGCTCGAGGAGGAGAGACAGGAAGACCTGGCAAACCTCGATTACGCAGACTATGCGTGGATCTGGGAAGGAGCTTACCTCGAAAACTCCGACAAGCAGGTGCTGGCAAACAAATACGTCGTGCAGAGCTTCGAAGACGATCTCTGGCAGAAATCAGAGCGCTTGTTGTTCGGCGCCGACTTCGGATTCGCGAAGGACCCCAGCACGCTCATTCGCATGTTTATCCTGGATAACAACCTCTACATCGAATACGAGGCTTACGGGAACGGCGTTGAGCTCGACGACATGTGGAAGTTCTACGCCGGGAAAACCGACGCCACGCCGAAGCAACTTATCGACTGGAAGGTTACCGATGAGGCTAAATTCCCAGGCATCCCTGAAGCGCGAAAATGGCCCATCAAAGCCGACAACTCTCGTCCTGAGACTATCAGTCACATCAAAGGACAGGGTTTCAATATCTCTGCCGCTCAGAAGTGGCAGGGTAGCGTAGAGGACAGCATCACCTGCCTGCGCGGGTTTAAGAAGATCATCATCCATCCACGCTGCAAAGAAACAGCGAAAGAGGCGCGGCTTTACTCGTACAAAACAGACCGCATCACTGGCGAAGTTCTGCCGGTTATCGAAGACAAAAATAACCACTGCTGGGATGGCGTCCGGTACGGTCTCGATGGGTACATCAAGCACAAAGCGCAAGTCGGCGCAGTATTCTTCTAAGGAGCATCGCCAGTGAGCGAACAAGATAACGGCCTTCAACTGGCTGTGAACAACCTCGCCACTGAAATGCGGCGAGCGAATTACCTGAATGCCATCGGCACCGGTGGCGGGAACACAAAGCGCCCGACGCTCTATCAGGAGTTTGGCTACCCGCGCACTATCACCTTCAACGACTTCTACAACATGTACCGCCGCAATGCCGCTGGCTTTGCTGTGGTGCATCGCCTGCTGGATGGTTGCTGGCAGGACTATCCAGTCATTGTTGACGGTGATGAAGCGCAGGAGGCGGAGAAAACAAACGCCTGGGAAAAGAAAGTCACCAAGTTCATGAAGAAGCTGTGGCCGAAGGTGAAGGATGCCGATCGCCGCAATATGGTCGGGCGTTACTCCGCGTTGCTTCTTCAGGTGAAGGACAACAAACCCTGGAACGAGCCAGTAGATAACAAGCTGGTGAAATCCCTTGGCGAGTCAGCGCTGGTAAAACTTATCCCGGTATGGGAACCGCAGTTAACTGTCGCCGAATGGGATAACGACCGTCAGTCAGAAACGTTCGGCCAGCCGAAGATGTTCAACTTCAACGAGCAGCCGGTTGGCGATGAGCAATTCGTCGGCCAGCTGCGCGGCGAACCGGTGCACCCGAGCCGCGTCATCCTCTTCTGCGAAGGATCTGAAGACGACAACGTTCTGTCCGGAATCCCGCTGCTGGAGGCTGGTTTCAACAAAGGCCTCGATATCGAGAAGATTTCTGGCGGTGGCGCTGAGGGCTTTCTGAAGAACGCTAGCCGTCAGATTGCCGTCGAATTCAGCAAAGAAACCGATATGGCTACGCTGGCAGACCAGGCTAAGAAGGCTGGCTATGCCGATCTCGGCGAGGCAATGGGCGACAAGGTCAATAAGCTGAACCGCGGCACCGACGCGGCGGCCGTGATGCAGGCCGGTCAGATGCACGTTCTGAGCGTTACGCCCGGCGACCCGGGCCCGACCTGGGAAGTTACCGCTAACGAACTGGCTGCCTCCGTACAAATACCGTTCACCATTCTGTTCGGTCAGCAGACCGGGCGCTTAGCGAGTGACGAAGATAAAACAGACTGGGCTATCCGACGCAACACGCGCCGCAATGGCTTCATGACTGACCGCATTACCGCTCTGCTTGAGCGCTTCTGGACACTTGGCATCATTGATCCGCCGACAAAAGGCGAGGTCACCATCTCGTGGAGCGACCTTCTGGCGCCAGGCGAGAAAGAGAAGATCGAGAACGCATCTAAGCTGGCCGACATCGTGCAAAAAACCACTGGCTTCTATGGCGGTGAGCCGCCTGTTACAGCCAATGAGCTGCGCGAAGTGGTTGGGCTTGACCCGCTGCCGGAGCTAAAAGAACCACCAAAACCTGACGATAAGGTGACTACCGATGATCCACTGGCCGATGACACCAGAACAGGCGGCAAAGGTGGGCCTGCCGATAGTTCCGCGCAGCAAGGTTGACCCGACCCGATCGGCAAAGCAGGTTACCGCGATGTATCGGGATATCGAGGAACGGTATCTCGGCATCAAACGCGCGCTGAAAGCTCTATTCGACCAGCGCCTGACCGGGCGAGAGCGAGAGGTAAACAGCCATGACTGGCATTTCCTGTGCCACGACAACGGCGCGGATATGCGGCTCTACCAGGTCAACGCCGGCAAGTTCATATACGACATGTCGGCGCAGGAACTGGCGGATTTGCTGGAGGCGGTGCAGTCGATTCTGGATGATTACCTGCTTGATGGTGGTGAGCAAAACCTGTGGGCGATGGATTACGTCGTCGCAGAAGCGCAGCGCGGCACGCTGGAGGCGTTCAACAACCTTTCGCAGCAGTCGCAAGTGTACGCCAGTCAGACGACGTTACAGCAGCTTTTAAGCAGTCCCGGTCATCTTAACCAGATATCGGCGGCCAGACTGACAACGTTCAGCGACTGGAAGGTCATCAGCGATACAGCCCGCGGCGACCTGACCAATGTCATCACCGACGCGGTAGCGCGCGGCGTGAATCCTCGCGAAACGGCCAGCGTAATCAGTGAGCGCCTCGATGTCAGCATGTCGAAGGCGAAGAACATCGCTCAGACTGAGCAGGTCGGCGCGCTGCGGCAGGCGCAATGGAACGAAACTGACTGGGCGGCTGACAGGCTGGGGCTGAGTACCGGACTGCTGTGGTTGTCAGCGCTCAAACCTACGACGCGCACCTGGCACGCCAGCCGTCACGGAAAGGTCTACACCACCGAAGAGGTGCGGGACTTCTACGCAGAGAACGGTAACCGGTATAACTGCTACTGCAGCCAGATTCCGGTACTGCTCAACGACGACGGCAGCATTTTCAATGAAGGGCTGGCCGATAAGCTGGCGAAAGAACGCAAACAGTGGACCGCTAAGGAGGCAGCATGATCTTGGTAATTATTCTGTTGCAGCTGCCTCTCTTGGTTCTGATTGTTATGTTAGCGGGTTCGGGTTCAGCAAATCCTTGCTCCTGTCATCGCTGCGGTAAATATGTTCCTGCGCCAGCGCGATTTTTCGATGGCTGTCGGCCAGCGCCACTGAGTGGGTATCAACCGAGTAAAACAACTTTATCAGGCAAAGTGCTGCCACCACCAAAACAACGCTAAGAGGACGCAACGTGAAGCTATCCAGCATCCACGTTAAATCCCTCGCCATCAACGCCTCCAACATCTCAACGACCACCATCAACGGCCAGGAACACTACGTCATTCGTGGTGCGGTCCCGATCGTCGATGACATCGTGATGAATGGTGGCCTGTACCCGGCGGAGGAGATTAACAACAGCTACCAGACGATGGAGCGCAAGTTAATGCCGATCGGCCACCCGATGGTGAACGGCAAATACGTCAGCGCCAACGACCCGCAGGCGGTTAACGATTACTATGCCGGGGCATGGGCTCAGAACGTCAGCAAGGCCAACGACAAGGTCGTGATGGACGTTTACGTCAATAAGGCTGTGGCAGACACCAAGCCTGACGGTAAGCGCCTTATTCAGCGCCTCGACGACATGATTTCCGGCAATAACGCCGACCCGATTCATGTCTCTACCGGTCTGCTGCTGAACAAAGAGCAAAAGGCAGGGGAGTCGAAGCAGAAGAAGTACTCCTGGGTCGCTCACAACATGCAGTTCGACCACATCGCGATCCTGCTCGACGAGCCAGGCGCCGGTACGCCGGATGAAGGTGTCGGCATGTTCGTCAACGCTGACGGGCAAGAGGCGGATGTTGAATCGACGAGCCTCATCGATGCTGCCAACACCCTGAAAGACGGCTGGTGGAACAAAGTTAAGTTCTTCATCAGCAACGCATCAGAGATGTCCTTTGACGACATCTACCAGGCACTGCGCATGTCCATCAAGCAGGACGACAAAAAGTGGCGCTACGTCGTCAGTGTCTGGCCTGACCATTTCGTCTATGAAGAGGATGGCGATAACGCCAAGCCGAAGCTCTTCGACCAGAAGTACCTCATCTCTGACAAGGTCGTAACGCTTGTCGGCGATCCAGTAGAAGTCGTGCGCAAACCAACTGAGTACGAAGTCAAAACCAACGGAGAAACAAACCCGATGAAAGAGAAGATGATCGCCGCGCTCAATGCCGCCGGCGTTAAAACCGAGGGGCTGACCGACGATCAGGTCTGGGATGCCTACAACCAGCAGATGCAGAAGAAAGAAGGTGGCGGCGACCCTGCTCAGGCTCAGATTAACTCTGACGTGATTACTGCTGCAGTTAACGCGGCCATCACGCCGCTGAACGATAAGCTGAGCAAGCTGGAAACTCAGCTGCAGGCGAACGCTGAAAGCGAGCTGAAAACCAAACGTGACGCTGTTAAAGCGAAATTCTCGTTCATGACCGAAGCTGCGATCAACTCGCTGGCTGGCGATGCGCTGAACGACTTGTACTCACAGTGCCAGACCAGCACCGGTCTGAACCCTGCATTCCAGGGGAATGGCGCTCAGAGTGAAATCCTTAACATGGAGGCACCTGAATAATGGCTCTCGCACCTCGTTTTCATACCGTAATCGCTGGCCCGGCCCGTAAGAATGACCCGCAGGTCATTGAAGCAATCATGGCGGCGGCCGTGAAACCCGGCTCACTGGTGATTCTCGACAGCACCGGGAAACTGGCGGTTCACAATGTCGCTGGAGGTGCAGGCGTTGCTCTGGCTCTTCAGCACAACTATATCGGCGGCGGTGATATTCGCGACGCGGTTCCTGCCGGTGATACCGGCGCGGCCATCATGTGCGAAGACGATGTGGATTACCACATGCTGGTCAAAGCAGGCGAAGTGTTGCTGGAAAACGAAGGCCTGGTTTCTGCCGGTGACGGCACGCTTGCCAAGTCAACCACACCAGCTACCGACCAGGTCCTCTTCTATTCACGCGAAAAAATCACCGTTGGCGCTGAAGCTCAGCTCGTGAAAGTTCGCAAATCAGGGAAAGCAACCGCATGAGCATGATCGTATTCAACAAAAAGCTGGTTACTGAATATAACCAGGTAAAGCAGGCGTGGAATCAGCTGCTGATGCAGCGTGAGTCCTTCAACATCAACCAGAACACTATTTCCGCCCAGTATGGCGGCGCACTGGAAGTTAACCAGGCCGCGCTGATTTCCAAAGACTATTGGCGCGAAGTGGACAACATCACCACCCGAGTCTTCCGTAATGACGAAGGCAACGGCCTGCTGGACGATCTGCTCGCTCTCGGTACGCCAATCTCTATCGGCAAGACAGCGGCTCTGTACCGCGTCTCCAGTGACGCTGGCAAGGTTCATCGCACCCTGACCGGACACGTACCGGAAGAGCTGGATAAAGTTATCTACGATGAGGCTGGTGACCCAATCCCGATCTTCAACACCGGCTACAGCCGAGAATGGCGTGAGTGGAACGGCATGCAGTCCGAAAACCTCGATGCAATGGCCGATGACCAGGAAGCGCATGTTGCTGCGATTCGCGCAGATATGGCTGACTACATGCTTTCCGGTGATGCGAAAGTGAAGGTTAAAGGCTATGTTGGCGCTGGTATCACCAATCATGCCAACACTAACCAGGTGGATCTGGGGGCATCCGGTCTGAATATCGACCTGACCACCTCGACACCTGATCAATCAGTGGCCTTCTTCACTGGTCCGTTTGCTAAGCTGCTGGATGATAACTACGTGCAGGAGAAGGTGAAGGTATGGGTGTCTCCAGACATCATGCGCAACCTGAACAGACCGTATTCTAACGCTGCCGGCTTTAAAGAAGGCACCGTGCTGGAATACATCATGCGCTATGGTCGCATTGAGTCTATTAACCAGACCTTCAAATTGACCGGTAACCACTTTGTCGCGTACGTGCGTAACTCGCAGTACATCAAGACGCGAATCGCCGCGCCGGTTGGTACCTTCATGATCCCGCGTCAGAACCCGTTCGACAACTACAACTCTCTGGTCTGGAGTGCTGTCGGTCTGCAGATTAAGCGCGATTTCAACGGTCGTTCTAAAGTGTTCAACGCACAGGGGTAAGGGGCTTCGGCCCCTTTTCTTCAGGAGAGAGCATGAAAAAGTTAAAAGTCGAGAAGACTGGCTGCTGGGGAACGATTAACGGCGTATTCCAGCAACTGCCGGTGGGTCATGAGTTCGTTGCTGTTGCTGTGCCACCGGCTTTCGCTGGCCGTGTATCGGTCGTGGGTGAAGTCGAGGCTCAGGAGCTTGAAGTTGCGACGCCTGGTGCCGAAGATGCTCCTGCAGAGCAGGCAGAGCAGGCAGAGCAGGCAGAGCAGGCAGAGCAGGCAGAGCAGGCAGAGCAGGCAGAGCAGGCAGACGCTACCGCTAAGCCTAAAAAGGGGAAATAACCATGGCGCTTCGTGAGTTCGATAACCCGGCTAAATCCCGAGATGAGCTGGATGAGCAAGCAAAAGGTAAATAACCATGGCTGACCCAATCACAGCGGCAGACGTGCAGGCGTTCCTCGGTGAATTGGGTTACTCCATCCCGGGTGCGCTGCTGGAGCCGATCCTCTGTGTGGTGAACAAGATTATCCCGTGCCTCGATGGTGCGGGGTATGACGATTGCACCGCGAAGCTGATCATGATGTACGCCGCCGCTCTGATGGCTACGTCGTCCGGGGCTCGCCGCATCAAATCGCAGGGTGCGCCGTCCGGCGCGTCCCGCTCGTTTGAATATGGCGACGACAGCATTACCTGGCTGCGCGACTCGCTGGCGAAACTAGATACCAGCGGATGCACCAGTGAGTTGCCAATCAGTGCTGGTAACAGCGTGGGCCTGTTCCTGGTGGTCGGAGGCTGCTGATGACGTGGATATCAGTAAGCGTCAGGCTGCCGAAGTCATTTTATCGTGTGTGGGTAATGACCGACACCGGGCGGGAGACTACTGGCTACGTTAAATCTGACGGCGAGTGGCATATCAACTGTGCTCGCATCCGGGTGACTGGCGCGAAGGTGCTGCGCTGGAAGGAGGGCTGATGTCATCTACTGCTTCATGGTCCTACAACAAGCCGTGCACGATATGGCGCAAGGGTGCAGGTGGCAATGACGAGTGGGGCGATCCTGTCGACCCATACGAACCTCCCGAAACCATCATGTGCGACTACATCGGCGGCCTGTCAGCAAAGCTCGGCTCCATCGGTAAAGAGGTTGTCGTAAAAAACACCTTCTTTACTGCGTTTGCGCTGGCTGATGAGGGCGATTACATCCTGATTGGCTTAAGCACTGAACCAGACCCGGTCGTGGCAGGTGCCGATGAGGTTCGTCACGTAACGCGATGGAACGACACTCTCGACGGCCTGGAAGATGACTGGGCGATAATTACGGGAGTGTAACCATGGGCATCAAGGTGAAAGGTATTAGCGCGGCGAAGAAGCACCTGAACGATGTTATCAACGACGTTAAGGGGCGCAAGGTCATTCGTGCGTTGCAGTCGGCGATGATTCTCATCGGTGCCCGGGCGGCCTATTACACCCCGATCGACACCTCCACGCTGATTAACAGCCAGTTTCGGGAAATCGACGCTGGCGGCGTACTCATCACCGGTCGCATTGGTTACTCGGCTAACTATGCCGCGTACGTTCATGAGGCATCAGGCAAACTGAAAGGCCAGCCGCGCGCGCACTTTGGCGTGACCAGTAATCGCTCATCAGTCGGCCCGCAGAAACCAAAAGAGTTCGGCGGTGGTACTGGCACTGGTAACTACTGGGATCCGCACGGTGAACCGCAATTCCTTACCAAGGGCGCGAATGACGAGCGCGATAACGTTGATGCGGTGATGCGCAAGGAGCTTTCGCTATGACACCCATGATGCACGAGCGGGTGCGCAATATGTTCGGCGATGCCGGGCTAACGGCCGGCTTCACGGTGCAGCAGTTGATGTATGACGACCCGGGCGACTTGTCGAAGGCGATCATGGTATTCAGGCCAAACGGCGGGTCGAATATCCGCACCGATCTCGGGTCTGAATATCACGTCCTGGTAGACGTCGTCGGCGCGAAAGATAAGCGCAAAGACGCGCTCAACGCCGTGCAGCGTATCGTCGATTACGTCCAGACCAATCCCATGGCTGATGAATGTGTCGGCTACATCCAGAACATGGGCGCAATCCCCGCGCCGGTGCTCACAGAAGAAGGACGAATAGTCTTTCGACTCCAGTTCGCTTGCACCTTCGGCGAATAGCTCCCTCAACCAGACAGACCCGCTTCGGCGGGTTTTCTTTTATGCAAATTAAGGAGTTTCAAATGGCTGATTGCCAGAACTCAAATGAACGCCTGTTTGGCGGCGCTATCGTGCTGGAGGTTGCCGATGGCTGCCCGGACGTTAAACCACTTGAGTCTGAGTGGCTGGCGCTGGCCGCTGGCACGTCTAAGGGCTTCGACTTCAACCCGAACTCTGTTACTTCAGACGCAGATGACGGCGGCGGCTATGTCGAAACCATCATCACGAACAGTGACTTCACTATCAGTTTTGAAGGTGAAGTACGTAAGAAAGACAAGCTGGACCAGTACGGCATCGGCAAGTTCGTCACGTATTTTGCTGCGCAACTGAAGGCTAAGAAGCAGCCTGGTATTTGGGTTCGCATGGACTATGGACCGGTTGAATTCATCGGCTACATGAACATCACGGCGCTGAGCTCTGACGGTGGAACCAACGACATCGTCACGTTCTCCACCGAGTTCAAAGTCGGCGATGCAACCACCATCGAAGTGAACGAACTGACTGCTGTAGCAGTGACTGGCGTGACGGTAACTCCGACAACCAGCACCGGCACGGCGGGCGGTACCAGCACCTTCACGGTGAATATCGCACCAACCGGCGCTACCAACAAAGACTTCACTGTAGCGACTACCGACGCCACCAAAGCCACTGCCACGGCATCCGGCAACACCGTTACCGTGACGCGTGTAGCCACCGGCAGCGCGCAGATCATCATCAACACCGAAGACGGAAACTTTGTGGCCGTGCATACGGTTACCGTTACCTAACGGACATTCCAAAGGGCGGCGTGCTGCCCTTGATAATGACCGTTTACTGGAAGGCCTATGACCGCTTTAACCGATATTGGCGAACTCTCTATCAGCGACAGCCGCGAAGGCGGGAAAGATTACCTGCTGCGGCCTTCATTCGAGGCCATGACCAGGATCGGCACTCCCGAAGAGATTGTGCAGGTGTACGCAACCATACACGGCAATGATGTCGCTCAGCTGATTGAGGTGTGCGCAGGCACGCTGGGGCGTTTCCCTGCCTGGTTATCTCCATCATTTAACCGCGCTGCTGAGAAGTTGTTATCAATGTGCATGCTGGTGCTGCAGGCGTGCTGTGATGAGGACCTGACGCCAATGATTGGCGAGTGGAAGGGTTGGCGACACTGCGTTGTATACCGCCCTGGCCAGATGCCGAAGAACGACATCATCGTGCTGGCGCAGCACCTCATGCAGCACGGTGTCGTCGGAAAGGCAAAGGTCCGGCAGTTACAGCGCCACGAAACGGGTGTGAGAACGAACGAATTTAAAGCCTTCGACTACATCAGTGCTGCGCGTAGTCACTTTGAGATGAACCGCGCCGAAGCCTCTCAGTTAACGATGACCGAATTCCAGATGCTGCTGGCGGCGAAATACCCGGACCAGAAAGGCTTCACTCGCGAAGAGTACGACAGTATCGCCGACGAGTACCTGGCTAAACAGGCCGCACGTAGGGCAAAAGCAAAGCAATAACCGGAGAATGATATGGCAGGTGAGAAGAACGCCGGTAGCATCGTGTATGAAATCAGCGCCGACGTTGAGCCGCTGCTGCAGGGCGGGAAACAAGCCATTGACGCTCTGGACAAACTGGATGCTGCGGCCCAGCAGTCAGGCAAGGGAATGGACAACCTCGACCAGAGCGCGTCTCAAACCGGATCCGCATTTACTGAACTGGCCGGTTATGCAAACTCGATGGATAACCAGCTGCGCAAGCTGAATACCAACGTGAGCGGAATTGCCCGCGCAATGGAAGAGGCCCGCAGCGGTACCGGCGGCGCGAGCAGTGAATTCAGCCGTGCCGAATCCATCATCGAGGCGCTGGGCAACCAGTTGGCAGTGTTGGACGAAGCTCAGGAGAATGGCGCGCGTAGTGCCGCAGTCCTGGCTGCACAGTTGCGTGCAGGGTCGAAAGCCACCGACGAAGAGAAGCAGAAGATCGGCGAGCTGACTGGCCGACTGTATGACATGAAGACTGGCGCTGAGGGTGGCGCAAAAGGTACTGGCAGCTGGAAGAGCAGCATGCAGCAGGCTGGATACCAAGTTCAGGACTTCATCGTACAGGTCCAGGGCGGGCAGTCGGCGCTGGTGGCCTTCGCACAGCAGGGTTCGCAACTTGCCGGCGCGTTTGGCCCGGGAGGTGCAGTAGTTGGGGCATTCATTGCGCTGAGCTCCGTGCTGGCTGGCGTCCTGATTACCTCTTTGAATGGCGGCAAGAACGCCATGGACGCACTCAAAGATGCAGCCGAAGCGATGGACAAGGTTATCAACGTCTCTCAGAACGGGGTGGCAGCCTTATCTGATAAATACGCTAATCTGGCAAGGACTAATGCCGAAGCAGCAACCATCCTGAGAAATCAGGCAATGATTGAGTACAACGCTGCCATAGCGAAGATACCTAAATCCATCAACGATGCGTCCAATTCTATCGTTGGATTCACCGACAAACTGAAGACCTCTTTCGTTGGTGGCATTGCGTCCATCGATGAATTCAATAAAAACCTTTCTACCGTCGGTGCAACAGCTGACACTTACTCGGCCGCCATGGAGCAAGCAAGGAATGCCGGAGCTAAGTTCACGGTAAACGCTAACGCTATTCAAAACACCGTAACCACCCTTGCAGATAAGTTCGGTGTTTCTGAGCAGCGGGCTTTCGAGTTAAGCAAGCAACTTTCTGAGGTTGCAAGCAACCCAACACCTGAGGCGTTACAGAAGCTTGTTCTTGAGCTGCAGAATACTGAGAGCTCAACTAAAAATGGTGCCGAGGCAATAAGAACGTTCCTTGGCCCGTTAACAGAACTCGTCAGGGTGGCAGGAGAGGCTCAAATCAATCTCTCCGGGATGAAAAAAGAGGTCGACAACCTTACTTCTGGCCAGAAAAACCTCATCAAGCAGTCAGAGCGCAACCTGGCTCTATCGAAATTGCAGGGCGAGGCCCGCGCGCGGCTGCAGGCACAATATGCAGCCGAAGATGCAGGGTTTGCGAAGGATGATCCGCACGCTAAGCAGATGGAAGATGATGCTGCCGCTACGTACAAGAATACGCAGGCGCAGAAGACACTTCAGTCCGAGCAGAAAAAAGGCGCTTCCCAGGCGGATTCTATTGCTCAGAAACTAGCGAATCTGAAACAGCAGTCAGAACTTGCCGCCGACTCAACCAATAAACTGAGTCGCGAACAGGCGATGCTCAATGCTGAGCAGTCTCTTGGAAAAGGAGCTACTCAAGCGCAGATCGCAGAGGCTCGCCAGTATGCTGCTGCAAAATGGGACACTGCCAACGCCATAAAGGCGCAGGCGGCAGCTGAGAAACTTCTTCCTGAGGCACGCGAGAACGCCAGTTACAGGCAGGATGTAGAGGATCTTAATACCGCTCTGGCTGCGAAGAAAATCAGCCAGGACCAGTTTAATCAGACATCCGAGAGATTGGAGGCTACTCACCAGGCAAACCTGGCAAAAATCCGCGCCCAACAAGCGGTAACTCCACAGCAAGATGCGGTCGGTGGCGTTGACCCTGTTCAGCAACTGGCGAACGAGAACGCCCGCAAGCTAGCGCTCATTCAGGCATTCGAACAGCAGGGGCTTATCACTCATCAGAATGCACTTATGTTGCGCGCTACTGCTGACAGGGAGTACGAGCAGGCTCGCATTTCTGCGCAGTGGGAGATATGGAGAAATCAGAGCCTGGGCAATGAAATGCTCGCCGCTAGCTTTGAATCACTTGCAGGCAATGCTTCCAATGCTTTCACAGGGATCCTGACCGGAAGCATGTCTGCTCAAGAGGCAATGCGATCTCTAGCAAGCAACGCGCTGAATAGCCTCATCAATGGCTTTGTGCAAATGGGTGTTGAGTGGGTTAAATCTGCGATCACTGGTAGTGCTGCTCAAATCGCCGCCACCACAGCAACGACATCGGCTGCAGTCGCAGGTACAGCAACGACTACCGCAGCGAGCGTTTCCTCAGCAGCGGCAACCACCGCGGCATGGACTCCAGCGGCTATCGTCGCATCTATTGGTTCTTTTGGTGGTGCGGCGGCCATTGGTATCGGTGCTGTCATAGCTGCAATGGCGATGGCTGGAGGAATTGCTGGTAAACGCAAGAATGGCGGCCCAGTTTCATCAGGTTCGATGTACCAGGTAGGTGAGGGCGGCATGCCTGAAATTTACCAGGCATCGAATGGTAGCCAGTACATGATTCCAGGGGACAATGGGAAAGTCATCAGCAACAAAGACCTGAATAGTGGGTCTGCAGGAGGAGGTGTGGTTGTGAATATCAATAACTACACCGGTGCCACAGTTGATGCCCAGGCAACACCTGATGGAAAAGGCGGCTGGTCTGTCGATGCGTTTATTTACGACATGGATAATGGCGGCATAGCAAGTCAGGCAATACAGAGAAACTTCACAGCGCCGCGCAAGGCAAGGAGCTAATAATGGCGATCCCATATCCTGACTGGCTCCCGCTGGCGCAAAAAGGAAAAACACCAGCCACAGATACCGGGTTCAGGACTGACCAGCCGACGGTCGGTTCGCCGATATTCCAGAAACTCACCGACGATCTGAAGACGACGTTTTCGTTGACATGGATTTTCAAAACCAGAGACCAGCACCGGGCCTTTATGCAATGGTTACGCAGTCCAAACTATCTCGACAACGGCAACCAGTGGTTCACGATGCCTCTTGGAACCGGGACCGGAGGCACCGGAATTGAGATACAGGAGCTGCATTTCCTTGCATGGCCGACCTGGTCGCAGTCAGGGTCCGTGTTTACCTGGAGCGGCGATGTCGTTGCGCGGAAACTGGTTAACTCTGATGACGAATACGACGACATCATTGTCGAGCTTCCACCGCCGTGGGCGTCATGGCTGGATATTATTGTCACCGGATATCCTGATGAACGGGATCCGGAAAGCATCCCCAGGGTACCGTAATGCCAACACTCAGAGAGTTTCAAAGCCAGCGACCAAACCGGATACTGTACGAAACGATAACGTTCTACAGTCCGGTTTTTGGTTATGTGAGGCTGGTAAATAATCAAATCTTCCCGAAGACGCTCGGTGGCCAGGTGTATACGCCATGCCGCATGGAGCTTACTGAAAGCCAGCAGAGCAATACGCCGATCCTCGACAGTACCGTAAAGTTCAGCCGACTGGCGCAGGATTTCAAGCAAAAGCTGAAACAGTGGAAGGCCTTCGACCGCATCACGCCAATATCTGCCACTTACCAACTGTTTGATGCTGCTGACATGGGGATGGCGATTAAGTCCTGGACGCTGTATGTCAGCGATTGCTCGATGGATGACAAGGACGTTACCTGTCCGCTCACCCGAATAAATCCACTCAACCGCAACGTTGGGCGCCTGTATACCGTCGAAGAGTTCCCGGGGCTGCAGAATGTCTAAAGATGAGTTTGTGTCCCTTGTTACGGGAATGCCGTGGCGAAACCGGGCATGCAGTTTCGAGACGGCAGATTGCTGGGGGCTGGTAGTGCTTTACTACCGTCACGTTCTTGGCATCGAAATACACCAGTCTCCTGACTACGAGTGTGGCCACGATTTCCTAACCTGCTATGACGCTGATGTTGTCTTCTGGAAGCGCTGCGACGTGTTTGCGGAGAACGGCATATTCGTGGCGTGGGTGGGGAGCCAACCGGTTCACGTCGGGCTGATAGTTGATGGTCGCGCACTACACAGCCGCGGGGAAAACGGGCACGTCAGGTCTGACGCCATCAGAACAATTCAAAAACTATTCACCAGAGTCGAGTTTTATTCTTATGCCGATAATCGAAATTCAGCGAGTTCCAGGACTGCCTAAGGACCGGGCTGTCGTAGAGGTCGGTACTGTATTCTCTGAGTGGCTGATGCAGGAAAGCCTGCATAAAGACGTCAGAATAAACGTGAACGGCAGAGAGCTGCAGCCAGATGATGAGCTGGCGTTCAGCCTCCAGGAGTCTGACCGGGTCATCATCTTTGACCAGCCAAAAGGCGGCGGCCTGATAGGGACCATCCTTAACCCACTCGAGCACCTCAACCCGATTAAGTTCACGCAGAAGGTTTTGTCTGGCCTGATGCCAAAGCCTAATGCCGGATCCGCTGCCGCCGGTAACAGCAAGACATCACCAAACAACAGCCTGAAAGGGCAGACGAACATCGCGCGTAACGGAGAAGCGAAGCCGGATAACTTCGGGCAGGTAAGGGCATTCCCGGACCTGATTCAGGAATCGCTTTTTGAGTATGTGAGCAACCTGAAATACGTTACCGAGTTGATGTGCTTTGGCCTTGGCAAGTATGACGTTACGTCAGTTCGATTTTCAGAGTCGAATCTCGGCTCTATGGCTGGCGCCAGCTACACGATTTATCAGCCTGGAGAAACCATCCCAACAATTCAGGAAGGGTACCAGTTTGATGACGTTGATGGTCAGGAATTGCCAGGCCCTAACGAAAGTGATGAGCTACCGGTTGAAACGGCAACTGCCAATACAGTAATCAGCGGTAATTATACTGGTGGTCAGATATCGATGAAGATCGTCAAGCAGGCGGAATTTGATTTTTTCAAAGACCTGCCGCGGCCTTCACCAGTTAAGTTCATTATCAACATCACGTATTCGACTACTGAGGGGGCGGTTACACAGGATGTGACCCTCAGCGCCAACCTCATCAACTGCATTGAAAGTGATGATGGTGCGGTGATAAACCCAGTTCAATATTACGAGTTCATCTTTGACCAACTGAATGGCCCTGGCATCCCTATTGATACCGCGACGATAAACACGACCAAATTTATCCTGATGCAGAATTCTGGCGTTACCGTCGGTCCGTTTTTCTCTCCGCTTCCGGCAGAACAGCTATGGATACACACGCAGTCCAGGCTCGGTCCGGAGGATTACACCGACTGGAAGGTGGTTATCTGGAAAGTTGATGATGATAATAATCAGATCCCCGGTACGATGCAGGAGTTCGTCTACCACGTCCAGAATCCGCGAGATGATCTGTCAGATACCTTTTACCAGACAGATAAAATCATTCCGACGGCTGGGGTTGGCCGATATTCCATTTCCCTTACCAGGACGAACAACAGTCACGACAGGAGCGTGCTGCAGCTGGAAGAGATTCATTCGGTGAACATCCGTAATAACGTCGTGTATCCGGACGATACGCTCGTGACCGTAAAGGTGAGGGCCACCGAGAACGCGACCAGCGGTCGTGAGAGAAAGTACAATGCGCTCATCACGCGGCACGTTATCAGCTACAACGTAGCGACGCAGCAGGTTGATTACACCATCAGGCCATCGCGCAAGTTTGCAGATATCGCGCTGCACAACTGGTTGGTGGTCGGTAAGCAGCCAGAGGACACGATCGACATTTATGGGTTGTACCAGATTCAGGCAGAGCTAGATGCTATTGACCCGCGCCTGGGTTACTTCGACTACACCTTCGATGACGAGGATATCTCACTGGGCTCGCGCATGGAGTCCATTTGCGATGCGGCCAGCGTGTCGGTTTACGATGATAATGGCGTGCTTTCGTTCACGCGTGACAGCAAAAAGGCATCGCCGGCTACAATCTTCAACCGGTCAAATACGAAGCCAGACGGGTATTCACTGTCTTACGACATGACGCTTCCAGGAGGCTTTGACGGCGTGGAGGTTCAGTATCGTAATCCTGACACCAACAAACAGGACTACGTGAGATACCGGGTAGATGGAAACAGCATTGTTGAAGGTCAGCCTACAAAGGCGAAAAAGTTCGAGCTGTTGTATATCAGGAATCGTTTCCAGGCTAATGAGCGCGCCTTGCGTGAGTGCCGCCGACTTATCTATTCCCGCATGACGATGTCTGTCACAGCGCTAGCTGACGGAGAATGGGTGAATATCGGGGACATGGTCCAGGTGCCGGACACCTACGATACTAACCAGCAGGCTGGCTACATCGTGTCGCGTACCGGTAATGATTTTGAAACCAGTGAGAGGATCACCTTCTCCGGATCGATGTTCGTTCAGATAACCGACTCGATGGGGGCGACTACGGCGCGCTATCCAGAATCCCCGCGCGCAGACACACCGTACGGATTTACAGCTGCAATTCCCGCCGTCACTCTCAACCTTTATGACGGCCTCGACGTTCAGTCACCTTCGCGATACGCAATTGCTACTTCGGAGGAGCTTGACTCTGGGCGATGGACTGTCACAGCCAAGCAACCAGATGGAAAGGGTAGTACCGCATTAACCCTCGCTGAGTACAGCGACAAGATCTACGAATAGACCACCAACTTTCACAGCACAACCCGGCGCTATGGCCGGTTTTTTTTATGGAAATAATATGGCTACGCAACCTACTAATCTGCCAGTACCAAGCGAATCGCATCGCGACATTAAATTTAATGCAGGGAAAATTGATGAATTTGTTACGTCAATGGCTCGGAAATATATTGACCGTTTTGGCGATGCTCACTACACCATTGAAGGGCTGCGCTGGGTGGCTCAGCAGGCGATCTCAGCGTTTGGCTATATTACGCTGGACAGTTTCGAAGATGGAAACACACTGACGCTGCCAAATCAGGTTCTGCGTCTGGAAGCATCTGGGGAATATTACCGCTGGGATGGGGTATTCCCCAAGGATGTCCCTGCTGGTTCAACACCAGAATCAAGTGGCGGCATAGGAGTTGGAGCATGGGTTGGAGTAGGTGATGCGTCACTACGAGGAGATCTTGCAAGCAGCAATGATGGCAATGGCGATGAATTGGTAGTGGTGAAGCAGCCAATTTCAGGATCGACAGTGAGAACTGTTCATGACTGGCTTTCGGATATTATCACAGCTAAGGACGGAGAAAATATTTTTGCTGATGGTGTTAATAATGATGCTGTTGGTATAAATGCTTTTCTACCTGTACTGGCATCATCGCAGCGTGAACTCCTTTTAGTTCCTGGCCTCTATCTGATAAACGATGACATTACAATAGATATTCCTGTAACGTTCCAGCCAGGTGCAATCTTGAAGCCCAGAAACGGAGCTCAGGTTACGTTCAACTCAGAGATAAGAGCAGGGGGATATAAAATATTCGACACTGAGGATGATTTTTACACGTCACCTGTAGCTGTGCCATCTGTAAAGATAGCAAAAGGCGGAGTAAAACCAGAGTGGTTTGGTGCTGCTACGGTGAGTTCTTATGATGAGATTGCATCTTCTGTTAACTGCTCACCTGCATTTATGAAAGCGTGGAGGGCAACTACTGGAGAGTATACTGCGAATGTCACTGCATCATATAGACAATCAGAATATATGCATTCATATATAGAGCTTTCATCAGGTAAATACAGGATGGATAAAGAAGTTTTCCTTGGTCACACTGATTTCACACCAACAACGGTGAGATACAACAAAAATGGTGGCGGTGTTATTGGTAAAGGATCAGGGATTTCTGTTCTTGTATTCACAGATGGGGCATATACTGGGAATGCATTTTTTTCTGCTGTTGATATGTCTGGTGAAATGCATGAATTCAGATCATTTAAATGTGCATTCTATGATCCTTCAAAAGTTGGCGACGAGATGTATCAAAGCAAGGCCGGCGCAATGATGCTTTTTTCAACGATCGACTCGTTAACGACGTCAGATATCTGGGCATCTGGTGCAAAACTAGTTGTTTCAGATCCGTCAGGATTTGGTAGGGGTGGGGTCGGAGTTCAGTTTGATTCTGTTGTGGATCACCATTTCAATAATATATTAGTTGAGCATTGTGCGCATGGTTGTGCATTTAGTTCATGTATTAGTACAGGTGTTAATGTAAAAGGATTTAGAAATACATTAAGCGATCTGTCATTTGGCAATATGATTCCAGCATGGCCTGACATTATCAGTCAACACACTAAGAATGTTATCTCAATCTATGGGTTTGAGTCAAAATCAAATTCTAATTCTTCAATTACATTTGGAACCAATGATAATAATATATCTATTAATGGTGTGGTTGTAGATGGCAGAGCAGAATCATCTAGCAACGTGATTACTAAATTAATAATCACTTTTGCCACTGGTGGCGGATGCTCAGGAAATATAAGCGGATGCGTAGATAATGTTTTATATGGACTTATAAATGACGGTGGTTCAGCTCAGGCAGGTAGACCGGGAGGAACATTACATCTTGATTTCGTCGTTAATAATGTCACTGGAAGCAGTTCTTCAGAAAATGCCGTTGTAGTTTTGGATAAAACTGATTCTAGTGTTATCATGAATTTGAGCATAAATGGGACTACATTCCCAGCAATAATAAACAGGACATCTCAGTTGAGAGCATATCTAAACATATCAGATATGAACCTAACTTCTCCGGTAAGTGGATTTAGACCTATCATATCAAAAGGAGGAAATGTAGTAATGATGTCTATAAATATAGCTAATACAACCACAGCAACAGATCTTGCATATGTTGAAAATAGTACATTATTACTTCCTTCATTGATGATAACCCCCGTAACTTCTGTTTCAAAAGGCAGCGGGGGAGTGGCAAAAACAACCCAGTTAATTGATTGTTGATTATTTTCTATCTGGTGTTGATATTATTCTTGATACACCAGATAGAATTGTAATTCTTTTTATTAAAATATTGTCTGTGATATATGAAATTACAAACGATATGGATAAGCAGGTGCATATCATCATTAATGAATTATATACAATATTGCTTGTCATAAAATAAACGTATATGACATTTAGAATTGCCATGTGTATTAAGTAAACGCCATAAGTATGCTTGGAAACCTCCGTTATTAGAACGCCTCCCCTGGAAAATGAAAAGTCTGTTCGTGCAAAAAAAAGGAATATTGATGTTGATAGAATTATCATATTAATCCCTGAGTCAAAAGGCATTAAATAATGATAGTCTTTTGTTTTATAAATTGATATAACGGTTAATATATAACCAATAATAATCAAAGAAATTGATGTTATTTTTTTCATTGTGAACTTCTTGCGACCAATGTATCCACCAATGAAAAAATAAAGATACCAGTGATTTAAATATGGTAGTTCAAATTGTTTTATGTTTATATCTGTTAAATTGCTAGAGTACATATTTATCAAATATGCCATTAACAATGATATGAATAATAAATTTAAAGTTCTATCACTAACCTCATTGATAATTCTTGAAAATACTGGGGTGAATAAATACATTCCGATTATGACATAAACAAACCAAAAATGTACAGATAGAGATCCATTAAATAATTTTATGAAATAATCACTATAAATATTTAAGCTTGATGTTGATTCTCTATTCATTATAATAAAGTGAAGCAATGAATATATTAAGAATGGTATTATTATATTTACCAATCTCTTAAAATAAAATGATTTGATGGATGTTATTTTTGAGTTCAATAAGTAATATCCACTTATAATGAAAAAAACTGGCAATCCAGCCCTGAATATTGAGTGTAGAAATAGCCCTGCATAATTATTGAAATCCATTAGTCCATTTGGATTAAAGTTATATGTTGCATGTATTCCTATAACAAAAATACATGATAAAATTCTTAATGCATCTATATTTAAATTCCGTTCTTTCATAAATACCACGTATATTATATATAATGTATGCAAAATTTTTAACATTATTGCAGGTAAATGAATATCGTACAACAATTATAGCTAAAGCCCGCGCATGCAATAATAGTCTTAGTTTTCAAAATGTACCACTAGGCGTTATCATCAAGTCAGTCTGCCCACCACTCCATCATCTCCTGTCGCGTATCGATGTACTGAGCGTGATTGTATGCCCTGCGCATAGAGCTATTGCTAGCATGCGCTCGCATCTTACTCACTTAGTCGATCGCATCCATTGTTGCAAGACAATTTGAATCAATGTGAAACAGAGTGGTGCAATCACCACTTTTTTAGTGTTACCATCGTTTTACCGGGTGAGAGGCTGCTGATGTCAGTTTTTCATTTGTGTACCAGATTGTGTACCAATTTAGCGATTGTTGGTTAGATGGTTACACAACTTACTGTAAACAAACAAATTTTCTCTTTGTATGTGATCTTGCGTGTGGGTCACCACTGCAAATAAGGATATAACATGCCTGTTATTACTCTTCCTGATGGCAGCCAACGCCATTACGACCACGCTGTAAGCCCCATGGATGTTGCGCTGGACATCGGTCCAGGTCTGGCGAAAGCCACTATTGCTGGCCGTGTTGATGGTGAGCTCGTAGATGCTTCCGATCTGATTGAGCATGATGCGAAGCTCTCCATCATTACCGCGAAGGATGAAGAAGGTCTGGAGATCATTCGTCACTCCTGTGCGCACTTGTTAGGGCACGCGATCAAACAACTCTGGCCGCACACCAAAATGGCGATCGGACCGGTTGTTGATAACGGTTTTTACTACGATATCGATCTTGACCGTACGTTAACCCAGGAAGATGTCGACGCGCTCGAGAAGCGGATGCACGAGCTCGCTGAGAAAAACTACGATGTCATTAAGAAGAAAGTCAGCTGGTACGAAGCGCGTGAAACCTTCGTGAAGCGTGGCGAGACCTATAAAGTCTCCATTCTTGATGAAAACATTGCCCATGATGACAAGCCTGGCTTGTACCATCATGAAGAATATGTCGATATGTGCCGTGGCCCGCACGTGCCGAACATGCGTTTCTGCCATCATTTCAAACTGATGAAGACTGCAGGGGCATACTGGCGTGGCGACAGCAATAACAAGATGCTGCAGCGTATTTATGGTACTGCATGGGCAGATAAAAAAGCCCTGAATGCCTACCTGCAACGTCTGGAAGAAGCGGCCAAACGCGATCACCGTAAAATCGGTAAACAGCTTGACCTGTATCATATGCAGGAAGAAGCACCGGGTATGGTGTTCTGGCACAACGATGGCTGGACTATCTTCCGTGAACTGGAAGTATTCGTTCGCTCAAAACTGAAAGAATACCAGTATCAGGAAGTGAAAGGTCCGTTCATGATGGACCGTGTGCTGTGGGAAAAAACAGGTCACTGGGACAACTACAAAGATGCAATGTTCACCACCTCTTCTGAGAACCGTGAATACTGCATTAAGCCAATGAACTGCCCAGGCCACGTGCAGATCTTTAATCAGGGTCTGAAATCCTATCGCGATCTGCCGCTGCGTATGGCTGAGTTTGGTAGCTGCCACCGTAATGAACCGTCAGGTGCACTGCATGGCCTGATGCGTGTTCGTGGCTTCACTCAAGATGATGCACATATCTTCTGTACTGAAGAGCAGATTCGTGATGAAGTTAACGCGTGCATTCGTATGGTCTACGATATGTACAGCACCTTTGGCTTCGAGAAAATCGTCGTCAAACTGTCCACTCGCCCCGAAAAACGTATCGGTAGCGATGAAATGTGGGACCGTGCTGAAGCTGACCTGGCCGTTGCGCTGGAAGAAAACAACATCCCGTTTGAGTTCCAACTGGGTGAGGGCGCGTTCTACGGTCCGAAAATTGAATTTACCCTGTATGACTGCCTCGATCGTGCATGGCAGTGCGGTACTGTACAGCTGGACTTCTCCCTGCCGTCCCGTTTAAGCGCCTCTTACGTTGGCGAAAACAACGAGCGTCAGGTTCCGGTTATGATTCACCGTGCAATTCTTGGGTCGATGGAACGTTTCATCGGTATCCTGACCGAAGAGTTCGCTGGCTTCTTCCCGACCTGGCTCGCGCCGGTTCAGGTTGTGGTCATGAACATCACCGATTCTCAGTCTGAATACGTTAACGAATTAACGCAGAAACTACAAAATGCGGGTATTCGTGTAAAAGCAGACTTGAGAAATGAGAAGATTGGCTTTAAAATCCGCGAGCACACTTTACGTCGTGTCCCTTACATGTTGGTCTGTGGCGACAAAGAGGTAGAAGCAGGCAAAGTTGCCGTGCGCACCCGTCGTGGCAAAGACTTGGGCAGCCTGGACGTAAATGAAGTGATTGAGAAGCTGCAACAAGAGATTCGCAGCCGCAGTCTTCAACAACTGGAGGAATAAGGTATTAAAGGCGGAAAACGAGTTCAAACGGCACGTCCGAATCGTATCAATGGCGAGATTCGCGCCCTGGAAGTTCGCTTAACAGGTCTGGAAGGCGAAGCTTTGGGTATTGTGAGTCTGAGAGAAGCGATCGAAAAAGCTGAAGAAGCTGGAGTAGATTTAGTTGAAATCAGCCCTAACGCCGAACCGCCAGTTTGTCGTATTATGGACTACGGCAAGTTCCTTTATGAAAAGAGTAAGTCTTCTAAGGAACAGAAGAAAAAGCAAAAAGTTATCCAGGTTAAGGAAATTAAATTCCGTCCTGGCACCGACGATGGCGATTACCAGGTAAAACTCCGCAGCCTGGTACGCTTTCTGGAAGATGGCGATAAGGCTAAGATCACGCTGCGTTTTCGCGGTCGTGAGATGGCCCACCAACAGATCGGTATGGAAGTGCTCAACCGCGTCCGTGACGATCTGAGTGAACTGGCAGTAGTCGAATCCTTCCCTACGAAGATCGAAGGCCGCCAGATGATCATGGTGCTCGCTCCTAAGAAGAAACAGTAAGGCCTTCAAGTAGCAATGTCTGTGGAGCCTACGGGTTCCGCAGCCGTTGTTCGCCTACGTTTCGTTTATTAACAATGCGAAGTGGAAGTTATTAAAATGCCAAAAATTAAGACCGTACGCGGTGCTGCTAAGCGTTTCAAAAAAACCGGTGGTGGTGGATTTAAGCGTAAGCACGCAAACCTGCGTCATATTCTGACCAAAAAATCTACTAAGCGTAAACGTCACCTGCGTCCAAAAGGCCTCGTGTCTAAAGGCGATCTGGGTCTGGTTATCGCGTGCCTGCCGTACGCATAAGCCGTTAACGTTTAATTCATTTTTTTACTAAGAATATAGATACAGGAGAGCACATATGGCTCGCGTAAAACGTGGTGTAGTTGCCCGTGCACGTCACAAGAAAATTTTGAAACAAGCTAAAGGCTACTACGGTGCGCGTTCTCGCGTATACCGCGTTGCCTTCCAGGCTGTTATCAAAGCTGGTCAGTACGCTTATCGTGACCGTCGTCAGAAAAAGCGTCAGTTCCGTCAACTGTGGATTGCGCGTATCAACGCAGCAGCACGTCAGAACGGTATTTCTTACAGCAAATTCATCAACGGCCTGAAAAAAGCCTCTGTTGAAATCGACCGTAAGATCCTGGCTGACATCGCAGTATTCGACAAAGTAGCGTTCACCGCTCTGGTCGAAAAAGCGAAAGCAGCTCTGGCATAAGCCGGTGAAAAGAGGGAGCCTGGCTCCCTCTCTTTTATTTGTAGAGCAATCAATTAGTTGACAATTTATCCGTAAGCCTTTTCAATAAAGGTTGTCCGGTTTTTACCACACAAGGTAACGCAAGCATGAATGCTGCTATTTTCCGCTTCTTCTTTTACTTTAGCACCTGAACTCAGGAGGCTTGCGCGTGAAAGAAGAAACGGAAAACAGCGCCTAAAAGCCTCCCTGGTGGAGGCTTTTTTTATACGCGTCATCCTTCAAGTTGTCTCTATATTGGCTGCATTCGCTCTTTGGCCGCGTTGATACAACTTGAATGATTTTGCGTATATACGAGCGACTAGTGAATATCGCAACATAACGAGGAAAACCATGTCACATCTCGCAGAGCTGGTTGCCAGTGCAACGGCCGCCATTAACCAGGCTTCAGATGTTGCCGCGTTAGACAATGTCCGCGTCGAATATTTGGGCAAGAAAGGGCACTTGACCCTTCAGATGACAACCCTGCGCGAACTGCCGCCAGAAGAGCGCCCGGCAGCAGGTGCGGTGATTAACGAAGCGAAAGAGCAGGTACAGCAAGCGCTGAACGCACGTAAGGCCGAATTAGAAAGCGCTGCACTGAATGCTCGTCTGGCTGAAGAAACGATCGATATCTCCCTTCCTGGGCGTCGTATCGAAAACGGCGGTCTGCATCCTGTAACGCGTACAATCGACAGGATTGAAAGTTTCTTCGGTGAGCTGGGCTTTACCGTGGCGACCGGTCCGGAAATCGAAGATGACTATCATAACTTCGATGCGCTCAACATTCCTGGCCATCACCCGGCGCGCGCTGACCACGACACTTTCTGGTTTGACGCGACGCGTCTGCTGCGCACGCAGACTTCCGGCGTGCAGATCCGCACCATGAAAGAAAAACAGCCGCCGATCCGTATTATCGCCCCGGGCCGCGTATATCGTAACGATTACGATCAGACTCACACCCCAATGTTCCACCAGATGGAAGGGCTGATTGTTGATACCAACATCAACTTCACCAACCTGAAAGGCACGCTGCACGATTTCCTGCGCAACTTCTTTGAAGAAGACCTGCAGGTACGTTTCCGTCCTTCCTACTTCCCGTTTACTGAACCATCTGCGGAAGTTGACGTGATGGGCAAAAACGGCAAATGGCTGGAAGTGCTGGGCTGCGGGATGGTTCACCCGAACGTGTTGCGTAATGTTGGCATCGATCCGGAAATCTATTCCGGCTTTGCATTCGGTATGGGTATGGAGCGTCTGACCATGCTGCGTTACGGCGTTACCGATCTGCGTTCTTTCTTCGAAAACGATCTGCGTTTCCTCAAACAGTTTAAATAAAGGCAGGATAAAACAATGAAATTCAGTGAACTGTGGTTACGCGAATGGGTAAATCCGGCGATTGATAGCGATGCGCTGTCAAACCAAATCACGATGGCGGGTCTTGAAGTTGACGGTGTGGAACCTGTTTCCGGCGCGTTTAACGGCGTTGTGGTAGGTGAAGTGGTTGAATGCGGCCAACACCCTAACGCTGACAAACTGCGTGTCACCAAAGTGAATGTAGGCGGCGACCGCCTGCTGGATATCGTCTGCGGTGCGCCAAACTGCCGTCAGGGGTTGAAAGTGGCTGTGGCAACCGTTGGTGCCGTTCTGCCGGGCGATTTCAAAATTAAAGCCGCGAAACTGCGCGGTGAACCATCTGAAGGCATGCTGTGTTCGTTCTCCGAGCTGGGTATTTCCGACGATCATAACGGGATTATCGAACTGCCTGCCGATGCGCCAATTGGCACCGATATCCGTGAATACCTGAAGCTTGACGACAACACCATCGAAATCAGCGTCACGCCGAACCGCGCCGACTGCTTAGGCATCATCGGTGTAGCGCGTGACGTTGCTGTACTGAACAAAGCCCCGCTGGTTGAGCCGGAATTCGCGCCAGTAGCTGCGACCATTAGCGACGTCCTGCCGATTCAGGTCGAAGCCGTGGAAGCCTGCCCACGCTATCTGGGCCGCGTGGTGAAAGGCATCAATGTTAAAGCGCCGACCCCGCTGTGGATGAAAGAAAAACTGCGCCGTTGCGGTATTCGTTCTATCGATGCCGTGGTCGACGTGACTAACTATGTGCTGCTCGAACTGGGCCAGCCGATGCACGCATTCGACAAGGACCGCATTGAAGGCGGAATTGTTGTCCGTATGGCAAAAGAAGGTGAGACCCTGGTATTGCTGGACGGAAGCGAAGCGAAGCTGAATGCAGATACGCTGGTGATTGCGGACCACAACAAAGCGCTGGCGATGGGCGGCATCTTTGGTGGCGAACATTCCGGCGTGAACGATGAAACACAAAACGTCCTGCTGGAATGTGCATTCTTCAGCCCGCTGTCTATTACCGGTCGCGCGCGTCGTCACGGCCTGCACACCGATGCATCTCACCGCTATGAGCGTGGTGTCGATCCTGCGCTGCAACATAAGGCCATGGAACGTGCAACGCGCCTGCTGATTGATATCTGCGGCGGTGAAGCGGGCCCAGTCATTGACGTGACGAACGAAGCCACGCTGCCAAAACGCGCAACCATTACGCTTCGTCGTAGCAAACTGGATCGTCTGATCGGACACCATATTGCCGATGAGCAGGTGAGCGACATTCTGCGTCGTCTGGGTTGTGACGTGACGGAAGGGCAGGATGAGTGGAAAGCGGTCGCCCCGAGCTGGCGTTTCGATATGGAAATCGAAGAAGACCTGGTCGAAGAAGTCGCCCGCGTATACGGTTATGACAATATCCCGAACACGCCGATTCAGGCGGGTCTTATCATGGGTACGCATCGTGAAGCGGATTTGTCGCTGAAACGTGTAAAAACCATGCTGAATGACAAAGGCTATCAGGAAGTCATTACCTATAGCTTCGTCGACCCGAAAGTCCAGTCGCTGCTGCACCCGGGTGAAGAAGCGCTGCTGCTGCCAAGCCCAATCTCTATTGATATGTCGGCAATGCGTTTGTCCCTGTGGACCGGCTTGCTGTCTACGGTAGTGTATAACCAGAATCGTCAGCAGAACCGCGTACGTATTTTCGAAACGGGTTTACGTTTCGTGCCAGATACGCAGGCCAACCTCGGGATCCGTCAGGATCTGATGCTGGCTGGCGTGATCTGCGGTAACCGTCATGATGAACACTGGAATCTGGCAAAAGAGACCGTTGATTTCTATGATCTGAAAGGCGATCTGGAAGCAGTTCTCGACCTGACCGGAAAACTGGGGGACATTCAGTTCAAAGCTGAAGCGAATCCAGCACTGCATCCGGGTCAGTCTGCGGCGATTTATCTGAAAGGTGAACGTATTGGTTTCATTGGGGTTGTTCATCCTGAACTGGAACGTAAACTGGATCTGAACGGTCGCACTTTGGTGTTTGAACTGGAGTGGAATAAGCTCGCAGACCGCGTGGTGCCTCAGGCGCGTGAAGTTTCTCGCTTCCCAGCGAACCGTCGCGATATCGCAGTCGTTGTGGCAGAAAACGTTCCCGCTGCGGATATTTTATCCGAGTGTAAGAAAGTTGGCGTAAATCAGGTAGTTGGCGTAAACTTATTTGACGTGTACCGCGGTAAGGGTGTTGCGGAGGGCTATAAGAGCCTCGCTATCAGCCTGATCCTTCAGGATACCAGCCGTACACTTGAAGAAGAGGAGATTGCCGCTACCGTCGCCAAATGTGTAGAGGCATTAAAAGAGCGATTCCAGGCATCATTGAGGGATTGAACCTATGGCGCTTACAAAAGCTGAAATGTCAGAATATCTGTTTGATAAGCTTGGGCTTAGCAAGCGGGATGCCAAAGAACTGGTCGAGCTGTTTTTCGAAGAGATCCGTCGTGCTCTGGAAAATGGTGAGCAGGTAAAACTCTCTGGTTTTGGTAACTTCGATCTGCGTGATAAGAATCAACGTCCGGGCCGTAACCCGAAAACGGGCGAAGATATTCCCATTACAGCACGGCGCGTGGTGACCTTCAGACCCGGACAGAAGTTAAAAAGCCGGGTTGAAAACGCAACGCCCAAAGAAGAGTGATTTAACGATACGCAGAGTATGACGCGTATAACTAAAAAGGCCGCTATGCGGCCTTTTTCCTTTTCACTACCGAATCAGCACCGTAGAATCACCTCCATCTCTTTTCAGCAGAATGGAAAACATGCTGACTTTCGCCCATCAACAGCAGCGTCGAAACGTACGCTGGATACTGTCACTGTCAGTACTTATGCTACTGGCAACGATTCTAAGCTTGTGCGCAGGAGAACAATGGATCGCTCCCGGCGACTGGTTCAGCGCCCGCGGCGATCTGTTCGTCTGGCAAATTCGACTTCCCCGTACCCTTGCCGTTTTGCTGGTAGGCGCTGCATTGGCCTTATCTGGCGCAGTGATGCAAGCTCTGTTTGAAAACCCGCTCGCAGAGCCTGGATTACTGGGCGTATCTAACGGCGCGGGAGTCGGGCTTATCGCGGCGGTGCTGCTGGGGCAGGGGCAACTCCCCGGCTGGGCGTTGGGCCTTTGCGCCATTGCCGGGGCGCTGATTATCACGCTTATTTTGCTACGTTTCGCCCGTCGACATCTGTCTACCAGCCGTCTGCTGCTGGCGGGGGTGGCGCTGGGGATAATCTGTAGCGCGCTGATGACATGGGCTATCTACTTCTCTACCTCGTTTGACTTACGACAGCTGATGTACTGGATGATGGGGGGCTTCGGTGGCGTAGACTGGCATCAGGCTTGGCTCATGGTGGCGTTGATTCCGGTACTGGTGTGGATCTGCTGTCAGTCGCAGCCGATGAATATGCTGGCGTTAGGAGAGACTTCTGCGCGTCAGCTGGGACTGCCATTATGGTTCTGGCGCAACCTGCTGGTGGTTGCCACAGGCTGGATGGTTGGCGTGAGCGTGGCTCTGGCAGGGGCGATTGGTTTTATTGGGCTTGTGATCCCGCATATTTTGCGACTGTGCGGCCTCACCGATCACCGTGTTTTACTGCCAGGTTGTGCGTTGGCTGGCGCAATCGCATTATTGTTTGCTGATGTTGTCGCGCGTTTGGTGCTGGCCTCGGCTGAGTTACCTATCGGCGTGGTAACGGCCACTATGGGTGCGCCGGTATTTATCTGGCTATTGTTAAAAGCCGCGCGCTAGAACGCGTTGGTTCGGTCTATGATTAAAAACTGAAAATCCACCTGTTGTTCTGGAGATGCTATGCAAAACACTATCCTCGATACAGAAGTGACGA
Source organism: Citrobacter sp. Cpo089 (assembly GCF_030332695.1). Classification (NCBI taxonomy): domain Bacteria; kingdom Pseudomonadati; phylum Pseudomonadota; class Gammaproteobacteria; order Enterobacterales; family Enterobacteriaceae; genus Citrobacter; species Citrobacter sp. Cpo089. Next base: position 2,653 of record NZ_JAOWHJ010000076.1, on the reverse strand, counting down.
CCATCGACGGCGAGGTTACCTCACTGCAGCCGTATTCCGGGAATGTGCTGTTAATCGTCAACGTTGCTTCAAAATGTGGGCTGACGCCGCAGTACGAGCAACTGGAGAATCTGCAGAAAGCCTGGCACCAACAGGGCTTCAGCGTTCTTGGTTTCCCTTGCAATCAGTTTCTGGGCCAGGAGCCGGGCAGCGAAGAGGAAATAAAAACGTACTGCAGTACCACATGGGGCGTAACTTTCCCGATGTTCAGCAAAATTGACGTCAACGGCGAGGGACGCCACCCGCTGTATCAGAAGCTGATTGATGCCGCGCCAACGGCCGTTGCGCCTGCGGACAGTGGGTTCTACGAGCGAATGGCGAGCAAAGGCCGTGCGCCGCTCTACCCGGACGATATCCTGTGGAATTTCGAGAAGTTTTTAGTGGGTCGCGATGGAAAAGTGCTGCAACGATTCTCACCGGATATGACGCCTGAGGATCCCATCCTGGTGCAAACCATCAAGCAGGCGCTGGCAAACTAATGTCTCGATTGATGCAGCTACAGGACGTCGCGGAATCGACCCGTCTCGGCCCGCTTTCTGGTGAGATAAAAGCAGGAGAGATCTTGCATTTAGTGGGACCAAACGGTGCCGGAAAAAGTACGCTGTTGGCGCGTATGGCGGGTCTGACAAACGGAGAGGGAAGTATCACTTTTGGTGATATGCCGTTGGAGGAATGGCCGGCCGCCAGGCTGGCGCAATATCGCGCCTATCTTGCGCAACAGCAAAATCCGCCGTTTGCCATGCCGGTCTGGCATTTTCTGACGCTGCATCAACCCGACAAAGCACGCACCGATCTGTTACAGGAGATCGCCGATGCGCTCGGTCTGGGAGATAAACTGGGGCGCGGCGTGAACCAACTCTCCGGCGGTGAGTGGCAGCGTGTGCGCCTGGCTGCGGTTATCCTGCAGATTTGCCCACAAGCGAATCCATTAGGTCAGCTTTTACTGCTGGATGAGCCGATGAACAGTCTGGACGTCGCGCAACAAAACGCACTGGACCGACTGTTGAGTCAGCTGTGTTTGCAGGGCATAGCGATTGTGATGAGTAGCCATGACCTTAATCACACCTTACGCCATGCGCATAAAGCCTGGCTACTCAAACGCGGGAAACTGCTTGCCAGTGGTTCACGAGATGCGGTACTGACGCCGGCCAATCTGTCTGCGGCCTATGGCGTCAACTTCCGACGTTTGGATATTGAAGGGCACAGAATGCTCATATCAACCACTTAAGTGAAATGGGTTCTTGAAAATCATATAATTTCCACGCTAAATTGGCATAAAAATAAAATTCAGAGGATTCGTACTGAATGCGCTTTTGGCTCCTTTTCATCACAGCATTGTTTTTGGCGGGCTGCAGCAGCCATCGTGCGCCTGCGCCAAATGCCCGCTTGTCGGATTCTATTGCCGTTATCGCCGGTCTTAATGATCAGCTCCAAACCTGGCATGGCACACCCTATCGTTATGGCGGTATGAGTCGTAGTGGGGTGGATTGTTCTGGATTTGTTTTGATGACGATGCGCGATAAATTCGACCTGCAACTTCCGCGCGATACGCGTACGCAATCAAAGATTGGTACCGAAATTGATAAAGATGATTTGCTGCCAGGCGATCTGGTTTTCTTTAAAACCGGGTCTGGGGAAAGCGGTCTGCATGTTGGTATTTACGATACCAATAATCAGTTTATTCATGCTTCAACCAGCCGTGGCGTGATGCGCTCGTCTCTGGATAACGTTTACTGGCGTAAAAACTTTTGGCAGGCACGACGTATTTAATCCCCCGTAACTCCGAGGCTGCCATCGAGTGCGCAGCCTTAACATCACCATTTGAAAGTTAACTTTTATTTCTGCTTTTGGTTAGACAATACCCCTGAACATTAAGAGCGTATCTTGCTAAAAATATGATTTATTCCGAGATATTAAAAAGTGCAAAGCTGGATATTCGCTTATAATCAGGATAAGCTAAAAAAAAGGATTCGATTTACCGGCTAAAAAGGGAAAAATGAAAGGGCCTCTACTTGCATCAGCAGTAACGTATTTCTCCATCCTTTGCTACAGGATGCCGGATAACACCCATGCAGCGGGGCTGGCACGATGATTGTTTCACTGGATAATCTTTACCATTCTGAGTTCTCTTTTCTTCCTGCGAGAAGCGAAAAAGGCGATCTTGAATTCGTCGATATCATCACCAGTTTCGCCAGTGCGCATGGGGATGTGCGTATACCCACCGAGCTGGTCCTACCTCGGATGTCAGACGACGAACAATGTCGTTTATTTGTAGAAAAACTAGGGTAATGACTCCAACTTATTGATAGTGTTTTATGTTCAGATAATGCCCGATGACTTTGTCATGCAGCTCCACCGATTTTGAGAACGACAGCGACTTCCGTCCCAGCCGTGCCAGGTGCTGCCTCAGATTCAGGTTATGCCGCTCAATTCGCTGCGTATATCGCTTGCTGATTACGTGCAGCTTTCCCTTCAGGCGGGATTCATACAGCGGCCAGCCATCCGTCATCCATATCACCACGTCAAAGGGTGACAGCAGGCTCATAAGACGCCCCAGCGTCGCCATAGTGCGTTCACCGAATACGTGCGCAACAACCGTCTTCCGGAGCCTGTC